>DATMYL010000014.1:0-29441 GCA_035560975.1 Chlorobaculum sp. | reverse complement strand
AGTCGATGGGCCTTTTTATTTGCACAATCCGGGGTCAATTCTTTACTTTTAAATGCGTTTAGCGCTGAAATTGCGCTGAGTGTTTGCCGGGTAGGTGTCGCTTTTTTGTAAGTGTATGCGATATAATGGATTACGCGGAATATGGAGGCTTGGGGCGTAAAGTTATCCGGAGTTTTCAATCATCTTAACCTGGACATCCGGCTGTCTTCAGAAGTATGAACAAAAAGTTCGATGTTAAGGCGCAAGCGAAGGACATCCTCGAGGAGACCTTTGACAAGGAAGCCGTTATGCTTCTCGGCAAGATTTCCGAGGAGATGCAGCTCATCTTCGTCAGCAATCCCTCGCCGACTTTTGCCGATGCCGTCCGTATCGTGACCCATTACTTCGTCAATGACGGAAGGCCTGACGGATTTATCGAGGACTGGCTCCGGACCGCTGAGGAGCACTGCAAGTCGAGAGGGCTCGATGAGGCCGATCAGCCGAAAGCCATGCTCTCGGATCTCGGTGTCTTCAGGTTTATGTGGTTCCTGAAGGAGAAGGGGTTGACGGAGGACCAGATCAACATCGTGCTGACCGGTGCTGTCCAGCAGGCGACCGACCAGCTGAATCAATAATTTTTTCACGGCTGTAGCCGTACGAACACCATAAAAGAGGTAACAAATAATGAATAAGACGATACTGTTGCATGAGGGAAAGGCCAAGAAAGTCTGGCAGATTGATGAACCTGATCTCATCATACAGGAGTTCAAGGACGACGCGACCGCTTTCAACAACAAGAAGAAGGGATCGATTGCCGACAAAGGCGTGACGAACAACGCGATTTCATGCCGTCTTTTCACCATGCTTGGTGAGCAGGGCATTCCGACCCACTTCGTCAGTCAGCTCAACGATCGCGACATGCTCTGCAAGAGCCTCGATATCATCAAGGTCGAGGTTGTTACCAGGAATATTGCCGCAGGTTCGCTGGTCAGGCGTTACGGCTTCGCTGAAGGAACAGTGCTCGCTGAGCCGATCATCGAACTTTACCTGAAGAACGATGATCTCGACGATCCGCTCATGAACGAAGCTCATGCCGTTGCGCTCGGTGTTGCCACTTATGAGGAGATCGTCGTGCTCAAGGATCTGGCTGCGAAAATCAACGCACTGCTCAAACCATATTTTGCTGAAAGGAAGCTGCGGCTTGTCGATTTCAAGCTCGAGTTCGGCCGCCACAAGGGCCAGATCCTGCTCGGCGACGAGATCAGCCCCGACACCTGCCGGTTCTGGGATGCCGAGTCCGGCGAGAAGCTTGACAAGGACCGTTTCCGTCTCGATCTCGGAGGCGTCGAAGATGCCTATTCCGAGGTCAAGAAGCGGGTTCTCGGACTGTAAACCCGCCATCCGGAACACTGCCGATGTTCGATGCCATCATGGCTTACCTCCAGCAGGCCGATCCTTCGTCGGTCTATCTCATCCTGTTTCTTTCGGCATACCTGGAAAACGTCATCCCCCCTATCCCGGGGGATGTTCCGGTAGCGTTAGCAGGCTACCTTCTCGCCTACAGCAGCCTTTCATTCTTCTGGGCATTGTTCTGGACGTCCCTTGGCTCAACGGGAGGGTTCATGACCGTCTACCTGCTCAGCAGGACTCTCGGCCTGAAGCTTTATGCCGCCGGGGAGAGTGAGGTCCGCCACAAATTCGCACTGTGGATTCACAAGCTGTTTCCGCCTTCGGAGATGGAGCTTGTCCGACAGAAATTTTCGACTCACGGCTATGCGGCCATTCTTGCGAATCGCTTCCTGTTCGGGTCAAGGGCTGCTATTTCAATAGTCGCCGGCCTGCTTCACCTTAACGTATCCCTGGTCCTGCTTGCAGCTTTGACCAGTTCAACGTTATGGAATATCCTGCTTCTTTACGGCGGTTACGTGCTTGGCCAGAACTGGCAGGGCATCGGGAAATACGTGGCGCTGTACAGCATCCCCGTTACGCTCGTTTTTGTCGGTTTCCTGGTCTATTCGGTGGTGAAATACCTCAGGAAAAGAAATAAAGAGGGCTGAGGTTAAGCGCTTGGTAATTTAGGCATGTGCGCGTAACTTTAGGGCGCCTCTGTTTATCTGTTTCGAGATTCGATTGCATCGTTGGTCCCGACTTTTCGGGATCGAAATCCTCATGTCCCTGCCTGAAGGGATACTCCGGTTTATCGATCTGTCCACCTCGCATTCGAACCGTTCACGTCGATAACGCAAGGCAACTTTTTAGTGCGTCAGTTTTTTAACTCTCAAGAGATTCCCTGCTGTCATTATGGCAAAACATTTGAAGCCCTATCCGTCGGAGAAGAAAGGCGAGCATCTCCAGCTTTCGACCATCAGTGAACTCAAGGACATGGCCCGCCAGGTACGTCGGGATGTGGTCCGAATGCTGGTGAAGTCCAATTCGGGACATACCGGGGGATCTCTCGGCATGGCCGATATCTTCACTGCGCTTTACTTCAGGGTACTGCAGCACCATCCGCACCAGTTTCATGTCAATCGTGACCACGACATGCTGTTCCTGTCGAACGGCCATATCGCTCCCGTCTGGTACAGCGTGCTTGCCCGTTCGGGATACTTCTCTCTCGATGAGCTGAATTATCTGCGACAGATCAACTCCTATCTGCAGGGCCATCCTACCTGCGAAGCGAAGCTTCCAGGCATCAGGATCGCTTCGGGTTCCCTGGGGCAGGGGCTTTCGGCGGCCGTGGGCGCTGCTCTCGGTTTGCGCTTGGACGGCAAGAAGAGCGATGTGTTCTGCCTGATGGGCGATGGTGAGTGCCAGGAGGGCCAGATATGGGAGGCAGCAATGAGCGCAGCCCATTTCAAACTCGGCAACCTTATCGGTATCGTCGACTACAACAGCCTGCAGATCGACGGCGAGGTCAGCGAAGTCATGGATATCGAACCTTTTGCCGACAAATGGCGTGCTTTCGGTTGGGATGTGTTCTCATGCGACGGCAATGATATCGAGCATTTCATCGATACCCTCGAGTCTCTGAGGTCGGACAAGTCCCGCACCAGACCGGCGGTGGTTCTCGCTACGACGATCATGGGCAAAGGTGTGCCGTTTTTCGAAGGCTCGATGCCCGACAAGTCGAACTGGCACGGCAAGCCCCCGTCCAAGGATGATGGTGAGAAAGCCCTTGCGATTCTTGGCGAAACAGTCTACGGCGACTTTTAGGTTTTCCGGAAGAGGTGCAGGTCCAGGCGGGCAAATACCGTGGGAGGAAGATCAGGCATCTTCCATCGCGAGACATCCGGCCCTGCAGCAGCAGGGTCAAGAAGTCGCTTTTCGATACGATAGGCGCAAGGATCGATTTTGAAGGTATCGAGGTACTCGACCTGTTTGCCGGGTTTGGCAATCTCGGCTTCGAATCCCTGAGCAGGGGGGCGCACAGCGCCTGTTTCGTTGAGATGAATCGCCAGGCCCTCGAGACCATGAGAGCTACGGCGGCTGATCTCGGTGTGACGGCCATGACGCGGTTCGTCAGTGCAGATGTGACGGCGTTCATCAAAAGGGAGGGGGGGCCGTTCGACCTGGTGTTTTGCGACCCGCCTTACCGGTGGGAGGACTACGAGTTCCTCATCCGCACGATCCTTGACGGGAACCTGATTTCGGAAGATGGGCTGCTTCTGATGGAGCACCATTCAAGCCATGATTTTTCGTCATCAGGCGGATATCTGTTTCACAAGGATTACGGAACGACCAGAGTCTCTTTTTTCACCCCCGAACGGAACTTACATGAGCAATAGAGCCATCTATCCGGGGACTTTCGATCCCTTTACGAACGGACATCTCGATGTCCTCGAAAGGGCTTTGAACATCTTCAACAAGGTCGAGGTGGTGCTTGCCGACAACAGCCAGAAGCATACGCTGTTTACCGTGGACGAGCGTCTTGAGATGGTCAGGGAGGTGGTCAGGGATTTACCGTCAGTGAGCGTCCATGTCCTGCACGACGGCCTTCTGGCCGATTACGCACGCCAGGAGGGCGCAAAGGCGATCGTCAGGGGCGTGCGGCAGGTCAAGGATTTCGAATACGAATTCCAGATCTCCCTCCTGAACCGGCATCTTTATCCCGAAGTGACCACGGTTTTCCTTATGCCGAACGTCAAATACACCTATGTCGCTTCGTCGATCATCCGTGAGGTGGCCATGCTCGGAGGAGACGTCAGCAAGTTCGTCCATCCTTATGTGCTCGAAAAGCTTGCCGGGAAGCGGGCTGAACAACGGGCCAGATCATGACTTTTTTTCAAAAAAAACAATAATTCAATACATAGAGACGATGAGTGCAGATAACCATGAGAAATACCTGAGCCGCAGGGTGCTGAGCATGCAGGAATCCCAGACGATGAAGATCACCGGTCTGGCCAAGAAGATGCAGGCGGAAGGTAAAGATATAGTGAGCCTCTCTGCGGGCGAACCTGATTTTCCGACACCTGAGAATGTATGTCAGGCAGGGATCGACGCCATAAAATCCGGATTTACCCGTTACACCGCAAACGGCGGTATTCCCGAGCTGAAAAAGGCGATCGTCAGGAAGCTTTCGCGCGATAACGGACTCGAGTTCAGTGAAGCCGAGATCATCGTCAGCAACGGCGGCAAGCAGACCCTGGCCAATGCGTTTCTCGCGCTCTGCGACGAGGGTGACGAAGTGATCGTGCCGGCCCCTTACTGGGTCAGTTTCCCGGAAATGGTAAGGCTCGCAGGCGCTACGCCGGTGATCGTCGATACCACGATCGAATCGGGCTACAAGCTCACTCCTGCGCAGCTTGAGGCGGCCATTACCCCGAACACCAGGATCCTTGTGCTGAATTCGCCGTCGAACCCTACCGGTTCAGTCTACAATGAGCAGGAGGTGCGCGATCTGATGAAAGTGGTGGAAGGAAAGGAGATTTTCGTCATCTCCGACGAGATGTACGACATGATCGTTTACGGTGGCGTTCGCCCGTTTTCACCGGCGAGGATCCCGGAGATGAAGCCCTGGGTGATAGTCAGCAACGGCACCTCGAAGAGCTATTCCATGACCGGCTGGAGAATCGGTTATGTGGCCGCACCGAAATGGATCATCGACGCATGCGACAAGATCCAGTCCCAGACCACATCCAACGCCAACTCGATCGCCCAGAAAGCGGCCGTGGCTGCACTCGACGGCGATCAGTCGATCGTGAGGGAGCGGACTGCGGAGTTCGAGAAGCGTCGCGACTTCATGTTCAGGGAGCTCAACAGCATTCCCGGTATACAGACCACGTTGCCTGATGGTGCGTTCTACATCTTTCCGTCGATCAAGGGACTTCTTGGCAGGACTTTCGGCGGCAAGGTCATGAAGGATTCTGCGGACATTGCCGAATACCTGCTCAAGGATCATTTCGTGGCTACGGTTCCGGGCGACGCATTCGGCGCCCCCGAAAACCTGCGCCTCTCTTACGCGGCCTCGATCGATGAGCTCGAAAAGGCGGTAAACCGCATGAGAAAAGCGTTCCAGTAACCGCCGCCCATGCTGAAGGTTCGCCGAAGCTGGGCTTACACTCGGTGGTTCGGATGGTATTCCCGCCGGCAGTTCAGGCGGCATTTCCACTCGCTCAGAGTGCACATGCCGACCGGTCTGCCGGCGATGGACCCGGCCGTTCCGGTCATCTTCTTCTGCAATCATGCTTACTGGTGGGACGGGTTCTGGTCCCAGATATGCACCGAGCTCTACTTCAGGCAGAACCTCTTCATCATCATCGAATATCCCCAGCTGGAGAAGCACCGTTTCTTCACACGTGTCGGAGCATTTTCGATCGACCGTTCCAATGCACGTAGCGCGATAGGCACTCTCGACTACGCAGCATCCTGTCTGTTATCGCCAGGTCCGCTTCAGAACGCGCTCTGGATTTTTCCGCAGGGCATAATCGAGAATGTGGACAAACGGCCTATTGTTTTTTTCAGGGGAACGGCCGGAATAGCTGAACGGGTTTTGAAAAAGAGAGAAGACCTTTACCTTGTTTCAGTTGTCAGCCGTATTGAATATCTTGAGGACCAGAAACCTGAGCTTTTCCTCTCTTTCGGGATGCAGACCCTTATGAATAAGTCGGAGTGGCAGGGTCTGGATGCCCTCAACGGTTTCATGCAGGCCACGACGGAATCCCATCTCGACGAGGTGAAGCGTCAGGTAGTGGACCGATCGCTCGACGGTTTCGATGTTGTCATACAGGGAAGTGAATCGGTCAACCGGCGTGTAGAGTCTTTGCGGCTGATTACAGGGTTTGGTCGCAGCTCCGGGACGAAGCCTGCGAAGAAGTGACGAGTTGAAATATATATCGTAATGGTGCCGCTGTAAGTTTTTCCGGCGATACGGGCCTGGAGCGTAGGGAGTTCCGACCGGTCAAGCCCTGCCGGAGTTGAAAGCAACGACCTACAGAGGCGATTATAAAGGATACCAAACATGAGTACTGTCATATGCAGCTGCCTGCTCGGCGATAATGCGAAGGTCAGGCTGAAACTTTCCAGGATTCTGCACCAGGAGGCTTCCGACCTTTACGGAGACGATTTGCCTGAAGGTGCTGTCCCGGTATGCGAGGTGGAAATGAAGGGTTGCCGGAGGGAGTTCTATATGAACAAGACCGGCGAATCGATCGCCATCGGCACTCCGGTGATACTCGAGGCTGACGGGGGTTTCGATCTCGGCATCGTCTACTCGACGGGACGGATTGCAGCCAGGAAATTGCAGCTCAAGGGCCATACTGAGGAGAGCGAAGCTCTTCCGTCAATCATCAGGAGCGCTGACGAGAACGAGATTCGTGAATTTGCCGAAATAAGGAAACGCGAGCCCGAAATCAAGGAGGCTTGCCAGAACAGGATCGAGCGCCACCATCTCGACATGAAGCTTGTCGATATCGATCTCCGTCTCGACCAGCAGAAATTGTCGGTCTACTATACTGCCACACACCGGGTCGATTTCAGGGGGCTTGTACGGGACCTTGCCGGCGAGTTCAAAGCCCGGATCCAGATGGTGCAGATCACCACCCGCGAAGAGGCACGGCGGGCGAATACCCAGGGGCCCTGCGGTTGCGCTCTCTGCTGCTCCACCTGGATGCAGAAAATCCATGCCAACCCGTTTGCAGAAAAACCGCAGATCCAGGAGAGCATCAACGGAGACAACCACTCCTTCAACACCATCGGTTTGTGCAACCGCCCGAAATGCTGCCTCAGCTTCTCGAAAGGCGCTCACAAGGCCGGCGGCTGCAGGAACAACGGTTGGCCGTCCGTCGGTACCACCGTATTGACCAGGGAGGGAACGGCCGTAGTCGACGGTGTCGATCCCCAGAAGAAAAGCATCTGGATCCGCTATTTGGACGGAGGCCAGAAACGCCGTCTTACGCTGGAGCAGTTCACCGCCATTGCAGCAAAGAAGTAGGGAGTTTCCGCATTTTGTGCCGGTGCTCTTTAATATACCTTACAACTGATTGCACGATTTTATGACCCATATTTTCAAAAGGACTCTTGTAACGTCAGCTCTTCCATATGCAAACGGTCCGGTTCACCTGGGCCATCTCGCAGGGGTTTACCTGCCGGCTGACATCTACGTGAGGTTCAAACGGCTTCGCGGAGATGAGGTCATCCATATCGGCGGATCAGACGAGCACGGCGTGCCGATCACCATCACTGCAGACCGTGAGGGCATAACCCCCCAGGACGTCGTGGACCGCTACCATGGAATGAACGCAGACGCCTTTTCCAGATGTGGCATTTCGTTCGATTACTATGGTCGCACCAGTTCGCCCAGGCATCACGAGACGGCCAAAGAGTTTTTCCTCGATATCGAACAGAAGGGGATTTTCAACAAGAAAACCGAAAAGCTCTTTTACGACGCCAAGGCCGGCCGATTTCTTTCCGACCGTTACGTCACAGGCACATGCCCGATCTGCAACAATACCGAGGCGAACGGCGATCAGTGCGAGCAGTGCGGCACTCATCTGAGCCCGCTCGAACTTATCGACCCGAAAAGCAAGCTTTCCGATGCGACGCCCGAACTTCGCGAGACGCTTCACTGGTATTTTCCGCTTGGCAGGTTCCAGAAGCAGCTCGAGGCCTTCGTCGAAAGCCACAGCGAAGAGTGGCGCCAGAACGTGGTCAACTACTCCAGGACATGGCTCAACCAGGGATTGGCCGACCGGGCGATCACCCGTGACCTCTCCTGGGGCATATCCCTGCCGCTCGATACTGACGAGGCGAAAGGCAAGGTTCTCTATGTCTGGTTTGATGCCGTGCTGGGCTACATCTCGTTCACCAGGGAGTGGGCCGAAAAGAGGGGCGACGTCGACCTCTGGAAGAGATACTGGCAGGATCCGGATACCAGGATCGTGCATTTCATCGGAAAGGACAACGTCGTATTCCACACGCTCATGTTCCCGGCGATCCTGATGGCATGGAACGAGGGCAGGAGCGAAGGTATTTACCAGCTCGCCGATAACGTCCCTGCATCAGAGTTCATGAACTTCGAGGGGCGCAAATTTTCGAAATCGCGCAATTATGCGGTCTACCTGGGCGAGTTCCTCGACCGTTTCCCGGCCGATACCCTGCGATACAGCATCGCCATGAACTATCCTGAGAACAAGGATACCGATTTCAGCTGGAGCGATTTCCAGAACCGCACCAACGGTGAGCTTGCCGATACGCTGGGCAATTTCATCAAGCGATCGGTCGATTTCACGAACTCCCGGTTCGAGGGCGAGGTCCCCTGCGAAATCAGGCTCGAAGAGTGGAACAGTCTCGGCATTGACTGGCAGGAGAGCTTCAGGAAGCTCGAAGAGGCATACGAAGGGTTCCATTTCCGCGAAGCGGCGACCCAGGCCATGGAGATCGCCAGGTTTGCGAACAGGTACCTTACCGAAGGGGAACCGTGGA
Organism: Chlorobaculum sp.; assembly: GCA_035560975.1. Classification (GTDB taxonomy): domain Bacteria; phylum Bacteroidota; class Chlorobiia; order Chlorobiales; family Chlorobiaceae; genus Chlorobaculum. The sequence continues at coordinate 20,543 of DATMYL010000014.1, read as the reverse complement.
AGACGATCAAGGTAGACCGTGAGGCTGCAGCCCATACCGTGGCCGTCTCGTTGAACCTCTGCCATACCCTTTCGCTCGTATTCTATCCGATCATCCCCGAAACGTGCAACCGCATACACCGGATGCTCGGCTTCGAAGGAACGATCGACGATCTCGTGGCTCCAGGTGCGGAGGTATGGCAGACAGCGATCGAGCCGGGGCTGAAGAAGGGGCATCGTCTGCTCGGGTCGTCGGAGATTCTTTTTTCGAAGATAGAGCAGGCCGATATCGAGCCGGAGCTGAAAAAGATCGAAGCTCTGCTCGCCGCAACCGAACTCCGCGAAGCCGCCGCTGAAAAGGCACAGATGACCTTCAAACCGGAGATCAGCTTCGACGATTTCCAGAAGGTCGATCTTCGCGTGGCAAAGGTGCTCGAATGCGAACCGGTTAAAAAGGCGAGCAAACTGCTCAAAATGAAGCTGCTGGTCGGCACCGAGGAGCGCCAGGTGCTCTCCGGAATCGCCCAGTATTATCAGCCTGAAGAGATGGTCGGCAAGCAGGTTGTGCTGGTGGCTAACCTCGCGGACAGAACCATCAGGGGGGAGTTGTCACAGGGCATGATCCTCGCTGTGGAAGGCCGGGACGGGCATCTTTTTGTGATCGAACCACACGGAGAAGAAATAATCGGGAACTCCGTGCAATAATTGTTTGTTTTTAATGGAAATTGTGATACTTTAGGTCACTAACATCGTGGGGTGGAGCAATTGGTAGCTCGTCGGGCTCATAACCCGAAGGTTGCAGGTTCAAGTCCTGTCCCCACCACCATTGAAAAGACCGCGCCATGTTGTGCGGTCTTTTTTTTTGCCCCTGCGCACGCTGCTTCGCACCATTTTCCACCCCTGTTGTCCAGGTGCGTCAGGAAGACTATTTTTGCTGATGTCCGTTCAGACGCGATGCCCGACCTGAAGCAAACCATCAACGATGCGGAGTTATGAGGAGAAGAGTTTCAGCCCCTGGAATCCGGCTGCTGGTCAGTCTGCTTTTCCTTTTTTGTTTTGCCCGCCCTCTCCATGCAGAGGAGTTCCGATATGGCCTCGACCGGCTCGATGCCGGCCAGTGCAATGAGCTTAAAGGCAAAAGGGTCGGACTGATCACCAACGCGGCTGCGATCTCCAGTTCCGGAGAGCCGGGTTATCGAGTGTTGCAGAGATGCGGCGTCGACCTGAAGTTCCTTATGGCTCCGGAACACGGGTTTTCCCTGGATAGCGAAGCAGGTAAAAAGGTGGGCAACAGCTCCATCGCCGGCAAACTCAAGGTTTATTCGCTTTACGGCGCTTCCAGAAAACCCGATGTCGCTCTCCTGAACAGGATCGACGTCCTGGTGTTCGACCTGCAGGATGCCGGCGTCCGCTGTTATACCTACATTTCCACCATGAAGCTTGCCATGGAAGCCTGCCGGGATGCAGGCATAACCTTCATGGTGCTTGACCGTCCCAATCCTGTTTCACCGATCCCTGCCGGCGGGTTCATGCTGGAACCGTCGTTCGAATCGTTTGTCGGCGCCGCTGAAATTCCGTTCCTGCACGGCATGACGACAGGGGAGATCGCTGTCTGGCTCCAGAAGCGCCTTTACCCGAAGCTTTCCCTGAAGGTCGTGCATATGCAGGGGTACAGTCATGCAAAATTTGCCGATGAACTTCCCGGTTTCCGCTTCCGTCCGCCTTCGCCCAACATCCGGGATTTCGAGACCCTGCTTCTCTACCCGGCAACCGTTATGCTGGAGGCTACGCTGGTCAGTGAGGGGCGAGGCACCGACGCACCGTTCAGGACGTTTGGGGCGCCCTTTATCAACGCCCGGAGACTTAAACATGAGATCGACCGGTATCATCTTCCCGGGCTTGATCTCCAGGAAGTAGCCTTTACTCCCGGAAGCAGTAAATTTGCCGGCACGGAGTGTCAGGGACTGCGTCTCACGGTGACCGACAGGCGCCGGTTCGATCCCTTCAGGAGCGCCACGGCAATCCTGCTCTCGCTGCAGAAACTCTACCCCGAAAAGACAGGGTTGAACAGCAACGCGAACTTTTTCGACCAGCTTGCCGGTACATCCGCATACCGGATCATGATTCTGAAGCAGCGCCCGATAGCGGAGATTCTCGATGCTGCCCGAGGCCCGGTACAGGCATTCGAAGCGGCTTCCAGTGACCGTTTCCTTTATCCCTGAATTGCCTGGATGAAAGATCGTGAGGGATTCGGCATTCACCCCTGATGCCTGACGGACTGAGGAGTATCTGCCATAGCTGTATGGTCCTTGCCCTGAACGCTCCTGCGCAACTCAGGAGGTAATAGCGCCACATGCGATAGAATTTTCCGTCGTAGTCGTTTTTCAACTGGGGCCAGTTGCGGGTGATGTTCCGTTCCCAGGCTTTGAGCGTCAGCGCGTAATCGTATGAAAGCGATTGCCAGTCCTCCAGGACGAACCGTCCTTCGTACCCCTTGGCGATCTGGCTGGCGGAAGGGAGCATGGAGTTCGGGAAAATGTAGGTGCCTATCCATGGATCCGTGCATGAAGCGGGCAGGTTGCCTCCTATGGTCTGGACCATAAGGCGCCCGTCCGGTTTGAGGCACCTGCGGGCCTTTTCGAAGAATGTCCGGTAGTTTTTGTGTCCGACGTGTTCGAGCATGCCGAGCGACACGATCCGGTCGAACAGGCCTTCGACTTTGCGGTAATCCATCAGCCTGATATCGACGTCGAACCCATTGCTGCGTGTCGCGGCAAATTCCGCCTGTTCCCTGGAGACGGTGACGCCAACGACGTGCGCGCCGAAGTGTTCCGCGGCGAAGCGTGCGGTTCCTCCCCATCCACATCCTATGTCGAGCAGCTTCATGCCCGGTTCGAGGCCCAGTTTGTCGAATACCAGGCGAAGCTTGTTCTCCTGCGCCTCGTCAAGGTCTCTGGCGCCGTTCCAGAATGCGCAACTGTAGATCATCAGCCGGTCGAGCATCGCCTCGAAAAGATCGTTGCCTGCATCGTAATGGCGTTTGCCGACGGTAAAAGCCCGCACAGGACTTTGCAAGTTCACGATTGTGCCGACAAGGGCCTCCATGGCTTTGGAAAAGGCGCCGACCCTTTTGTCGATGCCTGTCGAAAGGATCCTGAAAAACAGTTCGTCGAGCTCGTCGCAGTCCCACCAACCGTCTACATAGGACTCCCCGAAGCCGAGGCTTCCCTGAAGGAGTGTCTTCCGGTAAATGCGTCGGTCATGAATTTTGATGTCCCAGGGCCGGTACCCGTTAACTGAAACAGCCGCTGAGTCGAAAAGCTTTTCTACCCTGTCTCGAATGAGATTGTCCAGCATGGTGCAGAGCTCCGGTTACCAGGGGAACCAGGAAATTCCTTCTTGCAGGGGGTGAACCGATACTCATCATAACAGTAAAGTACGTCAGATCAGGCGATTTGTCAATGCTCGAGATTAAACAGGTATTTTCAAGAGGGAAGGAATCTTCCTCAGGGGATACGGCTATCGTCGGTATGACCGGTCTTGCGGCGCGGAACGCAGAAGCTGTTTCATAATTGCGGCTGGAGGTCGCTTGTCCGCTCAGTCGCGCGCTTTAAGTATTTTCCTTTATCGGGAGCTACGTTTTTTTCGGACGGCCCCTCTTTTTCACGGGGATCTCTTCAGTAGAAGGTTCTTTGATATCCTGTTGGTCGTCATCGTTATGGTCATCGGCCGACTCTTCGATGAGTTCGGGAAAAGGTCCGTTGTCGAAGACCTCTTCGGGAAGCAGTTCGATCTCGTCGGCAATCTCGTCCGGAGGTTCGTAAGGCGCTGACTGATGCCGCGATTTGTGCGCACGTTTTCCCTTCAGGGCAGGTTCGATGAGCGTCATGACCTCGTTGATCGAAGAGAAGATGTAGAGCTGTTTGTCGAGGTTGGTCAGTTTAAGAAGATCCTTGATCTGCTGGCAGAGCGAAACGAAGATCGCAAGGCCTTCGGAGCGGTTGGCGAGCTGATGCGCAAGAAGCATCGAACTGATGCCTGAGGAGTCTATGGCCTTGACATGGGAGAAATCAACGATCAGGTTTCGACTGAGGTTGTTGCTGACCAGTTCATCGATTGTCGTCCTGAACCAGTCGGCGTGGCGGACATCGAAAACCACCTCTTCAAGTTTGAGGATGGTCAGTTCCTTGCGGGTCGATACGGAGTGTTTCATTGCTGGTACTGCTGTTTAACACCTTGGGTGTGCAACGAAATTCAGGGAAAATCGAACTCGATGCATAGACAAACGGATCGGATTGAAGAAGTTCAGCATCGATAATGTTCCGTGTGTTTCATCTCATCGATGGCTTTGTGAATCAAACATTCTTCACGAAATCCTGCAGCAGAGTTTTTCGGCAAGCTCAGCAATTCCGGATTCGTTTAAAGGGGAGTCCAACCACTCAACATTAAGCCTATTTTTGAAAAAAGTCAACTGGCGTTTTGCATAATTGCGGGTATGTTGGCTAATGAGCTCGATTGCCTTCTCAAGATCAGTGTTTCTTTCGAAATACCCGAACAGTTCGCGATACCCTACGGTCGCCAGGGCATTGATAGCGCCTCCCATCAGGTCCCGACGATAGAGTTCATAAAGGCCGCTTGCTTCTTCGAGCAGGCCTGCTTCGATCATTCCAGCGGTCCTGCGGTTGATTCTGTCGTACAGCAGGGGCCTCGGCATCTCCAGGCCGGTTACGATGAAGTCGAGGTCGTGAGGCGTGCCTGAATGCGATTGCTGAAGGGCTGTGACGGTCATGCCCGAGATTTCGATGATCTCAAGGCTCCTGATGAGTCGCTGGGTTTTGGTCGGGTCCAAAGTTCCCGCCTGAACCGGATCGATCGATTCCAGTCGCCGGAAAAGGCTACCGGCACCATCCTGTTCCAGTTCGTGCATCAGGCGAGCCCTTACCTCCGGGTCGGAGGAGGGGAGTACTGCAAATCCTTTCAGAAGTCCTTCGAGATAGAGCGTCGAGCCGCCGGCAACGATCGCAGGCACTCCGCGCTCCTGAAGCTCCCTGATCCTTTCGGGAGCCTGGGTGGCGAAATCCCCGGAACTGAAGGGCTCTCCGATCTCCTTTTCGTCGATGAAGTGGTGCCTGACCGTTTCCAGCATATGGCGGGGCGGTTTTGCCGTGCCGATATCCATTCCACGGAAAATCTGGCGCGAATCGGCCGAAATGATCTCTCCGCCGCTCATGCGGGCGACCCTGAAGGCCAGCTCCGATTTTCCGGAAGCGGTCGGGCCGAGGATCACGAGCACCGGTTTCCTGGTCATGGCAAGGATGGTGGAAATGGAAACAGGAGCTTCAGGGCGGCAAATACTTTCGAAATTGGAAGTCCGACGACGTTGTAGTAGCAGCCATCGATCCGTTCGATGAAGCAGGCGAGTATCGGATCCTGGATTCCGTAAGACCCGGCTTTGTCGAAGGGCTTCATGATTCTGATGTACCGGTTGATCTCACCAGGCGTCATCGGCGCGAACTCGACGATGGTCCTGGCATAGTCCAGGACGGATTCCCGGCCATGCAGGATGCAGAATCCGGTCAGCACCTCGTGCGTTCGTCCCTGCAGGGCTGAGAGCATCGAGAATGCATGTTCGTAATCCAGAGGCTTTCCCAGCGGCTTGCCGTCCAGGAGCACCGTAGTGTCGGAGCCGAGCACGACCGTTTCATCTGCAGGAAGATGAAGCGAAGTGCGGACGGCCTCAGCCTTTTTCATTGAAATTTCCGTCACGTTCCTTTCGACCGGCAACGCGGGGTCGAAGGTTTCGTCGATGTCGACCGAAGCTGTTTCGAAAGGGATGCCCGTCAGCGAGAGAAGTTCGCGCCGACGGGGCGATTGGGAGGCAAGGATGAGTTTCAGCGGTGCAGCCATCGGTTATTCGAATGTTTTCCAGTTCCTGCGCGACAGATCGCGGTATATCATGAATCCTGCCGCAACCCCGGCTGCATAATAGATCATTGCGACGCCTGTTTCTCCGAAAATAAGTTTCCCGGTGCCGAAAAGCATCGCATAGACGAGCACGACGCCGAAAAACCAGTCGGCGAACAGGGCGAGGAACCCATGGTCCGCCTTGACGTCGGGAAGGCGATCAGAAACGGGTTTCCACAGGGCTCCGCCGACCCTCGTGGTCCTGAAGAATGATTCAAGCCTCGAGGCTTCAGTGGGAGGGGTAAGCCAGGTGACCAGAAGCGTGCATACGATCGTGAACAGCACGATGATGAACAGCGAGTTCGGGAAGGTGATGCCGGTGAAAATGCTGAGCAGGGAAAATGCCACGATCGGGGCTATCATCGAGGTGATCTCCGACCAGGCGTTCAGGCGCCACCAGAACCAGCGCATGATCAGCACGAATCCTGTGCCTGCGCCGCACTGGATGATGAACTCCCATGCACTGGTGATGCTGTGGAGCACGAAGAAGGTTATGTAGAGCGCGAAGATGGCTGTCAGGGCAGTGACGGCCCTCGACATGAGGACGTAGTGCTTCTGTTCGGCCTCGGGCTTGAAGAATCGCTTGTAGAAGTCGTTGATCAGATAGCTCGTACCCCAGTTGAGATGGGTCGAAAGAGTCGACATGTATGCCGCCAGGAATGCCGCGATCAGGAGCCCTTTCAGGCCGGGAGGAAGCACTGCGTTCATGACGTGCACGAATCCGTCCTCCTTCTGGTTTGCAGGGAGGTTGGGGAACATCACCAGGCTGACCAGGCCGACGACTATCCAGGGCCAGGGCCGGACGCAGTAATGGGCGACGGTGAACCAGAGCGTGGCCAGCAGGGAGTGCTTTTCGTCTTTTGCGCTCATCATCCTCTGTGCGACATAACCGCCGCCGCCCGGTTCAGCACCCGGATACCACGATGACCACCACTGGACGAAGGCCATGGCGGCAAACGACGCGAACGGGAGGGCATAAGCCCCGGTTCCCGAATCTTTTGTCGCGGAGAACGACGGGAAAAAGTCGAACATCCATCCCGGAAGGGCGTGCTTCAGGCCACCGGCTGCGACGACGGCAGGTGAGTTCACGGCAAGCACTGCAAGGATGATGCATCCTGCCATGGCGATGATGAACTGGACGGCATCGGTGATCGATACGCCCCAGAGCCCGGACATGCCTGAGTATATGGTCGTGAAGATAACCAGCCCTACGATCGCAAGTTCAGGATTGAGGCCGGGGATCATGATCTTGATGATCTTGAACATGGCCAGGTTGACCCAGCCGATGATGACTGCGTTGATGAACAGGCCGAAATAGACCGCTTTGAAACCTCTCAGGAAGGTGGCTGCGCGTCCGCTGTAGCGCAGTTCGATGAATTCGAGGTCCGTCAGGATGTTGGCGCGCCTCCAGAGCCTGGCGAAGAAGAACACCGTGAGCATGCCGCCGGATACGAAGGTCCACCAGACCCAGTTACCGGCAATGCCGTTTCTGGCCACGAAGCCTGCGACTGCAAGCGGGGTATCGGCCGCAAAAGTTGTAGCCACCATACCGGTACCTGCGATCCACCACGGGAGTTGTCGTCCGGATAGAAAGAACTCACCGACGTTTTCGGAGGCCTTTGAAGAGAAGGCGAGTCCGATAAGGAGGGTGAGCAGTAAGTATCCTGCAATGAAGGCAATGTCGAGGGGGGTGAGTTGAGCCATAGTTAGCCATTGAAGCGTTATTGTTACAGGGCTCTTCCTGATAGTCTGATGGTGTTTCCGTAAATCGTCTTCATCGGCCCTGAATGATAGGCGTCGTGGGAGCATCGAGCGGTCAGCCCGACGGATAGCGGCAACAGTATATTTCAGTTGTCCCAGCCATCAGACGGGAGACATACGGGAATTTCGAGCACAGGCTGAGGTTGCCGGCCTGTGCTCGAAACGGATATACAGAGGTGCCGCGACTCTTATGGTTCGATGCGCGACAGGTCCAAAAAGCTCTGGTAGCGATCCTCGACTTCGAGCATGTCGAGATCGTTGACCCTGTCGGTGCCGAACTGTTCCACGCAGAAGCTGGCCATGGCGCTGCCGTACAACACAGCCCTTCTCATTTCAGCTTCGTTGATGGTTCCGCAGCGAGCGAGGTGGCCGATGAAACCGCCAGCGAAGGTGTCGCCTGCACCGGTCGGATCGAAGATCGATTCGAGCGGATAGGCAGGAGCCGCGAAAATGCCGTTGTCCGTGAAAAGCAGGGCGCCGTGTTCGCCTTTCTTGATGATCAGGGTTTTGGGACCCATGTTGCGGATGATCCGGGCCGTTCTGACCAGGTTCGGGTCGCCGCTGAGCAGGCGGGCCTCACTGTCGTTGATGATGAAGATGTCCACCCTTTCGAGCACCTTTTTCAGCTCTTCGGGTTTTCCTTCGATCCAGAAGTTCATCGTGTCGCAGATGACCAGTTCCGGTTTCGTGATCTGGTCGAGCACCTTGAGCTGAAGTTCCGGGTCGATGTTGCCGAGGCAGATGAACTTCGAATCCCGGTACTGCTGGGGGATGTGCGGGTCGAAACTGGCGAAGACGTTCAACTGTGTGTCGAGCGTATCGCGGGTGTTCATATCGTAATGGTAACGGCCGGCCCAGCGGAATGTCTTGCCCTCATCGACCACCTTGATTCCTTTTGTATCGATGTTTTTCGAGTGGAGAAGCCCGAAATGGCTCTCATCGAAATCGGATCCGACGACGCCTACCATCCTGATCGGATCGGTAAAATAGCTTGCCGAAAGCGCGATGTAGGTCGATGAGCCGCCGAGAGTGTTGTCCGAGCGGCCGAAGGGGGTTTCGATATCGTCGAAAGCGAGGGATCCGATGATAAGGAGTGACATAATGATTGGGTTTATTTACAGGTTTACTGGAACAAAGTCGGTTTTCAGATGTTTCCCGGAAAATCTTCCGGAGCTCAGGGCAGTTCGAAAAGATAGCACTGTCCGGGCGCGAAGTCGAGTACGATCCTGTGGTCGGAAACGACCAGCGGCCTGCCGGAGACGAAGTCTTCAAGCAGCATCTCCGGCTGTTCGAACTCCATGGTGCCTGAAACGGAATCATTCATGTTGCTGTTGCCGGCAAAAATAAGGGTTTTCCCCCCGAATTTCCTCATGACGGTCATCAATGCGGGATCGGAGATGTACGGCTGGATGATCGAACCTTTGTCGCCGCACCGGACCAGTTCGAGGTAACGGCTTCTGATTTCGAGGATTTTGCGGATATCGTGACAGAGCGGCTCGAGGCCGTTGGCGTTTTCCCAGTCGCAGGAACCCGCGCTGAACAGCGGCAGGGTTTCTGACGGGAAGCGTTGCCTGTCATCATCGGTGAAATTCAGCCCGAGGTTGACCGGATGCCACTCGCAGATCTCCATGCCCGAATGGATGAACGGCATTGCCGGCAGGATGGCTCCGAGAGTGAAGAGGAACAGCGCCCGACGACGTCCTGCCTCCTGGCCTGCGAGGTTGTGGCAGACCCGCGGGGTGTTGTGGTTTTCCCCGGTTGCGAAAAAAGGAATCGCGACACCGGTTTTGTTCAGGAAATTCAGGAGCCCCTTGATGTACTGGACGTCCTGGATGACGAACGGGAGCGATCCGAAGACGGCGTTGAAGCCCTCTTCCTTCAGTTGGGGAGAAGGATCGAAATTCTCGTCCCAGAACGCGAATTCAGGTCGTCCGTTCCGCGCTTTTTCGACGATCGAAGCCTTGAGAGCCGGCGGCAATGCATGGCCCATGTCGATCATGGCGCCGTCGATGCCGTACTGCGCCTGGTACCAGGGAATGATGCCTGATATCTCGTCCCACAGCATATCGTTTCTGGATTCAGGACGGTCGAGCTCCTCGTCGTACATCCTTATGGTGTTGTAGGCGATATAGTTGAACCGGGGGTCCTGGTGCATCTTCAGGTAGGCTACGTCGGTCCACGGCGGCTGCTGGTCGTCCGGAGGCCAATCCGAGAAGGCGCTGGCGATAACGCAGGAGCTTCCGTCATCAGCTTTCCCCAGATAGGCGTCGTCATGAGTCGTGACCGTTGCGGGTGGCGCCACGAAGCGCTGGCGATAAGCCTCGTCGGGTACCGGAAGGCGGCGCAGGTCGTGCTTGTCAACTTTTTCGTAAATTTCAGCCAGGGTATCATGATTGAAGCCTGGAGGTCCGTAAGGAACGTCGCTTTCGTTGTCGCGGATCCAGTAGAACCAGTCGGGATGGCCGGGAACCCAGTCGCTGTCTATCGATGCCGTCCTGAACACATATTCGAACACGACTCTCATTCCCATGAGGTGGGCAGCTTCGACGAATGCTTTCAGCTGAACTTCCGTCGGCAGGTCGAGCGCCGGTTCACCAAGCATCGGATCGAGCTGGTAAGCGTTCTTTATGGCGTACGGCGAACCGAGCGCCCCTTTCCTGTTCTTCACGCCGATGCTGGTCAGCGGAAGGAGATAGACCGTATTGGCCCCCAGCCGCTTGATGTAGGGCAGCATGGCGATGGCCTTGAGCAGGGTGCCGGTCTCCCTGAATCCGCTCTGGAGCGGCTCTATGCTGATGCTTCCGTCACGGTCATGGTCGAAAGCCGTGGCAAATCTGACGAAAAGGTTGTAGACTGTCGCGTTTGCCGTCCATTCTGCCGCACTGATGCCTGTCCGGCATTCATCCACGGATGGAGAGGCAAGTATTGAACTGATGATGTCGCCGTAGTATTGCGCAGGATCTATCGTCGATATCCCGGTCGTATCTTTGTGCCACAGGTTCGGCACGGCGTATGGGTACGATGGCTGACGGAGTAATGCCGCGCCAAGGGATTCGAGAAGGATGTCGAGGGATGGTGTCGTCAAGCTTTTTGCCGGATTTTCAGGATGAATAAGCGAAAGATAATTATTATCGGGAAACCGATAGATGAGCCTTAATATAAATAATGGTCATCTAACATGGCTCCCCAAAGTCAAGCCAGGCTTCATGAAAAACGTCAGGATGGAGATCGAGTACGATGGGACAGGCTTTTCCGGATGGCAGCGGCAGTCCGCCGGGATTCCGACTGTCCAGGGCACGATCGAGTCGGTGCTCGGCAGGATAGTTCAGGAAGAGGTCAGGATCATGGGTGCGGGAAGGACCGACAAGGGTGTCCACGCAAGAGGCCAGACGGCCAGTTTCACGACAGGCTCTTCGATGGAGCTGGCTCGAATCCTTCACTCCTCGAATTCTCTCCTGCCCGAAACGGTAAGGATCACCGCCATGAAGCAGGTCCCGGAGGGTTTTCATGCACGTTTCAGCGCCACATCGAGGGAGTACCGCTATTTCCTGATCGAAAAGCCGTCGGCCCTGGACGGACGTTTTGCCGGGTGCAGCCATGGACGGCCGGCTACTGAGGTTATGAACAGGCTTGCCGCCACCCTTTCCGGCACCCATGATTTTTCGGCATTTTCGAAAGAGGACCCTCAGCAGACGGGCAACGCATGCACGGTTCATAGTGCCGGGTGGTACCGATACGGCCGCTTCCATGTATTCAGGATCTCGGCGAATCGCTTTCTCCGGAGCATGGTCCGTTATCTGGTATCAGGCATGATCGAAGCCGGGCTGGGACACATGGGAGAGGATGCGTTCGCGACGATGCTCGACGGTGGAGTGCGCTCGCCACATCTCGTTCCTGCCGATGCGGCAGGGCTCTTTCTCTGGAATGTATCCTACCCGGATCGTCGGTAAATCGGCCGGCGCACCGGGAAGATATTTTTTCGCTCCGGAATCCGTTTCAGGAAATAAATCTGGACATTCCGGGTTTTTATGAGGATTTTACGTGTCGGCAGAGTCAGGCAGAGCCTTGATAAACTGGCAGATTTTGTATTAATCGCTTGGTCTGGTTATGTTCAAGCTATTGCTTTTTTGTAAAAATGCGGGGTCGCCCCTGCAATCTCTCCCGTTAAATTGGCCCAGCTTGTGAAGATTTTGTTTCAGTTCAGGCTTTTTTTTCTCTGCGCGTGTCTGCAGGTTGCCGCATTTTCGTGCGTCTCATTCGGCGCTGATCAGGAAAGTGCGTCTGTCCCAAAGCAGTCAGGCGTTTCTGAAATGCTCGACAGCCTCGTCAATACGACCTATTTCCAGGATGACCGTTTTTCTCCCTCCTCACCCGGATTGGAGAGGGACGTGTTCCCCAGGCAGTTCGTCCCTCAGTTCAGTGACTCGGTCTATGCATCGAGAATCGCTGAACTCGGCAAAAAAAGCCAGTTCAAGCTGGTTTATAATCAGCATGTCAAGGGTTTTATCCGTGTTTATGCCGTAGACAAGAGAAAACTTGTCTCCAAAGTGCTTGGGCTTACCAGCGTCTATTTCCCGCTGTTCGAAGAGAAGCTCAGGGAGTACAACATTCCTCAGGAAATGAAATACCTCGCCGTCGTGGAATCCGCCCTGAATCCCACAGCGGTCTCCCATGCCGGCGCTCGCGGGCTCTGGCAATTCATGCCCGGCACAGGAAAAATGTATGGACTGCAGTCTTCGTCGTTCATCGAGGACCGTTACGACCCGAACAAGGCTACGGTAGCGGCTTGCGAGCATCTTCACGATCTCTACGGCATGTTCGGCGACTGGTTCCTTGTGCTTGCGGCGTACAACGCTGGAGCCGGTAACGTCCAGAAGGCCATCAGGGCTGCCGGAGGTGCCAGGGATTACTGGCAGATATGGCCATACCTTCCTCAGGAAACACGGGGATACGTTCCTGCATTCATCGCCGTGACCTACGTCATGAACTTCTATCGCGAGCACAACATAAGGCCTGCCGAACCCGGATTCCTGTATTCGGACACGGACAGGGTCCCTGTAAAGTCACCGCTCAGTTTCGATCAGCTCCAGGAGACGCTTGGAGTACCCCTCGAGGATCTCAAGTTCCTGAACCCGCAATACAAGGTGGGCATGATTCCGGCCCCCTCCTCGTCCGCGAACATGTTGAGGCTCCCCAAAAAGTATATCCAGCCTTTCATGCAGAAAGAGCAGGATATCTATGCCTTCCATTCTGAACAGGTCGCAGAGAAACAGCGGCTTTATGCGATGGTCCGGACCATGGACAGCCAGGAAGAGGGCGGCTCATCCAGCAAAAACCGGAAGGTGTATGTCGTCAGGAAAAAAGAAACGATCGCCAGCGTTGCCAGGAAATACGGTTGCTCCGTCAGCCAGCTCATCGATTGGAACGACCTGAAAAGCTCCAGGCTGAAGCCGGGGCAGAAGCTCGTCGTATACAAGGCAGTGAAGTACCGGGCATCCGCAAAGGGTACTTCCGCGAAAATAAATAGCAAGAAAGGCAAAGTGAAGGTCCATGCGGCCAAGGCAGGCAAGGCTCACAAGGCAGTCAAAGGCAAAGCCGTCAAGGGACATCGCCGCAAAAAATAGGGTGACGGATATTAATTTTCCGACGATGTATTATTGCCGTCTTTTATATGGCGACTGACAGTCAGGATCTGCGCAAGTTTCGCAGTTGTTTTTCTTATGAATGAAGTTTTTTCTTATCTTTAGCGATTTCTAATTCGCACGCACCGGAAGACCAGTAATTCGGCGATACGGATAGTTTTTTCAACCACCTATTCAAAGGTTCTACAACACGTATGCGTAATATCATTTTCACCGGTAAGGGAGGCGTCGGCAAAACCTCGGTTGCTGCAGCGACAGCCCTGAAAGCAGCAGATATGGGTTACAAAACCCTCATCATGTCGACCGATCCGGCCCACAGCCTTGGTGACTCCCTCGATGTCGAGCTTGGCCCGTCGCCGATCAAGATCACGGAAAACCTCTGGGGTCAGGAAGTCAGCGTTTACGGTGATCTCAACCTGAACTGGGACGTAGTCAGGGAGCATTTCGCACACCTGATGGCGTCACGTGGAATCGAAGGCGTCTACGCCGAAGAGATGGGTGTTCTTCCCGGCATGGAAGAGCTCTTCTCGCTTTCCTACATCAAACGCTACAACGAAGAGCAGAAAGATTACGATCTTCTCGTCGTCGACTGCGCACCGACCGGTGAAACGCTCAGGCTGCTTTCGCTGCCCGAAACTTTCGGCTGGTTCATCAAATTTATCCGCAACGTCGAGAAATACATGGTCAAGCCGATGATCCGGCCGTTGTCCAAGAAGGTCAAGAAGCTGGACGATTTCGTGGCTCCCGAAGAGGTCTACGAGAAGGTGGACAACCTGTTCTCCTCGACTGAAGGCATCATCGAACTGCTTGCCGACGGTACAAAAACCACCATGCGTCTTGTGATGAACCCTGAAAAGATGGTCATCAAAGAGTCCATGCGTGCCCTGACCTATCTGAACCTTTACGGTATCACGGTCGACAGGATCACCATCAACCGTGTGATGCCCGACCAGAGCCCCGATCCGTATTTCCAGAAATGGCGTGCGATCCAGCAGAAGTACATCGAGCAGATCAGGGATGCGTTCGCACCGATTCCGATTGCCGAAGTTCCGCTGTTCGACGATGAAGTCCTCGGTCTCACCATGCTTCGCAGGGTGGGTGAGAAGGTCTATGGAGACCTGAACCCCCTCGACATCTTCTTCAAGGAAGACCCGATCAACATCTCAAAGGTTTCTGACGGTCACTACAAGGTTCGCGTCAAGTTGCCGTTCATGGAAACCATGGGTCTCGAACCCAAGATCCTCAAACTCGGCGACGATCTGACCATCCGTATCGGCGATTACCAGAAAATCGTGGCTCTTCCGATTTTCCTCGCCGGCCTGGAATCTACCGGAGCCTCGTTCGATTCGGGCTGGCTCAATATCGATTTTAGCAAGGAGTGAGCCGCTCCTGACCTTTTTCATACCAGATTGTAGGAACAGGAGAACCTGCCGGAACGGCAGGTTCTCCTGTTTTCAGGCCATCAGGGAGAGCCGGGAATTTATAGGTACCCAGTCCCATTATTATGGTTGATTTGTTATCTTCAAGTCAGATAATGTATTATTGACGATTTTATTCAGTAAAACGAATGCAACAGTTACAGGATTTAAGAGTTTCACGAATCATCACACTTACTTCACCACGGGCGCTCAAGGAAAAGCTGCCTGTAACGGATCATATTGCTGATACCGTTTGTCGCGCACGTCGCGAGGTTGAAGATATACTGAGCGGCAAAGACAGCAGGCTGCTGGTAATTGTCGGCCCCTGTTCCATCCATGACATGAAAGCGGCGAGGGACTATGCGTTGAAGCTTGTTTCGCTGCGCAAGGAACTCGAGGATCAGTTCTGCATCATCATGCGTGTCTACTTCGAGAAACCGAGGACGACCATTGGCTGGAAAGGGTTCATCAACGACCCGCACCTTAACGATACGTACGATATCGAACATGGCCTCTATCATGCGCGCAAGCTCCTGATCGAACTGAACGAGATGGGCCTGCCGACCGGTACGGAATTCCTGGATCCGATATCTCCCCAGTATGTTGCCGACCTGATCAGCTGGGCTGCGATTGGCGCCCGTACCATCGAATCGCAGACCCATCGCCAGATGGCCAGCGGGCTGTCGATGCCGGTCGGCTTCAAGAATTCGACCGACGGACGTTTACAGGTCGCTATCGACGCAATACGTTCTGCCATGCATCAGCACAGTTTCCTGGGCATTGACCAGGAGGGGCACAGCAGCGTCATCACGACCAAGGGCAACCCATTCGGACATCTTGTGCTGCGCGGGGGTTCGGACCGGCCGAACTACGATGCCGAAAGCATTGCGACGGCAGAAGCCCAGCTCGAAAAAGCCGAGCTCGCAAACTATCTCCTGGTCGATTGCAGTCATGCCAATTCCGGCAAGAAATTCGAGAATCAGCTCAAGGTGTGGGATGATATCCTTGCCCAGAAAGAGAAGGGCAACAGGAGTATAGCCGGGGTGATGATCGAAAGCAATATCTGTTCCGGAAACCAGCCTTTTCCTGTTGACCCCGCGTCCCTCAAGTATGGCGTTTCCATTACCGACGAGTGTGTCTCCTGGGGCGAAACCGAAAAAATGCTCAGGGCTGGTGCTGCTTTCATGAGCCAGGTGAGATCGAAATCGTAACGATAGCCGGTAGGCCGCCATCGTCATAACTTTTTATTTCACCATCATGAATATCGATCGCATCGTTTTTGCTGTGGCAGGCATATTCGTCATCTGCAGCGTCCTGCTCTCCATTTATCACAACCAGAACTGGCTCTGGTTTACCGGATTTGTCGGCCTGAACCTTTTTCAGGCGGCTTTTACCGGGTTTTGTCCAATGGCAAAGATTCTGAAAGCTCTTGGTATCAAGCCCGGCCAGGCTTTCAATTGATCCGTGGCCTCTTCCGGCCCTGAATTCCCCCTTCCCAGGGGGATTCTTTTTCCTGAGTCATTCCACACATTCCTTTGACCATCATGAGCATCGAAATCAGGCGCGTCAACACCAAAAATGAACGGAAACAGTTCATCAAATTTGCCTGGAAGGTCTACCGAAACGACCCGAAACTGAATCAGAACTGGGTGCCTCCGGTGATCTCGGATTACATGAAAACCCTGGATACCGAAAGTTACCCGCTCTACGATCACGCTGAACTGGCCATGTTCACTGCCTGGAAAGATGGCGTAATGGCCGGCACGATCGCTGCGATCAAGAACAGGCGGCACAACGAAATTCATGAGGACAAGGTAGGGTTCTGGGGTTTTTTCGAGTGTTTGAACGATCAGAAAGTGGCCAACGCCCTGTTCGAAGCAGCCGCGATATGGCTTAAAAGCAAAGGGCTCGATGCAATGAGGGGGCCGGTCAGCCCTTCGATGAACGACCAATGCGGTATGCTCGTCCGCGGTTACGACAGCCCGCCGGTATTCCTGATGCTCTACAATCCGCCATACTATAATGATCTTTGCCTGAACAGCGGTCACAAGGTGGCACAGGAGCTGCTCGCCTGGTACATCGACCAGAAATTGATCGATATCGAACGCCTGCGCCGCATCTCGCAGCATGTCATGAAAAGGGAGGGGCTTTCCATCCGCATTCTCGACATGAAGAATTTCGACAGCGAGATCGAAAAGATGAGGGATATCTACAACGGCGCATGGGAGAAAAACTGGGGATTCGTGCCGATGACCGACAAGGAGTTCGATTTCCTCGCCAAGAGCCTCAAGCCGATAGCTAATCCACATTACATCTATTTCGTCGAGAATCGGGAAGGCAAGACGATCGGATTCTCGCTTTCCCTGCCTGACATCAACCAGGCGTTGAAACATGTCAACGGAAATCCCTTCACCCCCTGGGGTCTTGTCAAGTATCTCTGGTACAAACGTAATATCAGTACGGTCAGGACTATAGTGATGGGCGTGCTTCCGGAATATCGGAACAAGGGAATCGACAGCATCCTCAATACCCAGATCGCCGATTACGGCGGAAAGCATGGTGTTTTTGCAAGCGAGATGAGCTGGGTGCTCAAATCCAATGAAGCCATGAGCAAGCTGGCGCAGGTGATTGGAGGAAAGCCCTACAAGGAGTATGTGATATACGAAAAGGCAATCTGATCCTGCTTTTGACAGACATAAACGAAAAGAGGAGCTCGATGAGCTCCTCTTTTCGTTTTGTCTTTAACCTAACGTCGACAAAGAACTTCCCACAAGTTTAGAACGATGCCATGAACACAAGGCTGGATGCTTTGGTTGCTGGGTTGTAAACGTATGCACCGGTGTAGCGGTCTTTCGCTACCGAAAAGCCGGTGTTGACAAGAGCGATGTCCTGGCTGTTCTTGTCACCGTAGTAGTCGTCGTCACCAAGGCCTGCTACCAGCTTTGCAGTGTAGCCGTCCTTATCGTAGAACTTGTAGGTGGCTTCGCAGTACTTGGCATTGTCGTAATCGTTGCCTGCGACGAAGATCGCTGCCGTCAGGCCGAGATTCTTGTAAACATAATTGGCGCTGAGCTCCACGGTGTTCGGGCCGTCGTTGCTGAAGTCGAAGGAATCGCCAACGCCGTCAACCGGGACGTAATAGTCCGTTACGGTAAAGCTGAAGGGGCCAACTGGCAAGGTTGCAAAGAGATCGACTTCCTTGTAGCGGTAATCACCGCTGATGCCGCCGGGCGTGCTCTTCTGGAGGGCATAGGAGCCCCAGGCACCGAGCACGATATTGCTGTCCTTGAAGGTGTAGGAAACGTTCGGCTGGATGGCAGGTGAATCGCCGAGTTCAGTGCCTCTCCACACATAGCTGCTCACTACGTCTGCGCCAACCTTGAAGCCTTCTGCCTGCGCAGTGCTGGTTCCGAATCCGGCGAGCAGTGCGACGGCAAGCGACAAAAGTTTTGCTGATTTTTTCATTGACGTGTACTCCCTCTTTTTTATTTTTTAAGTGCTGTTAAGAAAAAACATTGTGGTTATCACGCCGATTAATCCCCCCTCGATCCGAAAAAGGATAACTTTATAGACGTGCCATTGAATTCTCTTAATGAGAACTACTGGTAAATATAAAAATCTAATACAAAAATACAAAAAAGTAAGAATTAATTAATGTGGTGTGTGTGCGATGACTAAATTAATAAGCAGGATCGCTTCTTTGGGTAATTTGTGCAGGTAAGACTTCGTGGCTACATTCATAAAGAAGGCGTTCAGCATGATACGGACAGCACAGGGCCATGAATCTCTATCGCATAGCATATAGCAGCAGCTTGATCTACTGCAGCGACCTGAGAAGTTTCGTCAGGACAATCGGCAGAATCGAAGGATATAGTGAGCATTTTTTATCCCAGCTCGAACTGTCTGCACATGAGGCCTACGTCAATGCCGTCAGGCACGGAAACGAGGAAAATCCCGATTTTATCGTTTCCATCATATTCCGTTGCGGGGAAACTGTTTCCGGACGGACTCTGCAGGTTCAGGTGGCGGACTGCGGAAAAGGGTTTGATCTCATGGCGCTCGATAACTCATTTGATGAAGAGAGCGAAACGGCCCTTGGAGGGCGCGGCGTAAGGTTTATCAGGCATTATACCGAGCGCATCGATATCGAGGCGAGTTCGGAAGGGAGTATGCTGACATTGCATTATATTCCATTCTGAATAACTCCGATTAGTCTCGCATTCACCTCTAACTCTCAGGTTGACCATGGATCTGTCCCGCAGTGCCGAATGGAGCGCCCTGGTATCCCACCATCAAGATATCCAGAAAACCGCCATGAACGATATGTTCAGGACGGACCGAGACCGCTACCCCCGTTTTTCTGTCTCGTCGATGGGTATGCTCCTCGATTATTCAAAAAACAGGATTTCCACGCGGACCATGGAACTCCTGATGGAGCTTGCCCGTAGCGCAAAGCTCGAGAAGAAACGCAGCCAGATGTTCGGTGGTGAGGCGATCAATTTCACGGAACGCCGTTCGGTGCTCCACACGGCCCTGCGCCGTCCTCCAGGCTACACCATGATGATCGAGGGAGACGATGTCGCATCGGAAGTGTCATCCGTGCTCGATCAGATGAAATCCTTTTGTGGAAAGGTGATATCAGGCGAGTGGACCGGCTGTTCCGGAAAACGGATGACCGATGTCGTCAATATCGGCATAGGGGGTTCCGACCTCGGCCCCTATATGGTCACAGAGGCTCTCAAGCCGTTCGCGCACGGAAACCTGAACGTACACTTCGTGTCGAACATCGATGGTTCCCATCTTGCCGAGACCCTCAAGAGACTCGACCCGGAAACGACCCTTTTCATTGTCGCGTCCAAGACCTTCACCACACAGGAGACGCTGACAAACGCGATCAGCGCCAGGGATTGGTTCCTCGCCAGGGCGGTTGACCGGGCTCATGTGGCCAAACATTTCGTGGCTGTGTCAACCAACAGGAATCAGGTCGAGGAGTTCGGCATCGATGCCGATAACATGTTCAGGTTCTGGGACTGGGTCGGCGGCCGTTATTCGCTCTGGTCGGCCATCGGGCTTTCAATCGCGCTCTATCTGGGTTTCGACCGGTTCAGCGAACTGCTCGCCGGGGCGAATGCCATGGATGAGCACTTCCAGAACGCACCGCTCCTCGAAAATATGCCGGTCATCCTGGCAATGCTCGGTATCTGGTACAACAATTTCTTTGATGCCCGATCACATGCGATCATTCCTTACGACCAGTATCTGCACCGTTTTCCTGCATACCTTCAGCAGCTCGACATGGAAAGCAACGGCAAACGGGTCGACAGGGTCGGCAGGGAAACCGACTATGCGACCGGCCCGGTGATCTGGGGCGAACCCGGCACTAACGCCCAGCACGCTTTTTTCCAGCTTCTGCACCAGGGCCCCGGTATCGTCCCGGCCGATTTCATCGTATCGCTGAAGAGCCAGAACCCGATGGGACCGCATCACGACATGCTCGTCGCCAACTGTTTTGCCCAGACCGAAGCGCTCATGCGCGGCAAAAGCGAAGCGGAGGCCCGTGCCGAACTCGAGGCGGCCGGCTACGAAGGGCTCGATCTCAAGATGCTGCTGCCGCACAAGGTATTCCCCGGCAATCGTCCGACCAATACCATCGTGCTCGACGAGTTGAACCCCTTCACCCTCGGAAGCCTGATTGCCCTTTATGAACACAAGGTGTTCGTTCAGGGAGCCATCTGGGATATCAACTCTTTCGACCAGTGGGGTGTGGAACTCGGCAAGCA
>DATMYL010000013.1:0-17234 GCA_035560975.1 Chlorobaculum sp. | reverse complement strand
ATGGATAATGGATAATGGATAATGGATAATGGATAATGGATAATGGATAATGGATAATGGATAATGGATAATGGATAATGGATAATGGATAATGGATAGTGGATAGTGGATAGTTGATAGTTGATAGTTGATAGTTGATAGTGGATAGTTGATAGTTGATAGTGGATAGTTGATAGTGGATAGTTGATAGTGGATAGTGGATAGTGGATAGTGGATAGTGGATAGTTGATAGTGGATAGTGGATAGTGGATAATTGATAGTGGATAGTGGATAATGGATGATGGATAATGGATAGTTGATAGTTGATAGTTGATAGTGGATAATGGATAGTTGATAGTTGATAATGGGGATGGAGGATGGATTATGAATAATGGTGACGCAATAAGCAGGGAGCGGTCGATTTCAGCGGTAATGGCCGTTTATAATCCCGATCTGCCCCTTTTCAGGAAAGCGGTGTCGTCTGTTCTGGAGCAGTCGCTCCCGGTGCTCGAACTGGTCGTGGTCAATGATGGAGGGCGTGATGATTTCAGGGGCGCACTGCCGGAAGACGAGCGGATCAGGGTGTTTTCGAAGCTGAACGAAGGGGTTGCCAAGACGCGAAATCATGCCATAAGTCTTTGCCGGGGTGAGTATATCGCCTTTCTTGACCAGGACGATTTCTGGTATCCTGATAAATTGAGTGAACAAATGGCGATGATACCGTTGAGCGGAGCGCCTTGCATGGTGATCTCGATGGTCGATGTCGTCGATGCCTCCGACAGGGTTATTCAAAAACAGACCGGTATAGCCCGTGAAAGTTATCTGCATAAGGTTTCAGATGGCGGGGTGAGCCAGGGGCTTGCCGATGATAATTTTATCTTTTCATCGACACCGCTGATCCACAGGGCGATTTTCAGGGAGATCGGCAGATTCGATGCCGACACGCAGCCCCATGACGACTGGGACATGTATCTGCGAATTGCATTGTCTGGATATCCTGTCTATTGTTATGCTGCGAAGGCCTTGTCTGTCTGGCGGATTCATGATGCAAACGAGTCGCATAAAAGACGGGCCATGCTTGAATCGAGATGCAGGGTAGCGGAGAAGCTGCTTTGCTCGGTAACGTCTCCGGAAATCAAGCAGATTTTTCGGACTAACATGTCGCTTGATTATATCGATATTGACGCATTATTGTACAGGGAGCGTCTTTATCGTCAATTCAGGACATCTTCCCGTCAGCATTTCCCGAATATGCTGAAGATGTATTTGAAGAGTGGACGTGATGATCGTTTCGCGCAAGATTACAGGAAAAGATGGCGTGAAACATTCCTGAAGTTGTTCAGGCGATATTTGTTTTCTTTTTATTTTGATTTGATGAAGTAAAGGCGCTTTTCGTGCCCGGGATGGATTTATGCCGGTGGTATCGCGCAGGATGAGTTAATAAATGTAATGGTATGTCAGGTCTGAAGCTTTGCGGGGTTGTGACTTTATATAATCCCACTGATGATAACATAGCTAATATCGGGACGTACATAGACGGGCTCGGGGTTCTTTATGTCGTCGATAACTCCCCAGAGTATAACGAACGGGTGTCGAGACAGATCCGGGAACGGTATGGCAATGTTGAAATCCTGTCATCCGGAAAGAACATTGGCGTTGCAGCTGCGCTGAATCTGGCCATAAGTCATTCTTTAGAAGATGGTTATGAGTTTCTGATGACTATGGACCAGGATAGTTTCTTCGAAGAGCAGCAGTATGGCAAATATTTGAAATCGCTATCCGGGTTATCATTCAGCCGAATCGCGCTCGTATCGCCTTTGCATGACAGCAGTGACTATGTCGATTCCGGGAGTGTGGTTTATGAACGTCAGGAGGATGTCGCGACATCCGGCAGCGTGATTAATCTGTCAGTCGCACGTAAGGTCGGATTGTTTGATGAGAAGCTGTTTATCGATGCTGTAGACCAGGACTACTGTTTAAGGGCCAATATTCTCGGATATGACGTTCTTCAGACAAAGAACTGTTATCTGTGCCATTGTATCGGTGAAAAGTATGATGGAACGCTATTTATGAGTAACAGGAAGAGGCGTTTTTATATTCATTCTCCGAAGCGAATGTATTTCATTGTCAGAAATGCCTTGTTTATTCGACATAAATACCGTTCAGATTTTCCTGATTATACAAGAGCTTATACGAAACGAATGTTTGAGAGAGTCTCGAAATGCATCCGGTACAGTCATCAGCGAACGACTTACACGAGGTATATTATCATGGCTTTATATGATTATGCTTTCGGGCATTATGGGAATCGGGTGAATATATAACGGTCTATTATGTTGCGTATTCTTTGTCTGCATTCGTCATCTGATCTTGCCAGCTACAGGTACCGTATCGAGCAGTTTTTGCCGTTTTGGCGAGAGTATGGGATTGAGATGCATCTGGAGCAGATATCAGGAAAAAATTATCTGGAAAAGCTGAAACTGGCATTCAATTCGCGTGAATATGATTATGTCATACTGCAGAAGAAGGTTCTGTCTCCGCTTTTTATCAACATCATCGCCTCCCGCTCACGGCTTGTGTTCGACTTTGACGATGCGATCTACTCCGCAGGCAGCCATACGTCTGGATATGTCAAGCCGTCACACGCCGGCTCAAGGCAGACGGTCAGGCGCCTCCGGCATGTGCTGAAAAAATCCTCCCTTGTTTTTGCCGGCAGCACTGAACTGGCAGAATACTCCAGACGGTTCAGTCCATCGGGAGTCCACCTGGTTCCCACTGCGTTGAGCATGCCGGAATGGAGCCCCGAACCACGTGACCCGGCAGCTCCGGTAACGATCGGCTGGATAGGCATAACCAGCAATATCCCTTACCTGGCTCTCGTAGACGAGGCGGCAGTAAGGATTCAGGAGCGTTATCCCGATGTGGTGTTCAGCCTGATGAGCGGAGCGCCGGCTGAGGGATTGAAAACCAGGTGGAAGTTCGTCCCTTGGTCTAAAGAGACTGAACAGAAGTGGTTGCAGTCGATCGACATCGGGATCATGCCTTTGACCGACGACGAGTGGAGTCGCGGGAAATGCGCGTTCAAGCTGCTGCAGTATATGTCATATGGAAAACCGGTCATCGCTTCGCCGGTCGGGGCGAACCTTGATGCGGTGATTCAGGGAAAGAGCGGGTATCTGGCCTCTACGGCTGCCGAGTGGTTCGGCGCTTTCGAGAGTCTCATCAAGGACTCTGAGTTGCGTCGCACCATGGGTGAAGCGAGCCTGACGCTGTTTCAGGGAGAGTATGAACGCAAAATCGTCCAGGGTAGGATCGCCGGAATTCTTCACGGGCGATGCTGACGGATAGAGTGTACGTCAGGCGGGCGTAAGTTCTTCCTTCGCAGCCGGTTTAACGGCGAACTGGATGTCGTAGAGCTTTTTATAGACGCCGTTACTGTCGATCAGTTCATGGTGGGTGCCTGATTCGACGACTTTTCCCCTCTCCATCACGATAATCTTGTCGGCGTTTTTGATGGTCGACAGGCGGTGGGCTACCACGAGGGCCGTCCGGTCTTCCATTGCATGGTCGATGGCCTGCTGCACCACCTTTTCGGATTCGTTGTCGAGTGCGCTGGTCGCTTCGTCGAATATCAGGAGTTCAGGGTTTTTCACCATGGCTCTCGCGATGGCCAGGCGCTGCCGCTGTCCGCCTGACAGCTGGATGCCCCTGTCGCCGATCATGGTGTCGTACTGCTGCGGTTTTTCCATGATGAAATTGTGGGCGTTCGCCAGCATTGCGGCCTGTTCGATGCGGGCCCTGTCAATCTCATCATGCACACCGTAGGCGATGTTCTGTTCGATGGAGTCGTTGAACAGGATAACCTCCTGGCTGACGACACCGATCATTTTTCTCAGCTGTTTGTAGTCGAAGTCGCGGATGTCGATGCCGTCGATGGTGATCCGGCCGGAGTCGACGTCGTAAAAGCGCATCAGTAGATCGACCGCGGTGGATTTCCCGGATCCTGACTGGCCGATGAGCGCAACCATTTCGCCTTTGCTGATCTCGAACGATACGTGATCCAGCACGTTGGGTGCATCGGGCTGCTCTTTGTTGTATCTGAACGTGACATCTTCGAACCTGATGGAGTCGGAAAAGCCGCTGATCGCCCTGGTTCCGTTGATGATCGCCGGTTTGGTGTCGAGGACTTCGAAGAGTCGCTCTACCGAGATCAGGCCTATCTGCATGGACGAGTTGGCGTCACCCAGCATTTTGATGGGGCCCATGGTCGAGTAGAGGGTGAAGGCGAAGACCAGGAGTTCGTTGGCCGTCATGACGCCTTCGAAGACCTGTATTCCTCCGAACCAGAGCACCATGGCGATGGCCGCGATCAGCATCGTTTCGTTCAGCGGGCTGATCATGCTTCGGAGCTGCGAGATTTTTATGCCGAGCTGACGGAAATCCTTGGTGAACGACATGAACCGGTCGAGTTCGACGTCTTCGAATGCCGTGGATTTGATGACCTTGATGCCGTTGAACTTTTCCTGCAGCACCGAGTTGAGGTCACCCATCTTGGTCTGGAAGTTTCTGGCCAGGCCCTTGACGTTTTTGCCGATCTGCCGGATGACGAAAAGGATCAGCAGGGAGGTCAGGCCTGCAAAGAGGGTCAGCTTCCAGCTCAGCGCCAGGAGGACTGCGGCATAGACGAAAATGGAGAAGGGGTTCTGCAGGAAGTTGATGAAGGTCGAACTGATGCTGCTGTTGACGTTCTCGACATCGTTGTAGACGTAATTCATCAGATTGCCGACACGGTTCTTGTTGAAGTAGTCGAGCTGCATCTCTATGATGCTCCGGAACACGTCGTCCCGCAGTTTTTTCGCGGTTTTCGTCTGTATCCTGAAAATGATCTGCTGGTTGAGGTAGACGAACAGATTCTTGATGGCGAACGCCGAAATAAGGAACATGCAGATCTTCAGCAGCGTCAACTCCCTGGTGGGCGCGCTGAACATAAGTTGGAATTTATCGAGCGCCCATGTTTTCAGGCGTTCGGTGTCTGTCAGCTTTACATTGTTTACAGCCGGTTTCTGTTCAGGCAGGTTCTGTGCGGGTTGAGGTGCCTGCGCATTTTTTTCGGCCAGGCCCTGCATTCCGGGAGTGGCCGGGGATGCGACCGGAACGCTCGATTTGACTGTCGTGCCGGCAGAGAAGACGGCGTTCAGCAATGGGAGGATAGAGTAGATCGATACGACGCTGAAAAGGGAGGTGATCATACTCACGAAGACGACCAGTATGATTTTGCCTTTCGATGGGGCAAGGTAGCGCAGGATTCTCAACAATAGCTTCATGTAAGCCTTCAGGTCGATAAATTATGATTCAATCTGAGCCTCAATATAGTGCATTAATATCAAACTGTTTTCTCGCCGTTCATCTTGCCGATGCGGTCGGTTCCTGTCGTGAGCCCGGCTGATTATGGCCGGCGGGAAGGTTCAGCCGGGATTCCGGAGCGTCAGTTGCGTGTCTTCCAATCCGTCGACGAATGCGATCCAGCGGCCGTTTTCCATCCTGTGGGCGTCGACGGTATGCATACCGGCGTTGCGCCAGGGATCGCTCCCCTCTGATATCACCGGTCCTCCGGGGCAAGGCTCTTCGCGGTAACTTTCGGGGGTGAGTTCGGTGATCCTGAACGCCCAGGCTTTGCTGCCGTAGCGGGGGAGGCCGTCCTGTGCGTATCGGTAGAGGGAACCATCGTGGTCGACCACCCTTCCGCCGGGTCTTGCGAATGACTGGCTCGCCTCGACGACCGGGCTTTCCGGATGCTCTTTCCACGGGCCCTTGAGGTCGGCGGAGGTAAAGAGGTGCAGGTTGTTCAGTTTGCGGGCATAGCTGAACAGGTACCAGTGGCCGTTATGGCGGACGATCGACGGATCGAGCAGCGGCGAGTGGCGTTTTTTGCCGCTGATCAGCGACGTTACGTACTCCCATCGAGAAGGGAATGCGCTCGCCCGGTAGAGGCGCACGGCATTCGATTTGGCACATTCGGGGATCATGTAGATCTTGCCTTCGTGCTCGAAAACGTAGGGGTACGAGAGGTGAAACCGCTCTTTCAGCACGATTCCCAAATATTCCCAGCTTTTCAGGTCGCGGCTTCGTGCATAACCGATTTCGCCGGTGTTCCTGCGGTCGTTCAGCACCTCGAAGAACAGATGGAATTGCCCGTCGCGCATGATCATGAAGGGATCCGCAACGAACCTGGCCTCAGCGTCCGTTACGTCCCGTGCTGTGAGAATCGGGTTCGTGATTCCGATGGCCGGAGCGAGCGTCACGGGGTCTGGTCCCTCGTAAAGACCGATGGACCAGAGTTCGCTGTTACGACGTAGCTTTTTGGCCCGGTTCCGTTTCAGTCTGTGGCGGGTGAATATGGCCAACGCTAAGCCGAAGAGGATCGTTGATGCTATGGCAGGGCTCATGAGCTGTTGCATTGCGAAAACCTCTCGTGACGGTTTCCGGCGTTTGTGAGTCCGGTTCGAAGTAAAATTCAATTTAGCCGATTAAGCTCTTATTTTCTAATGACCTGGGAGATCAGCAGCTCTCTGTGGCGTTCAGGAGCTTCTTCATTGCGGCTGCGACGTAATCTGGATCGATACTGCCGACTTCGCCGGTCGACGAGATTACCAGTTCGCACGGAATGGCGAAGGGGCCGAACCGGGAGATGTCCTGGGGGGCTTCACGGTAAAGGCCGACGACGGGCGTTTCAGCCCCTGAAGCGACATGGATGAGCGAGGTGTCGGGGGTGACGAGCAGCCTGAGAGCGCCCACGATCAGTCCGACTTCGTAAAGGTTCTGCGTAGGAGGCGACGGCATGACGTTGCTGCAGGCGGTTTCGATGCGTCGTTTCTGTTCGAAGTCCTCCGGGCCGGAGAGCACGACGAAACGGTATTGGGGAAAGTTGCCGAGCAACGCGATCCACTTTTCTTGCATCCAGGTGCGGACCGGTTCGCCGGCGCTGATGTTGATGCCGATCGGTGCCGGGGTTTCAATCTGCCTCAGGAACTCTTTCAACGCGTTCGATACGGTCATCGGCGGTATTGACGGCCGACACTGCGCTTCCGATGGGTGCACGCCGAGCAGGGGAAGCAGGGCGCAGTTCTTGAGGACCATGTGGCTGTGGAACTCCAGGTCGATGAGGCGGTCGAAGAGCCCTTCGTGGAATTCATTCCGGTGGCCGACCTTGAAACGGGCGGGAATTATGGCTGACTGCAGCAGGAAGTGCGTGGAAGGGTGGTCCTTGGTGTTGAAAAGGAGATCGAATTTTCTCGAAAGCACCTCTTTCCGGTAGCGCAGGGGCTCTTTTTTTGCAAGGTGTACGGCCGTGACGTCCGGGTCGTTCATGAAGAACCGTGCTGATGCCTGGCTGAAGGCGACGACGTGGATTTCGAGTTTCGGGAACGCCTGCCTGAGGTTCCTGAGCAGCGGGGTCAGGAGCACCGAGTCGCCGAGCTTCTCCTGGGCGAGGATGGCGATGGAGTCGAGCGGGCCGCTGAAGGCTGCGTCGCCCCCTTTGTCCCTGGTCAGGCGCTGCAGCGTTAGTGCGAAGGCCTGGCGGAACTGCCGCTTCTTTTTTTTCTTCGGTTTCATGCCCTGCCGGCTTTTTCGCGGAGTTTTTGCTGCAGGTGCCGTTCGAGGTTGTCGACCATGGCCTGCATGGTGAACTGGCTGCTTACCCGGTCATGGCCGGCTTTGCCGAATGCCGCAAGGGTTTCGGGGTTGTCGATGATCTTTTCGACGGCGTCGGCGATGGCCTGGGGGTCTTTAGGCGGAATGATGAGGCCGGTTTCGCACTCGGTGCTTTCCGTTGTGGCGCCCATAAGCTCGCGGGCGCCGTTGACGTCGGTCGCGATCACCGGCTTCTGCATGGCCATTGCCTCCATGACCACGTTGGGCATCCCTTCGAAAAGGGAGGCGAGCACGAAAAGGTCGCATCCCTTGAGGTGGGGGTAGATGTCGGAAGCGAAGCCGAGGAAAACGAAAGAGTCTTCGAGCCCCAGCGCCTTGACCCTGCCTTTCAGCTCCTCTTCGAGTTTTCCTTCACCTGAGATTGCGAAAAGGAGGTCGCTTCGCTTTCTCCTGAGGATGGCCGCGGCGTCGATCAGGTAGCCGAACCCTTTCTGTTCGGAGAGGCGGCCTGCGCTGTAGATGATCTTTTTACCGGGAAAGCGTGATGCGAAATCGAACGGCGTGACCTTTTCCGGTATGACGAGTCCGTTGTAGATGACCTTGACGAATTCGCTGCCGAACCATCCGTAACCCGCATAGGCCTCCCTGATGGTCCTGCTGTTGGTGATGATGCCGTCGGTGAGCCTGGTGAGCGACAGCTTGTGCTTCCATTTGCGGCTGCAGAGCAGCATGCCGTGACGGGCCAGCACCAGGGGCCTGCCGACCATTCGCGCGGCGAGTCCTGCGACCCGGACGTCCTTGTTGAGGTTGCAGATGAGGATCTCTGTGTCGTGTTTCTTCATCCATGAGGCGATTTTCATCGTGGTCAGGGGGCTGATGTCGCCACTGATTTCGAAGACCTCTGTCCGTACGCCGCGTTCAGAGGCGTATTGCAGGATTTTGGAGTTTTTTTTGCTGGCGAGCACTACCGAATGACCTCGTTCAGTGAGGCCTTTTGCGGCGTTTACCATCCATTTTTCCCCGCCGCCGAATTTGTTCCGGCCTATGGAGTTGATGAAGAGAATGTTCATCGTGGCTGTTTTGCGATTGTCTCCCGGCAGAAGTTAACGATTTGCTGCTCGATGCGCGCAGCCGAATACTTTTCGGCAACGCTTTTACGGGCTGCTTCGCCGATCTGCCGACGGTAGTCCGGTTCAAGGTAGAGTTTCAGGAAGATAGAGGCCAGCGCCGTTTCGTCACTGTATTTGAAAAGGTGTCCGTTAATTCCGTCCGCGATGATCTCGGTGACTCCTCCGCCTGCAAAGGTGCTTACCGGGGCGTTGCCGAGGTACATCGCTTCCAGGAGCGCGATGGAGAGTCCTTCGCTTTCTGAGGTCATGGCGAACACGTCGCTTTTGGCCAGCTCCGGGTAAGGGTTTCCGACAAAGCCGCAAAGCCTGGCCCGGCCGTTGAGTTTGAGTTCCTTTATGAGGCGTTCGAGGTTGGCGCGTTCGGAGCCCTCCCCCAGGATCTCCAGATTTGCTTCGATGCCCGGCTGCATGGCGAGGAAGCGCGCGAACCCGCGCAGCAGGAGCTCATGGTTTTTGTTCCTGTCGAGCCTGCCGATGGAGGTGACGACCATACCTTTTCCGTGATGCGGTGATCGTTCCGTCGCGATTCTGTCAAGTGCTTTCGTATCGATGCCGTTGTAAACGACACGGACCCTGTCCGGCGGGATGAAGCCCGACATGACCAGTCCCTCCTTGATCTGCCTGGCGTTGACGATGATGCCGTCAGCGAGGGTGCGATAGACCAGCCTGCCAGCCAATGTGTTCTGCGGAGTGCGGAGGGCTCCGAGCCAGAGGATGTTCCGGATGCCGCATATCCGGCTCACGATTCCCGCGATCGCATAGTCCTTCCGCTTTGAGGGGATGATCACGTCGATACCGTGCTTTTTGACGATCGCCACAAGCTTTGCAATGGTGTAGAGATCCCCTTCGAACAGGAAGGGAAGCCGGTATTTCAGGAGATCCGTATGGTCACCGATCTCATCCTCGCGGTAGGCGAAAACGACGTGGTGATTGCCGGAAAGGGTTTCGGCAGCCAGCACGATCGATTTTTCGTTACCGCCCCATCCACGGCTGGCGGAATTGAGGAAAAGAAAATTCATGTATGAAGGATCGGTGCGCTTGTGCCGCTTGGGCATAATGCTTTCGGCACGGGCTTTTTTCTGAAGGAAAGTTACAAAATAACCACTTTCGTCATCTCTTCGACAGTTCGCTGCAGAACTCTGCAACCGCGTTTTTCATCCGTTCCATCGAGAACCGCTCGACGATCCTCTCGCGGGCTTTTCCTGCCAGTGCCCGGCGCAGTTCCGGCGACTGGCAGAGCGATTGCAGGGCGGTTGCGAGGGCCTCTTCGTCCCCGTAATCGAGCATGAACCCGTTCGTGCCGTCGTCAATCGCCTCGTCGGCTCCGCCGGCTCTCGTGCTGATGGGGGCGTTGCCGAGGTACATGGCTTCGAGCAGGGCGTTGGGCAGCCCTTCGTTGGTCGATGTGACGGCAAAAACGTCGCTTGCGGCGAGCCACGGGTACGGGTTGGACTGGAAGCCCGGAAAGATCACCCGCCTGTCGACTCCAAGCTCCCTTGCCAGCTCCATGAACGCCTCTTTTTGCGGGCCCTCTCCGATGATGACAATGCCAGTGTCACGGTCGCCGGTTTTCGATACGAACCGGGCAAAGCCACGGATGAGAAAATCGTACCCCTTGTTCCAGGTCAGCCGCCCGAGCCCGGTTATGGTTACGGGGAAAGGTTTCGGTACTGACTGTTGCCTGCAGAGCCGGTCGATCTCCGTCGTGTCGAGTCCGTTGTAGATGACCCTGATCTTTTCCGGGGGGATGTAGCCTGTTTCGAGCAGGGTTTTCCTGATTTTGCCGGCGTTGACTATGATGCCGCTGCTGAGCGTATGGTACATGAATCGCTGCCATGGCCATTTCAGCCGCCGGTCGGCGCCGAGCCTCAGGACGACAGGGGTGCCGGTGATTTTTCCAGCAAGCCCGCCGAGAAGGTAGTCTTTCCGTTTGGTCGGGATGATGACCTCCGTGCCCGTTTTCCTGATGATGGCAACCATCCTGAAAAGGGTATAGAGGTCGACATGGCTCAGGCAGGGCAGGCGGAACTTCTGTATCCCGAAGTTTTTTCCCACGACCTCCCTTCGATAGATCAGGGAAACCTCATGTTCGGCGGCCAGCGCTCCGGAGGCCATCCTTGTCCATTTTTCCGTACCGCCCCACTCCCTGGCGGAGTTGATGAAGAGGAACTTCATGCTACAGCCTTCCGTCGATGTCCATGGTGTTCAGCACCCCTTTGACGTCGTAGACGACGGCGTTGGAAGAGGAGCAGAACGACCGGATCTCCATACCGGCGAAGGCCTTGTGCGCTACGGCGAGGATGACCGCGTCGTAGCTGCCTTCGACAGGCGAGGCGATGCACTCCATACCGTACTCGTGCCGAACCTCATCCGGATCGGCCCAGGGGTCGAAGATGTCGACGTTGGCTCCGTACTGGCGCAGCTCGCTGACGATGTCCACCGCCCGTGTGTTGCGGATGTCCGGGCAGTTCTCCTTGAAGGTGATGCCGAGCATGAGGACCCTGGCGCCTTTGACCTTGAGGTCGCGTGCGATCATCAGCTTGACCACTTCGGATGCCACGTACCTGCCCATGTTGTCGTTGAGCCGTCGCCCGGCAAGGATGATTTCGGGATGGTAACCGT
Organism: Chlorobaculum sp.; assembly: GCA_035560975.1. GTDB lineage: Bacteria > Bacteroidota > Chlorobiia > Chlorobiales > Chlorobiaceae > Chlorobaculum. Next base: position 5,850 of record DATMYL010000013.1, on the reverse strand, counting down.
ACTCCTGGGCCTTCTGGGCGAGGTAATAGGGGTCGACTCCGATGCAGTGGCCCCCTACCAGTCCGGGCCGGAAGGGCAGGAAGTTCCATTTGGTGCCGGCGGCGGCGAGCACCTCGTGGGTGTCGATGCCCATGAGGTTGAAGATCATGGCCAGCTCGTTGACGAAGGCGATGTTGATGTCCCGCTGCGAGTTCTCGATCACCTTGGCGGCTTCGGCAACCCTGATCGAGGATGCAAGGTGCGTGCCGGCCGTGATCACCGACCGGTATAGCTCGTCCACCCTGGCCGCGGCTTCCGGCGTCGAACCTGAGGTCACTTTCCTGATCCTGGTGACGGTATGCTCCTTGTCGCCGGGGTTGATCCGTTCCGGGGAGTAACCGGCGAAGAAGTCACGATTGAAAACCAGCCCTGAGACGCGCTCGAGCACCGGCACGCAGTCCTCCTCGGTCGCGCCGGGATAGACCGTCGATTCGTAGATCACGATGTCGCCTTTCCCGAGCACGCGGCCCACGGTTTCGCTCGCCTTGACCAGAGGGGTCAGCACCGGGCGGTTGTGCTTGTCGGTCGGAGTCGGCACGGTGACGATGTAGATGTTCGCTTCGTCGAGATCGCTGATCTCCGAGGTGACGAACAGCCCGGTTCCGGATCCGGACGCGAGGGGGTTGCTTTCGGCGAGCACGCCTGCGAGGCTCTGCTCATCGACTTCGAGCGTGGAATCGTGGCCGCCGCGCAGCTCCTCCACACGGTCCTGCTTGATGTCGAACCCGACGACCGGGTACTTTTTCGCAAACTCCACGGCAAGGGGCAGGCCTACATAGCCCAGCCCGATCAATGCTATCTTTACGCCGCCCATGATTACCGGTTAAGCGTTGAAGAATTCACGGTACCATGCGATGAACCGGTCTACTCCTTCCTGGACCGTTGTGCTTGGCTTGTATCCGAGGTCACGGACAAGGTCGGAAACGTCTGCGTAGGTGGACGGCACGTCGCCGGGCTGCATCGGCAGCATGTTCTTTTCGATCGTGGTGCCGAGGGCTTTTTCAATGGCCGCGATGTAGTCCATCAGCTTGACCGGCTGGTTGTTGCCGATGTTGTAGACCCTGTAGGGTGCGGACGAGGAGCCGGGGTCGGGCGCCATGGCCGTCCACTCGGGGTTCGGGCGGGCCGGGTTGTCGATGACCCTGACGACTCCTTCGACGATGTCGTCGATATAGGTGAAGTCACGCTGCATGTTGCCGTAGTTGTACACGTCGATAGGACGGCCTTCGAGCGCGGCTTTGGTGAAGAGGAACAGCGCCATGTCGGGCCGGCCCCAGGGGCCGTATACCGTAAAGAACCTCAGCCCGGTGGTCGGTATGCCGAACAGGTGGCTGTAGGTGTGGGCCATCAGCTCGTTGGACTTCTTGCTCGCGGCATAGAGGCTGACGGGGTGGTCGACGTTATGGTGAACGGAGAACGGCTGGAGTTCGTTGAGCCCGTAAACCGACGAGCTCGATGCGTAGCAGAGGTTGCCGACGCTGTTGTGGCGGCAGGCTTCGAGCAGGTTCACGAATCCGACGATGTTCGAGCTGATGTAGGCGCCGGGGTTGGTCAGGGAGTAGCGCACACCGGCCTGGGCCGCGAGGTTGCAGACCGCGTCGAACTTTTCGGCGCCGAACAGCGCGTCGATGCCCTCCTTGTCCTCGAGGTCGAGCTTGATGAAACGGTAGCCTGGATATTTGGATGACCGGATCGTCTTGCCGTACTCGACGGCCTGGCTGTCTATGCCCGAAAAGGCAAGTCGTCCGTACTTGACCCGCTGGTCGTAATAGTCGTTGATGTTGTCGAGGCCGACAACTTCGTCACCCCTGGACGCGAGGCGTTCGGCCAGGTGGAATCCGATAAACCCGGCGGTGCCGGTCACAAGAATTTTCACTCGGGATCATGATGGGGCCCATCGTTCGGGCGGTTACCGGAAACCGGAATGCTGGCCTGTGGCCGGCTTTTCCGGATGAGGATCGCATTGTGAATCAAGATAATCAGCTTTTTGGTAAAAAAGGGAGCCAATTTTCCTGATGAAATGCGCAGTATGCTTAGATTATCTAATTGACAGTAATACATGATAATAACGGTTGCGAACGGCTGTATCCGATGAAACGGCCAGCCACCAACCGTCGAACCGCGGAATATGAATTCTGGTGCTGAACTGCAGGATGTCAAACGGCCGGGCCTTATAGGTACCAGCCTTGTACTCCTTTCCATACTGGTCGCCTATCCGCTGACCGGCACGATCCTGACGATGGTCGTCGCCTGGGGCAGGCCGATCGATCCCGATTTCAACTGGATCGACGGCACCGTGTTGCCTCGTATGCTCGCTGCCCAGGCTATCGGTCAGATCCTCATTCTCGGCCTGCCGGTGTTCCTGCTTGCCCGGCGGTTTTCAGGAAGCGGCGCTTTCGACAAGGCGAACCTGTCGTGGCTTGGCATCGGGAATCATGGGGGGGCGTGGCCTGCCGTGACGGCTGCCGCCGGTATGCTGCTTCTTCAGCCGGTTATGTACAGCATTGTTGAACTGCAGACCCTTCTCCTGCCTTTTCTTGGCGATGCGGGCAGGGAGCTGCTTCGTGACCAGGCCCGCCTTGACCTGTTCATCAGGAAGATTGCCGGGAGCGGATCGGTGGTCGGATTGGCGGGGGCTGCTGCGGTGCTTGTCCTGACGCCGGCCATCTGCGAAGAGCTGTTTTTCAGGGGATTTGTCCAGAAAAGCTTCGCGGAGAGCCTTACTCCGAAAAAGGCTGTCCTGCTGACGGGAGTCGTGTTCGCACTCTTCCACATGGAGTGGTTCAATCTCCTGCCGCTCACTTTGCTTGGCTGGTATATTGGGTATATTTACGTAAAATCGGGTGATATTGCCGTACCTGCCGTCGCTCATGGCACCAACAACCTGATGGCCCTGGCTTTTCTCAAGGCAGAGGGATGGCTGGGCGTCAACATTGCGGGCGACGCTTCTCCGGGCATCCTGGCGATGTGGCAGTGGTGGTTTTTCGTGCTTTTTTCCCTGGTTGGTTTTTTTCTGCTGATCCGGCGCTTTCCGGAAAGGCCGGCATCCGCAGATGCTGACAACGCAAAGCCCTCAAGGCACTTTTGACATGTCTTCTCTGATGCAAAGCAATCTTTTCCAGCGGGTGGCCGTCGCCCTCGTTGGCATTCCTCTGCTCCTCTGGCTCAACATGGAAGGCGGGCTCTATTTCCTCGTGCTGGTGCTGGTGCTCAGCCTCACGGCAACCTATGAGTTCCGGCAGCTCGCAGCGCATCGTGCGCATCCGCCGTCGATCCTGCTGCTTCTGCCGCTGACGGCATTCATCCAGCTGAATTTCTATTTCCGGTTCCTCGAATACTGGGAAGCGGTGCTTGCCGTCGTCATGCTGCTGTATGTGCTGGAGCTCTGGCGCCAGCAGGGGTCGCAGTTCCTGAACATCGGCACGACGCTTGTCGGGCTCATGTACGTGAACCTGACGTTCGGCGCCCTCCTCAGGCTGCGCCTGGTGGAGTCGGCTCAGGGAAGCTCAGGTCCCGATGCCGGCGCATCACCTGTCCTCCTGATGTTCTTCTGTGTCTGGGCGACGGACATTTTCGCCTATTTCGGCGGAAGCACTTTAGGCGGAAAGTTCATCACCCGGAAACTGTTCCCGCGGTTGAGCCCGAAAAAAACCTGGGAGGGCTATTTTTCAGGTATTGCCGGAAGCGTTCTGGCAGCATGGGCCTGCTCTTCGTTCGTCACCGGTTACCCGACTGTCCGCGGGGTAATGATCGGCCTGCTCATCGGCGTCGTCAGTCCTGCCGGCGACCTGATGGAGTCGATGTTCAAGCGGGATGCGGGAGTCAAGGACTCTTCGGGCATAATTCCGGGACACGGCGGCGTGCTCGACAGGTTCGACACCATCATGTTCATCGCGCCCCTTATCTATTTTCTGGTCACCCGCGGTTGAGCCTCCGGCACCGCGAACCGAATGTTTTTCTTATATTGAATTCCGTTTTCTAGAAGTTTGGGATCTCGCGGACACACTGCAAGTCAGCAACCGACCATGAATATCGAAGCTCTTCTCTCTGAAAAGTATATCGTCCTGAATCTTGATTCCGATTCGAAGGACAAGATTATAGAAGCAATGCTTGCCCTGGTCGCCGATCATCACCATGTGCAGGACACCGAACGGCTTGCCGAAGATGTCCGGAAGCGGGAGAGGGAGATGTCGACAGGCATCGGCAAGAACATCGGCCTTCCCCATGCCAAGACTCCGGCCGTGACCGACCCGATACTTGCGGTGGCTACACTCAGCCGGGAGGTTGATTTCGATTCCATCGACAACCAGCCGGTACAGCTCGTATTTTTGCTCGCGACTCCCGAAGCCATGCTCGCCGAACACCTGAAGCTGCTGGGGCGCATCACGCGGCTCGCAGGCAGGGACGATGTTCGCCAGAAGATCCTGGAAGCGGCTACCCCCCAAGAGGTTCTCGATCTTTTTCGTGAAGAGGAAAAGGACTTACCCCAGATTTAATTTCCATAGTAAGGCAGGTTATGGCGCAGTTCCAGGCAGTCAAAGGCGCGCGGGACATTTTTCCCGACGAGGTCGTAAGGTGGCACTATGTCGAGGGAGTGATCCGCTCGGTGGCTGCATTGTACGGATTCAGCGAGATCCGCACCCCGGTTTTTGAATATACAGAGCTGTTCCAGCGCGGCATCGGCTCGACGACCGACATCGTCGGCAAGGAGATGTTTTCGTTTCTTCCCGATCCCAACGGCCGCTCTATCACCCTCAGGCCGGAGATGACCGCCGGCGTGATGCGAGCGTGTCTGCAGAAGAACATTCTTTCCCTCGCTCCGGTACACAAGCTCTATTATATCAGCGAACTTTTCCGCAAGGAGAGGCCGCAGGCAGGCCGTCAGCGCCAGTTCTCGCAGTTCGGCGCTGAACTGCTCGGCGTCTCGTCGCCGGCGGCGGTCGCCGAAGTGCTCACCTTCATGATGCAGGTTTTCGAGACGCTCGGCCTGCATGGCCTGAGGCTCAGGATCAACTCTCTCGGAGACGTTGATGACCGGGCCCGTTACCGCGATGCGTTGCGCACCTATTTCCTCCCTTATGCGGGCGACCTTGACGAATCTTCGAAGGAGCGGCTGGAGAAAAACCCGCTGAGGATCCTCGATTCGAAGAATCCGGCGTTGAAAGAGATGATCGCCGGGGCGCCGAGGCTTTACTCCTATCTGAAGCCTGAAGCCGTCGCGGATTTCGAAAAGGTGCTCTCCTTCCTCACAGACAGAGGCATCTCCTATGATATAGACCACCTGCTCGTGCGCGGGCTCGACTACTATTGCCACGCGGCTTTCGAGGTCACCAGCCCGGAGCTTGGCGCACAGGACGCCATCGGTGGCGGCGGCCGTTATGATGGCCTGGCCCGGGAGCTTGGCGGTACGGCCGATCTGCCGGCAGTCGGCTTCGCAGTCGGCATGGAGCGGCTCATGATCACCATGGAAAAGCAGGGGCTGTTCGCGACACTGAACCCGCACGGCCCGCTTGTCTATGTGGTGGTTCAGCAGCAGGAGCTCGCCGACCACGGCATGCAGGTCGCCTTCAGGCTGCGCAAGGCAGGCCTTAAGGTCGAGATCGATCTCGCTGCAAGAAGCATGAAGGCCCAGATGCGCGAAGCGAACCGAATCGGTTCATCTTATGCGCTCTTCGTCGGCCAGACGGAGTACGAGTCGGGACTCTATTCGCTGAAAAACCTCGTGACCTCCGAACAGACCTCGCTGTCGCTCGATGCCGTCATCGAAATCCTGTCCTCTCCCCCGGGTTGAAACCCGGGGCAACTGAAGAG
>DATMYL010000012.1:0-8237 GCA_035560975.1 Chlorobaculum sp. | reverse complement strand
CTGATCTGAAGTGATCCGTCGAGCCAGAACGACGTTACGTTGAACTGCTCGCGCAGTTCGCCATATGCCGATCTGCCGACGTAGGCACGGTACTTTTCCGCACCGACCCTCCCGGCAAGCTCCTGGTAAAACCAGACGCAGGAACTCCTGAAGGCGCTTTCGAGCGTCTGGTCGCGGTTCCAGTCAGGAAAATCGTAAACGTGCCCATCCCATTTCAGGATCTCCTCTTTTCCTGAAACCGCCTTCTCTTCAAGCGAAATCAGCGTGTTGAATATCTTGAACGTAGACGCGACCGGATACCGGAATTCAGCACGGGAAGCGTTGCTGATGAAGGTCTTGCCGCTGTGCAGGGAGGCAACTACCATCGTCCCGCTCACACCATTCCGGGCAAAAAGGGCGCCGATCTCACGGTCTTCGCCCGCATCGGCACTGGTCGAAAACAGTAGCGCCAGGATGATGAAAAGCAGCGTTCGCATTCGTAGCTGGTTTAAGATATCGAAGAGGAACGGAAGCATTCGGGATTTGCGTATCAATATAATTGGTGTCCTGTTAAAATAATGCGAGTTGAACATACCGGCTCTCTGACCTTTTTTTAAAAGAGTGTTCTTTGAGCGACAAAATGTCGAAACGCAAGCGATGCGCTATAAATACTGAAAAGATCATACGGGTCAACTCCTGCAGTGAGTGTCGGTATTTAATCTGGAACTTGATGTAAGAATAAAAGCAGGTAGTAGCACACGGCCTCCAAGATCTTCTCCAATACGGCGTTTCAGCTGGTTCCGAGAACTTACTTGATATTCAGGTTCTGCCTGATCCATTGAAAAAAAAGTTCGTTATGCCACAGGGACTTGCAAATGGTAGCTATAGTCGAGGCTGCGAGTTTCATGTTGGTGGTGATCATACTCTTCGCCTGTTTCCATGTCAGTTATAGCAGGCCAGATGCAGCTCTTTCAAGTAGTTTGCCCTTGATTTATCAATGATCAGATCGATTTTTTCATCTCGTTTTAAAAGATTATGCCATATCGGCAGATGTTGTCAGATGGTTCTGTATTGAATGTTTGATTTTGAACGATTCACAAACCAAACTCCCCGATGATCGAGGGTTTACAGCCATTCGAATGATATAGGCTCAGTCAAGGGAAATGATGCTGTCCGGAAATAGTTGATAATCAAGCTTTTGTTCGCTTCGTGCGACCTTGACATCATTATGCTTTCCATCAGTCATGACCTTACATGTCGGCAATGAGTCCCTATGAACATGGAGATAGTGCAATTTGATAGCGCCCATGCGTTGATGAAATTACGCCCAACGGAAAACGCTCAGGAAGAAATCAATGACGGTGGCAACCATTGAGAAGAGCGGGTTCTTGAACCTGACTTGGGGCCAGAACTCACTGCCCTGCGCTTGTCAAGCAACTTGCAGAATGGGCCTTAATAGATTTGATGGGGTCGGTTTTTCATCGCATCCGACAGCGCGCAACTTTTGATGTCTTTCAAGCCGAGGAGGAACTTCCTCTTCTATGAATGAACTCCAAGGCTGGTTTATATGCCATGCAGACTGTCATGACCCCCAATCTGCGCATGCAAACGGGCAATCAGCTTCTGCCGACCCGTATAATACTTTGTGAATTGATCGCGATGATCCGACTTTTCGAGTTATTCGAGTTTGTATCTCGGGAAAATCTTCAGTTACTCAAACAACAGCGGTGTAACTTGGTTCATGGTTAGGAACTCCTTATGAAATAGGCTGATCGAAAAGGTTTGGTCATTTTTTTTATCGCTGTTTCGCCAGGATTTTCAGACCTTCTTTATTTTTTACCGGACACTATCGGGAAAATTGCGAGAATTCGTGGGTAGCAAACGAGCGTTGCTTTGTTGAGATTCATCTGAGCGCAGGAACCTTAACAAGATATTGGTGCAAAGTCATTCTAACTGGCAGGATACGGTAGGGATCCTATCAATTTCCTGAATTCGTTTCTTTGAATCTTTCAGGCCATCAGTGCCTATGGAAGGTTTACAGACGCTGTAATTCGGTCGAAGACATCTACTTCAGCCTGTACCAGTTAAGGACTGAACACACCAAAATACTTTAAAGCTAACAGGGCGCAGCATCTCACTACTGCTACAATTTTCGACAAAAAACTTTATTTTTTATTAAAATTATATTTAAATAACGTTAAAATATACTTAAACTGTTTAAATAGAACGCCGAACCATACGTCACACTATCTCGCAGCATAAAACACTTTGCTATGAGACATTGTGACAGAGATTCTCCTGACTTGTCCTTACAAGCAGATATTTAAGGGTGATGCCGGAAACTGAACATTAATCCACATTAATGTTCTTCCTTTACCTCTGACTTAGAGCCTTGTACCGAGACATCATTGACTTCCGATGAACACTGTCCGAACGATACCGAAATCGTCGAAATGAGCATTTCAGAGAAAAGTACTCAATATCCTCTCTGAGTTCAGTTATTGCTCGCCACTCTCATTCGAAAATAATTTAGCTCTGTGCACTTTTTCCCTGAGTGTGTATCTCAGTGTCGCTTTGTTGTGCCGGCATTTTAACAATTGTTAATGCGGCCGGTTAAAGGACATTCTGATATGCATTCATGCGATTGTATAGCGCAAAATACGGCCAGTGTTTCCGTAGTAAACCCATATGTCCCGTAACCCCAAAAAAGGAGAATTTCATGAGAAAACTGTTTCAATTATGTGCTGCGCTGCTCTGTATGATACCGATGCTTTTATGGAGTTCGGACGGGTCTGCATTGCCGGTCTTCGCACGAAAGTACCATACCGCCTGCACCACCTGTCACGTTGCATTCCCAATCAGGAACGGATTCGGCGAAGCATTCAGGAATAACGGCTATCGTTTTCCGTCAGGACAAGATGAAGAAATGGTGAAGGAAGAGCCGATAAAACTTGGCCAGGAATCGTACAAAAAAGTTTTTCCTGATGCGATCTGGCCATCTGATATGCCCAACATGCCGACTCTCGGATTCCTGGGCAAAATCAGGGCTTATACTCCCAAAGACGAAATTTCCGGATCATACAAGGAAACGAAAGTTGTCGAGGATCTGGAAACATTTTTCGCTGGAACAATTACCGAGCAGATCACCTATTTCGGCGATTTCGCGTTCAACGAGGGCGGTGTCGAGTGGGGCAAGCTCAACCTGATGTGGACATTCAGACCGGGATTGAACCTTGTTCTCGGCGAGGTTGGTATCACGGAAAAAATGGTTCTTGTGTCCGCCAGACCAGGATGGAAACGTGATGGTTACACCACCACAATGCCAGGCATCAGCAGGGGTGCCGAACTCCGATATGCCGGCGACACCGGCCAGACCGGAGGGTACTCCCTGTCCGCAGGTATCGGAAGAAATTCTACAGAGGATCCGGAAGACGCAGGGAACATCGGCGACTCCAAATATGTGAGGGCAACCTTCAAGATTGGCGGTCATGGGCTGCTCAGCGGTGTCGGAGGCTCACACGGTGTCGAGCATATCGGTATGGACAACGGGATCACCTTTGGGGTCAACCTCTTTAATTCCAACAAGGGCGGCCAACCTGCCACACAGGAAGATCTGGCAGGATTGACCAAAACTGCCTATTCAGGTGATATCGAGGCTTCATATGGATCATTGCGCATTCTTGCCCAGTATGCACGATTCAACGAAGTTCTCGATGAGGCCGACAAGAGCATCAACTATGGAAAAAGAACCGCGTATTCGCTTGAAGGAGACTACTGGTTCTACCCCTGGCTTGTCGGTGTCATGCGTTATGAGTACCTGAAGGACAACTACAATGGAACTATGAAGAAAATCATTCCCGCTGTAGCTGTCATGCTCAGGCCAAATGCCAAAATCGGACTTGAATACGTCAATGTTGATCATGATAAAAAAACATCCCCGTATACGGCCCCGTCTTCTTTTCAGTTGTTTACGCAAGTAGGTTTTTAATTGTATCCGTAGCTCGGTATCAAGTTGTCTGTGTGTGTGTTAAACATGCCTGTAGCAGGATGTGTGGTCCTCGTTGCAGGCATGTTTTTTTATATGCCAAAAACATCTTTTCAACTCATGAAGGCCAAGCTGGCCATCCATTGATTGCAACCGTCCGTCCCATCAATCGCCAAGTCATTTTTTGTCACGCCAAAGTCGTGTCGTCATTTCTGCCCAGTTCCTCTGATACACCCCCTATTCATGAAAACCCGGACGATTGTCCCCCCTTGAGAACCGCATACCAGCATCGCCGATACGCATGATGATGACTGGTGATTTTCCTGAACGTTCGGCATTGTGCCGGTGGCGGAAATATGAGTATCTTTTTGATCATTGATCACTCACAATTCCCTTACAAGGAGCCGCACCCCATGACCGAATACGAAGCCATCGTCGAACGACTGAAAGCAGTACAGAACGCAAGCCGCAAGATCATAACCCTTGAGGAACCGGTCATCAACGCCATGCTTTTAACGCTTGCTGACAGGATTCCGGAGGCCGCCGAAGCGATCCTCGATGCCAACAAAAAGGACCTTGAGCGAATGGATCCTGCCGATCCTCGCTACGATCGCCTGCTTCTGAACGAGTCACGACTCAACTCGATCGCTTCGGACATCAGGAACGTTGCCGCACTGCCCTCCCCCCTCGACATTGTGCTCGAAGAGCGAACGGTACCCAGCGGACTTGAGCTGAAAAAGGTGACGGTGCCTCTCGGCGTGATCGGGATCATCTACGAATCGAGGCCGAACGTAACCTTCGACGTCTTCTCGCTCTGCCTTAAATCGGGCAACGCCACCGTGCTTAAAGGCGGAAGCGACGCCTCGTTCTCGAACATCGCCATCGTGGAGCTGATCCAGGCGGTGCTGCAGGAGTGCGGCCTCGACATCAACATGATCTACCTGCTGCCGGCCGAGCGTGAGGCGGCAAACATCATGCTGAATGCCATGGGGTTCATAGACGTGATCATCCCACGGGGAAGCCAGCAACTCATCGATTTCGTCCGAAAGAATTCGACGGTTCCGGTTATCGAAACCGGCGCAGGCATCGTTCACACCTATTTCGACAAGAGCGGCGATTTGGAAATGGGACGCGACATTGTGTTCAACGCCAAAACGAGGCGCCCGAGCGTGTGCAATGCGCTCGATACACTGATCGTGCACCGCGACCGGATCGACGATCTGCCGCTGCTGGTCGAGCCCCTCGAGGAGAAAATGGTGATGATCTTCGCCGACGAGCCGGCATACTACAAGCTGATGGGGAGATATCCCGAAGAGCTGCTGCAGATGGCCATCCCGGAGCATTTCGGCACGGAGTTCCTTTCGTTGAAAATGTCGATCAAGACCGTGGACAGCCTCGACGAGGCGCTCGATCACATCGCGCACCACAGCTCGAAGCACAGTGAGGCGGTCATCGCCGCAGACCAGTCGGTGATCGACACCTTCATGAAAAGGGTCGATGCGGCTGCAGTATATGCGAACGCATCCACGGCATTTACCGACGGAGCTCAGTTCGGCCTCGGAGCGGAGATCGGCATCAGCACGCAGAAGCTGCACGCAAGAGGTCCAATGGGCCTCAGGGAACTGACCAGCTACAAGTGGCTCGTGACCGGCCAGGGACAGGTTAGGCCCGCCTGAGATGCTCGAAGCACGCAAACTCGTAAAGTCATACGCCCTGCCGGGCCAAGCGCCCCTGAGGATCCTGAACGGCATCGACCTTTCGGTTGGACCCGGCGAAATGGTGACGATAATCGGTGCATCCGGCAGCGGCAAGACCACCCTCCTCAACCTGTTGGGGACGCTCGACGCTCCAGACGAAGGGGATCTGCTCTTCGAAAACAACCCGATATTCAAGGGGAGCAAGTGCGTATTGTCAAAAAAGGAGCTTGCCAGGTTCAGAAACCGGAAAATCGGCTTCGTGTTCCAGTTCCACCACCTGCTGTCGGACTTCACGGCCCTGGAAAACGTCGCCATGGCCGAGTTCATCGGTACAGGCAAGCTCAAACCGGCGAAAAAACGTGCAGCGGAATTGCTCGAAAGCCTCGGCCTGAAAGCGCGCCTCGAACACCTCCCGTCTGAGCTTTCGGGCGGCGAACAGCAACGCGTCGCCATCGCCAGGGCACTGATGAACAAACCCATGCTGGTGCTGGCAGACGAACCGAGCGGGAACCTCGACAGCCGGAACAGCCGCATGCTCTATGAGCTCATGGCCTCGCTCAGCAAAGAGCACCAGACCTCATTCGTCATCGTCACACACAACGAGGAGTACGCCGCCATGGCCGATAGCTGCCTCCACATGCAGGACGGGCGTCTGCATGTATGCGATATATGAGATTCTTTCTTATTCTGTCATGATACGCCTCATAAAATCAAGTAAACTGAAATTCTATTACCGGAACGTTCCAATATCGTTTCAGACCGGGATTGCCTGACACCTCGTCTCAGCATCCCGCACATGATATGCATGAGCCCTTCAAATCACAATGAAAACTCACATGCTGCGGTTTCACAATGGTCATAACTACCTGGAAATGTCGGTCGAGATAGATGAAGACAATTCCCTTCAGAGCTATGGTGACGCTGCCGTGAGCATCAGGGTGCACTCGCACGGATTTTCCGGCAACAGCGATTTTTGGGTATTCAGAAATGTCCTGGAATCATTTTGCTCCTCACTTATCGCTTTGGAACATGCGCAGGAGGGCGAGGCGTTTCTTGAATCCATCTCCCCAAACGAACTGAACATTACCATACGCACTTTGTCATCAAGTGGCAATTTTGCCGTCGTGGGAACGACTGGCCATATGATCTATGAAAAGAACTCCAAAATCTGGCATTCTGTCTCATTCGGATTTGAATTCGAACCATCGCAGATGCATGAAGTGTTCAAGCTCCCTTGGGTAAAACGATATGGGACCAGTACCATCTCCACAGGTTGAGATGCGGATTGTTTAAAGGTCACTCCCCTATAAAGAATGGTGTGGCGCATAGATCGAAATATTCGAAAAACGATTTCAGAAATGGGTGCTGAACCCGAACAAGGCAAGAAGTATCATTACCATGACATCTGAACAACCGACCATCCACAAAATCGGTCCCATAATTCTTGCCCCCTCGGTACTGCCGAAGCATGGATGGACATTCCTCGCAGCCGCGTTCTTTTCGATCAGCATGATCACGTTCGTGTCGATCGGACAGGCCTACATACTGAACCAGCATCTGGGCTTACCTACCCATATGCAGGGCACCATCAGCGGCGACCTCGTATTCTGGACCGAGATCGTGACCATGCTGCTCTTCGGCCCGGTCGGGGCCATTATGGACCGCATCGGGCGCAAACCGGTTTACGCTTCGGGGTTCCTGATCCTTGCTCTCGCCTATATCCTCTATCCCATGGCGAAAAGCGTGCCGGAACTGACCGTGTACCGAATGATCTATGCCGTCGGCGTGGTGGCCGTGACGAGCGGACTGGCAACCGTTATGGTCGACTACCCTGCTGAACGTTCGAGAGGCAAGCTGATTGCGATCACCGGCTTTCTCAGCGGGCTCGGCATCGTGGTGCTCAACCAGTTCTACGGCAGCCTGCCGAAGCGACTGGTCTCCATGGGATTTGGCGGAATCGAGGCGGGATTCTGGACCCACGCGGCCATCGCATCCACCTGCGTCCTTATTGCCGGCGGTCTTGCCATCGGGCTGAAAGGCGGCACACCCATCCGGCACGAAGAGCGGTTGCCATTGCTCAAGCTCCTGGGCAGCGGTTTTGTGCATGCGAAAAATCCGAGAATCCTGCTCTCCTATGCGGCGGCATTCGTTGCCAGGGGCGACCAGGCGATCATAGGCACCTTCGTGCCGCTCTGGGGCACTACTGCGGGTATCGCCATGGGAATGAACCCGGCAGAAGCCGTAAAGAGGGGAACCATGATGTTCATCATCTCACAGTTGGCAGCCCTTCTCTGGGCACCGGTTATGGGATTGCTCATCGACAAGTGGAACCGGGTAACGGCACTGACTGTCAGCATGGGATTCGCCGCTGTCGGATATCTGTCGCTGCTGCTTATCGGAAACCCGCTCGATTCATGGTCGGCCGTTTTCTTCGTGCTTCTCGGCATCGGCCAGATCAGCGCATTCCTCGGCTCACAATCCCTGATTGGCCAGGAGGCCCCGAAAGAGGCCCGGGGTGCGGTGATCGGCGCGTTCAACATCAGCGGCGCAGTCGGCATTCTCCTTATCACCATGGC
>DATMYL010000011.1:0-14435 GCA_035560975.1 Chlorobaculum sp. | reverse complement strand
GCGCGCATTCTTTCGATGACGCTGCAGTGCTTGTGCAGAGTGGTCTGGCAGTCCGGATGTTCCGCGAAGTTGATGTTTTTAGCGACAAATTCCAGCAGGCGCTTCTCGAAGTGGCCGGCGATGTCGAGCATGTGGTGCTGGTTGTTCTGAAGCTCGTACTTTATGACCTTTTCCGCATGGTGCCTTTTCATCTTTTCGAGGATGCGGGCCATCATCTCGTCGTCGATATGCCGTGACACTTCGCTGAAATATTCTATCGGAAGGTCGTTTGCATAGTTTACCGACTGGTCCACTCCCATCTTTTTGCAGACGCCGGCAGAGATCTGCGGGCGGATATTCTCCACCATGAGCGGGATGACGATAAAGTGGGGGATGAACTTCACGATCGCACTGATGGCCTGGTAGAGATCGTCGAGGCCGTCGGTTTTTTCAGTGACCACCCTGGTTACGTAGCCGACGAGCGCTTCCTGCTCCTGTTGCCCAAGGGACATCAGGGCCTCAGGAAACGGTGTTCCGGTCCAGGCGAGCGATTCTTCTATTGAAGCCATAACGGTGCGGGGTTGTCCGGCAGCAGATTACCGGGGTTAATGCCGGTCATTCTTACCGGCAGTGGACATCCAAGTTTATCCAAAATAACGGTCATATGGAAACGGAACGCATACCGGGGGCGGGAATCGGCAGGACTTGACTATATTGAGGCTTTTTCAGGGGTGCCGGTGCGCCCCGATAACAAGGTTTGCAAGGAAAGATATGGTTCTTCTGACGGTAGAGGGGATAGGCAAGACTTACGGTCTCAAAAAGCTGTTCGCGGATGTTTCGTTCGGAATCGATGACCGCGACAAGATCGGCATCATCGGTGCTAACGGCAGCGGCAAGAGCACTCTGATGAAGATTCTCGCGGGCGTCGAAACGACCGATACCGGCAAGGTCATGGTCTCACGCGAAAAGCGGATCGCCTACCTGCCTCAGGACTCTCCCTACGATCCGGAAGATACCGTGCTGGAGGCAGTGCTGAAGTCGAGCGACAAGGTGATGGGGCTGATCTGCGAATACGAACTCGCCCTCACGGAGCTCGAACATGAGCATGGCGACAATTCGGCGATCATCGACAAGGTCACGCGCCTTACCCATGAGCTCGATGTCAGTGGCGCATGGGATCTGGAGTCGAACGCCAAGGCTGTGCTCAGCAAGCTCGGCCTGGAGGACCTGACGGCCTTGATGGGCAACCTGTCGGGCGGACAGCGCAAGCGCGTGGCCCTTGCCCATGCCCTCGTCGTTCCGAGCGATGCGCTCATCCTTGACGAACCGACCAACCATCTCGATGCCGACAGCGTCGAGTGGCTCGAAAACTACATCAAACGATATTCCGGGGCGGTCATCCTTATCACGCATGATCGATATTTCCTCGATCGCGTTGCCAACCGGATGATCGAGCTTGACGGAAAAACGGCGCTGACCTACAGCGGCGGATACGCGAGTTATCTTGTGCAGAAGGCCGAAGAGGAGGAGCAGTCCATTCGCGACGAACGCAAACGCAACGCCCTTGCCAAGCAGGAGCTGGAGTGGATGCGTACCGGAGCCAAGGCTCGCTCCACCAAGCAGAAGGCCCGCATGCAGCGAGCCGAAGCGCTTGTCCACGCACCCGGTAAAGAGAAGAAGCAGCAGGTCGAGATCGGTTTCGGCGCCGACCGTCTCGGCGACAAGATCATCGAGTTCTACGACGTTTCGAAATCGTACGGCGAGAAGCTGCTTCTCCGATCGTTCGACTATATGCTTGAGAAAGGGGATCGCATCGGCATCATCGGCCCGAACGGATCGGGCAAAACCACCCTGCTCGAGATGATCGCCGGCAGGGTCAAACCCGACAGCGGGCGCATCGAGATCGGCCAGACGGTCAAGATCGGATATTACGACCAGGAGAGCCGGGACCTCGACGAGTCCAAGCGGGTTATCGAATACATCAAGGAGGTAGCCGAGCATATCAAGCTCAAGGACGGCACGCTTGTGTCTGCCG
The DNA here is from genome assembly GCA_035560975.1 of Chlorobaculum sp. Classification (GTDB taxonomy): domain Bacteria; phylum Bacteroidota; class Chlorobiia; order Chlorobiales; family Chlorobiaceae; genus Chlorobaculum. The sequence continues at coordinate 12,421 of DATMYL010000011.1, read as the reverse complement.
GGAAGATGCTCGAGAGGTTTCTTTTTTCCTCTTCCGCACAATACAATTATATCGCGACCCTTTCGGGTGGCGAGCGTCGGCGCCTCTACCTTCTGCGTCAGCTTATATCGTCGCCCAACGTGCTGTTGCTCGATGAGCCGACCAACGACCTCGACATCCCGACCCTGCGTGTGCTCGAAGACTATCTCGACACCTTTCCCGGCTGCCTCGTCGTGGTGAGCCACGACCGCTACTTCCTCGATCGCACCGTGGAGCACGTCTTCGCATTCGAGGAGAACGGCCTGGTGCGGCGCTACCCCGGCAACTACAGCGTCTATCTCGAAATGAAAGCCAACGTAGCCGCCGAGGAGAAGAGCCAGTCGCAGAAAAAGGCTCCTGTCCAGCAGCAACCGAAACCTGCGGCCACGCCGTCCCCGAATCTGAGAAAGCTCAGCGGCAAGGAGAAACGGGAGCTGGAGCAGCTCGAAAAGGCGATCGCCGAAGCCGAGGCCCGGCAGGCAAAGATCAGCAAGGAGTTGAACTCGGCCGGATCGGATTTCCAGGCCGTCCAGCGCCTTGGCGATGAATTACATGCAATTCAGGCAAAGCTGGACCGCGATATGGCCCGCTGGACCGAGCTTGCCGAGTTCATCTGAATCAACCAGCATTGAAGCACGATTATGGCAAAGATCGACGCTCTCTTTTCACGGCTTGAATCCCTTTCGGACGAAAAAACAGCAGGCATCCTCCAGTGGTTTTTCAAGACTGGTCCCGGAGAGTACGGGGAAGGGGACCAGTTCCGCGGCATCCGGGTCCCTGTGCTCAGGAAGCTCTCCCGGGAGTTTCCCCAGACCGCTCTGGATGACGTCGTCGGCCTGCTCGCCTCTCCCTGGCACGAAGACCGCCTGCTTGGCCTGCTCCTGCTCGTCGAACGCTACCGCACGGCGGACGATGTGGGCAGGGAGGATATTTACGCCACCTACTGCTCCCAGACAGCAAGGATCAACAACTGGGACCTGGTCGACCTCTCCGCACCGCAGATCGTCGGCCGGCACCTGCAAGTCCGGGACAGGACCCCGCTGTACCGCTTCGCCGCATCAGGCAGCCTCTGGGAGCGGCGCATCGCGATCGTCTCCACCTTCCACTACATAAAACAGGGCGAGTTCATCGATACGCTCGCCATCGCCGACCGTCTTCTCGACGATCCCGAAGAGCTGATCCACAAAGCCACAGGCTGGATGCTGCGCGAGGTCGGCAAACGCGAGCAGCCGGTGCTGGAAGCTTTTCTGCAGCAGCAATACTCCCGCCTTCCACGCGTCACACTCCGTTACGCCATCGAACGCTTCCCCGAAGAGCTGCGGCAGCACTATCTCAAGGGCATCGCCAACCGTCGCTGATATTCTGTAACATGTTCAGGAGTTCCTATCAATCGGGATTACGGACATTAATGTCTAACAAGATTTTCCATTGCCCCGGACATTAGACACTTGTATTCAGGAGGACTTCAGTCCACTGGACATTAACATCTTACATTATCTTCAGTTGCCCCGGGTTTCAACCTCCCACATTCAGGAGCGGCTTTAGCCCGACGGACATTAACATCTTACATTATCTTCAGTTGCCCCGGGTTTCAACCTCCCACATTCAGGAGCGGCTTTAGCCCGACGGACATCAACATCTTACATTCTCATCAGTTGCCCCGGGTTTCAACCTCCCACATTCAGGAGCGGCTTTAGCCCGACGGACATTAACATCTTACATTATCTTCAGTTGCCCCGGGTTTCAACCTCCCGCATTCAGGAGCGGCTTTAGCCCGACGGACATTAACTTCCTACATCCTCATCAGTTGCCCCGGGTTTTAACCTCCCACATTCAGGAGTGGCTTTAGCCCGACGGACATTAACATCTTACATTATCTTCAGTTGCCCCGGACTTTAGTCCGGGGGAGAATGAAATAAAAAAAACTTCGGGCTTCAGCCCAATATCTTCATTATCCGAGCTCATCAACCATCAGTCGGTGTACTTTCTCGATCGTGCAAAAGCCAGTAAAGGCTCATAGTTTCCTCCATCAGCCTCTCGAAGGGCTTTCAGATAGATCTTCCTCGTATCGCCATCACGGCTCAGCTCACCGGCTCCCCAGGAGAAAACAGGCATGCCGAATATCTTTTCGATGATGATGTCGGCCATCAAACGGCTGTGCCTTCCGTTTCCGTTCGGGAAACAATGAATACTGACCAGGCGATGTTTGAAGCGAATCGCTATTTCGTCGGGCGGATAGGTCCCGTGGGTAATCCAGTACTGTGCGTCATCGCAGAGCTTACGCAGTTCAACGCCGATCTGCCATGTATCGACGCCGATATTCTTGCCGGTTTTCCTGAACTCGCCGGCCCACGCCCAAACGTCGCCATACATGCGCTGGTGCAGCGCCCTGACAAACTCTTCGGTAACGATTTTATCCTTGTTGAATCGCCCTTTCATTATCCACTGCACAGCCTCTTCGATATTCAACTGTTCAAACTCGTCAAGTTCCCGCCTGGTCGCTATCGTCGGAATGAGCAACCCCTCTTTTTCATCTTCATCGATGGGGGTCTGGCCGGAGATGTAAGCAAGATCTAATCCCATAGGATTTTTGGCATCTCTTTTCTGATAGTATAAGCCCGTTCCCTGATTGCCTCGGCTAACCGTTGTTCGGAATTACCCTGTCCCTCAAGGTTCATGTGGGTTGATGTGCGCATGACGATTTCGGTAGCCAGCTCGGTCGCCCTTCTTTCAATCAAGGCCTCCAGAGAGCCGTCCCTGGGTAGAAAAACGTATACGACATCCATATCGAGAGCCCTGCCGACTTCTCTCAGGGCTTTGATGGTTATCGATCCCTCTTTCTCCCGTTTTTCGATATCCTGAACGCTTTGCCTGGTAATGGACAACCGGTTGCCCAACTGTTGCATGGACATGCCGAGAGCCGTACGAACGGCCTTGACCCATCCGGTGGGGGGGACAGCCAGATGCCTGAATGGCTCAAGCGTCTGCATCTTCTCATTCAGATGCTTTATCTGCAAGGCTTTGTTTTGCATGATGTCGGTTATAGTCTGACATTGTCGCACTGATTGTAAATTTATAATATGACATATTGTTTAAATAAGTAAAGCAAAAAGCTGACAGAATGATTATCGTCAAGCGTTTTGACCATTTTAAGTCAGGAGAGGAAATGGTGGAGTTGGCATGGGGTTTTCATATCTTTATCTGACCCGATGGCGTTCTTATCGGTATAACCCTCACGCAGAACAATACATATCTATGCCGGAACTTGAGCTTCAAGGGCAAGGAGTTTGTTTTCAACCACCACCTTGCCGTCCCCCACAGGCCATTGGTACCGGACGCCTCCAAATACCGGAACGTCGCCCGTTCACATTATGCCCTCCAGGGGTGGCGCAGGGAAAAGGTCTATCCCGATTTCATCTTCGCCGTCGGACAGGGAGTGCAAGATAATAAGATCGTCGTGCTCGAAATGAAGGGCAAGCATCTTGCCGGCAACGACGATACGGAGTACAAAAAAGCCGTGTTGAGCCTGATGTCAAACGCGTTCAGCGACGAGAGTCTAATGCACGTCGGTGAACTTGAGCTTATACAGAACGGCGGTTCGACGGTGGAATGCGACCTGGTGCTGTTCCCCGAATGGAAGTCGAGATTGCCCGTTTTACTGCAGTGAGATGTGAAATGATACCTCGTTAGCCCAGGCAAATATCTGTGTTATTGTCATGCGACATTCTCAGACGTTTCGCATCTCGTTGAGTAAATCAGGATGCCGGTCGATGAGTTTCAGCAACTTCACCAACGGTGCCGGAGGGCGACTTTCACCTCTTTCGTAACGGGAGAAGGCCATTTTTCCTACGCCGAATGCGGAAGCAAGCTCTCTCTGGCTTAAGTTGAGTTTTTTCCGGATGCGTCGAATATCCGCTCCAACATCGCCTTTTACGGCTCTTACGAGTCCTGCCTGAGCTTCGGTATACCGTCGATAGCTCTCTTCATCCCAGATACCCTCGCCGCAATGTGAACAGAACTGACCGTGCATTTTATGCAGTGTCAGCGATTGTCCGCCATACGAGAGTGTTTCCTCAAGGACTTTATCGGCCATTGCGTCATGGCCACATGCCGGGCATTTCATGGTAGCTCCAAATCATTTTGCTTTAAACTGAATCACCGGTGGCCGTCTGTCCAAAAAGCCTGTGATTTTGATATAGACGATTCTGTCATCGGATGTTTTCCCATGATAAACGTCCTGCCATTGCTGGTGATCGGCATGGGTGGTCATTGATTTATAAAAATCGGTTCTTGTCAGCGACAGGACGATACCTCGCATTTGAAGTTCGGTCAACCCCATCGACAAGCCACCTTGCAACGCGGTTCTCGTAAAAGGGCGGGAGGTTTTGTCCGCAACGAAAGATTGAACATTGACAAGGTTGTAATGTGGTACTCGTTTCTCCACTGACTAACGATTAATCATTCTGATTAGTTTAATCAAAATGATTAGTTTTATCAACGCGGAAATTCCATATGATAGAACCCGTGATTTTCTCCATGCTAGTCGACCATTGATTCTCAAACTTGGAACCGAAAATGGTTTTTACTAGTGATGGCTTGAAATCGCAAGATCTGTTTTCGATCAGGCGGGCGGCTTCCGATCTGGCTGGAAGCGAGCGGGTTTGTCAGGGATGTTGTATTGATAGAGTCAAATATGAGCCCTTGTCCTGTAATTTGAGTCGGCACAAGGGCTCATGCGATGCTTACTGCTTCGGCTGGAACTCGGGCTGGCCGGTCTGCCAGAGGCCGAAGCTCAGCATGTCGGCCAGGGATTCGAACTGCTTTGTCTTGGTGTCTCCGATGCCGTGGCCGGCCTTGTAGTCGGTAAAGAATAACACCGGCCGGTCAGATGCGGTCGAGGCCTGCAGGCGGGCGGCGAACTTGGCGGGTTCCCATGCGATGACCCTCGGATCGTTCATGCCTGCGGTAACGAGGGCTGCCGGGTAGCGCACCCCTTTTTTCAGGTGCAGGTAGGCGTCCATTTCGATGAGCGCCTTGCACTCTTCAGGATTTTTCACGGTACCGAACTCAGGGACATTTACCGGACCGTTGGGCGATTCTTCGCCGCGTACCGCATTGAGAAGACCGACCTGCGGCATGGCGGCGGCAAAAAGGTCGGGCCGTTCGGTCATTGCCCTGCCGACCATGATGCCTCCTGCGCTTGCGGAGTTCATGGCCATATGCGCCGGTGAGGTGTATCCCGTTTTGACGAGGTACTCTGCGCAGGCGATCAGGTCTTTCCAGGTATTCGGTTTGGTGGTTTTCATGCCCGCCTTGTGCCAGGCGTCACCGAGCTCTCCGCCTCCACGGACGTGGGCGACGGCCAGTATGCCTCCTTTGTTCGTCCAGAGAAGCAGGGAAGGGCTGAAGAACGGCGTCATCGAGTTTCCATAGGCACCGTAACCGTAGAGCAGCACCGGGGTGCGACCCTGTTTCGCCATGCCGCGGTCGTATATCAGCGACAGGGGTACCTTGACGCCGTCATGTGAAGGAACCATGACCTCTTCGACCGTGAGATCCGCATATTCCGGATACTGTGCGGGTGACGAGAGGGTTTCGTCGATGAATCGGTTGTGCTTCAGCTCATAACGATATCGGCGGTAGTCGTGGCTCCATCCGGCCATCACAGCCCAGAACTCCTTTTTGTCGAACCCTTTCGATGAGAGGCGGATCGTGCCGGCATCGAAGGGGAGGACAATCTTTTCGGCCGATCTGCTGCCATATCCGAGGTGGTACAGCTCCTCTTTGACGCCGTTGATCGACAGTGTGTAGAAAATCCCGTCGCGGGTAAGGGCGAAACCGGACAGCGATGCTTGCGGCTGCTCGGGGATGACGGTTTCGGCGTGAGCGATGTCGGGGTTGTCGAGCGATGTTTTCAGCACCTTGAACCTTGGCGCGTTTTTCGGTGTGAACAGGTAGATGTCGCTTTTCGTGGCGGCGAAGTCATACACTTCGTCTTCGCGACGGATCAGGCGTTTCCATGGAATGGTTTTCCCTGAAACCGATTCGACAGGGGCGTACCATGCGTTGATTTTCGGATCGACGTTTTCGGTGGATGCGTAAAGCCGGTTGCTTTTCCTGTCGTAGGCGACCGCAGGGATGTCTTCGGGGCGAATGCCCATGTCGGGGTTGGTCGTCCGTGAAAAGATTTCGCGGTCGGTCGATGGGTCCGTGCCGGTAACGTGCAGGAAGATGCGGCTGTCCTTTTCACGATCCTTGTCGTGAAGGGCGCCGGGATTCAGCCGGTTGTAGAGAAACGATTTGCCGTCCGGCAGCCATGAGGGCGATGCGAACCAGCACCGATCGATTCGTTCGGGGTAGATTTTGCCGGACTCGACCTCCATGATGAGCAGCACTGAATCTTCTGAACCGTTGGGCGAAAGGGCGATGACGATTTTCGAACCGTCGATGCTCGGAGCGACCCGGCTGATGACGAAGCTTTTTCCGTTCTCGGAATAGGTCGCCGTATCGAACAGTTTGCGCTCTTTACCGTGGAAACCCTTGCGGAAGAAGAGTTTGCCGGTTTCGTCGGCAGGAGTCTGCTTCAGGTAGAAGTAGAGGTCATTGTCTGTAATGATGAGGTCGTAGACCTTGGCCGGTCGTCTCTTGTCGAACTCCTGCATTTTCCGGATGAGTCCGGTCCGGCCCGGAATTGCGTCGAGGACTTCTCTGGCACGGTCGGATTCCTGGCGGAACCACGCCTGTACCTGAGGGTCTTTGAGGTTTTCGAGAGGCCGGTAAGGGTCGGAGATCTTTTCTCCACAGAGGGTTTCGACGACTTCGCCCGAAGGTGCGGTTACTTTTGCTTTCGCATCGGCGAAGGCGGGTCGGGCGGGAGAAGTCAGTAGAGCTGAAATACACAGGATGGCCGATAACCGGCCGGTGAGCGTGGTTCGTTCTGTCATGAAATGGGTCTTGTCTGAGGGATGGTTATCGGAACGTTCAGGTATTGTGGAGTTTGTTGAGCAGGAGCGCCATCGAGCTGCCGAGGTCGCGCATGTTCTCGAGGCCTTCAGCATCGTTGAGCACTTCGTCGCCTTCTCTGCCGCCGAACCCGAGGTTCCAGTAAGTCGAACCGACGATGAACATCCGGCTGATCTGGTACATGTGGTTGATGCTGTCGAAGGCATGGATCGCGCCTGCGCGCCTGAGGGTGACGACAGCAGCTCCGGCTTTGTGGCGGAACAGGAACCCGTTGGCCCTGGAAACGAATCCCGATCGGTCGATCAGTGCCTTCAGTTCGGGAGTGATGTCGGCAAAATAGGTAGGTGAGGCCAGGATCATGCCGTCGGCTTCGACCATTTTATCGAAAATTTCATTGAACCCGTCACTCTTTGACGCACATCTGGAGTCCTTGTTCCGGATGCAGGCGAAGCATGCGCGACACCCTTTGATATCGGTGCCTCCGACCTGGATCAGCTCGGTTTCGATGCCCTCCTCATTGAGCGATTCGAATACGGCCGCAAGCATTTTCGACGTATTGCCTGAGGGGCGCGGACTTCCATTGATTCCTATGACTTTCATCTGATACATAGTGGTCCGGAGGGCTTTCGCCCCCCGGGGGTTCGTTATGGAGGCCCTCATCTTCAGGAGGGCTTCAGCATCCTGTTCTCAACGCCAGCGGTCACGATCGTGTCTTTCGCGATCACGATCGAAACGGTCATGGTCACGAGGTCCGCGGTCGTGCCGATAGTCGTCACGGTATCTGCGGTATTCGTGGTCACGGTAGCGCCTGATCTCTTCGTGTCGGAACCTGCGGAGTCTTCCGGGAAGCCGGTGGTCATTGACGTGAGCCCACGGTCCGTTGTATGCCGATGACCCGTACCACCGACCGTCGTCATAGATGTAATAGCGGTCTTCGTAGTAAACGATGTCGTAAGGCCCATCGACCGAGACATAGAAACCGAGCGGGGGAGTGTACAGAAACCTGGGCCTGTGATCAATTTCGAATCTTCGATGCGGCTGCCCTTGAGGTACTACGATGACCCGTTCCGGCGAGCCGATATTGAGATCGACATCGACCCTGGCAAAAGCCGGGGCAGAGCCGGCCCCTAATGTTGCGGCGGTCAGAACCGCAATTTTGAGTGCATTTTTTTTCATGGTGTTTCGCTTGTTTACAAATGGGGAGCGGTAATTGTTCAATCGAATCGCAAAGCGTATGGCTCAGTCGTCCTGACTCTTATTGTCGGCGAGAGCTCCATATTGAAATATACAAGAAACCAACGGACAACAAATGTTGGACGCCGGTTTCCGCGTTGTCTTGCGACCGGAATCATTTCACGATAACTCGCCTGAAACGAATCTCCTGATCTTGTCGAGCACGGCCTGCATGTCGTACGGCAGCGGTGCGGTGAAAGAGAGCAGTTCTCCGGTCGTCGGCTGGCGGAACCTGAGCGTTGCGGCATGCAGTGCCTGACGGGGAATCATTTCGAGAAGGTTTCTGGTGAACTGCTCGCTTTTGCTGAACGGCAGGGTGCGGGCAGTGGCTCCGCCATAGGTTTCGTCCCCGAGGATGGGGTGGCCAAGGTGCTGCAGGTGCGCCCTGATCTGGTGAGTCCTGCCGGTATGGAGCGTCACGCTGACCAGCGAAAAGTAGTGGAGGTTTTCGGCCACCTCGTAATCGGTGATCGCGTGTTTGCCTTCGAGGCCTTCATATGGGAAGTTGGCCATTACCTTGCGGTTTTTCCTCGACCGGCCGATGTTGGTTTTGATCGTGCCGGATGGCGGATCCGGTAAGCCCCAGGCGATCGCATTGTAGACCTTTTCGACCTGACGCCGGGCGAATTGCGTGGCGAGACGGTGAAGGGCTGTCGGGTTCTTGGCGATGATGATCAGTCCTGAGGTGTCCTTGTCGAGCCGGTGCACGATGCCGGGTCTCAGCCCGCTTTTGTCAAGCTCGTCGGCATCCTTGCCGATGTGGTGAAGGATTGCATTGGCCAGGGTGCCCGTCCAGTTGCCGAATGCCGGGTGCACGACCATGCCTGCCGCCTTGTTGACCACCATGAGGTCGTCGTCTTCGTAGATGATATCGATCGGGATGTCTTCAGGTGCGAGATCCGGCGCGGGAGGACGGAGGAAAGTGATCTGGATGAGGTCGCACGACTTGATCCGGTAGTTGGATTTGACCGGGCGTCCGTTGACAAGCACGCGCTCCTCCTCGATAGCCTCCTGAACCTTGTTGCGCGTAGCGTTCTCGACCTGCTGGGCGAGGTAAACGTCGATGCGCATCGATGTCTGCACCTTGCTGACCTGGATGGTCATTTTTTTCGGTTCGGGCTCCGCTGCGAGGAGGGCCTCCGATTCGTTTTTTACAGGCTCTTTTTGCATTTTGAACACTTGAAAACAGCCGTGCATAATGCGTCGGCTACCATTATTATACTCAAAGAATTGTCCGGTGCAACCGGTTTCGCTCTTCCGCCTGCCACTCGCCATGGCAGCGCCGGCCGGGTGGAATCCAGGGCTCGCCGCCAAACCAATCGTCATCATATGCAGCAAACATCAGGATATCCGGAAGCGGGGCTCGATCTCGCCGTCATCGGTTCAGGTCCCGGAGGGTATGAAGCGGCCCTTCACGCCGCGCGTCACGGGATGAAGGTTTGCCTTGTCGAAAAAGGACCGCTTGGCGGCGTCTGCGTCAACTGGGGCTGCATTCCCACCAAGGCCCTGCTCAGGAGCGCTGAAGTGTATGAACTGGTAAGGAATCCTGCTTCGTTCGGAGTGACTGTCGGAGAGGTTTCGTTCGATCTTGCCCAGGCGGTCAAACGCAGCAGGAACGTCGCCCTGAAAAGCTCGAAAGCGGTGGAATACATGCTTCGCAAAGCGGGAGTACAGGTACTGCAGGGCGAAGGCGTTCTTGCCGGAGGGACCAGCGTGGAGGTGACCGGGCCGGACGGGTCGAAGACGACGGTCGCTGCAAAGAACCTCATTGTCGCCACCGGCGCGCAGCCGAGAGTGATTCCCGGGCTCGAACCCGACGGAAAGAGGATCATAACCAGCCGCGAGGCGCTGATCATGAAGGAGGTGCCCTCTTCGATGATCGTCGTCGGCGGCGGAGCAATCGGCGTCGAAATGGCATGGTTTTATGCGAAGGCCGGTTCGAAGGTGACCATCGTCGAAATGATGCCCCGGCTGCTGCCTGCAGAGGAGGCGGAGATTTCCGAGGCGTTGAAGCGCTCGTTCGAGAAGGCCGGCATCACGGTGCTGTGCGGTGCGCGTCTCGGCAACGTGCATTGCGGCCAAGCCGGTGTCTCTGCAGATGTCGTCATCGATGGCCAGGAGCCCCGAAGCACGGAAGCCGATTGTGTGCTTGTTGCCGTCGGAGTGACAGGAGTGATCGAAAACCTCGGCCTCGAAGCGTCCGGTGTTGAGACCGACAGGGGATTCATCCGGACCGATGAACTCTGTCGTACATCGGCACCCGGGATCTATGCGATCGGCGACGTCAGGGGAGGCATGTTGCTTGCCCACAAGGCATCGGCAGAGGCGGCCATAGCAGTCGAGGCCATCGCCGGCGGATCTCCCGAACCGCTGACTGAAGCTCTCATTCCACGCTGCGTCTATGCCCAGCCGTCGGTGGCTTCCATCGGCCTTACCGAAGAAGTTGCGCTGCAGCTCGGCCATAAAGTGACCGTGGGACGTTCGCTTTTCGCGGCTTCCGGCAAAGCCAACGCTTACGGGCAGCTCGAAGGGCTTGTCAAGCTGGTGTTCGACGCAGAAAGCGGCCGCATGCTCGGTGGACACCTCATCGGCCACGACGCTGTCGAGCTGATCGGCGAACTCGGGCTCGCATGCAGATTCGGCCTGACTGCCGACGGCATTGTCGGGACTGTGCACGCACATCCGACCCTCTCCGAGACGGTCAGGGATGCGGCATTCAACGCCATACAATCCGCAGGATGAAGCCTGATGCATGACGTAATTTTTTAACAAGCCACAATGGTGAAAAGGTTTGTTATGTCTATGGTAAAAGCATAAATTCAAAGTTCATTATTGAATTTTTTCTCTAAACCAAGCAAGCCCCTGCCGGAAAAACCGAGATAATCAGAAGTTCCCAGGCCGGGTTTTAACCATCCAATCGACTATGACCCAGACTGTCAAAGCTGCCAAGAAAACCTCTTCTGCCAAGGCAAAGGCGACTCCGGAAGCCAAGGCAAAGGCCCCTGCACAACCCAAGGAAAAGGCGCCCGCAGTAACAAAGGCGGCTCCTGAAGTGAAAAAGCCCTCTTCCAAAAAGAAGCAGGCTCTGGCGTTTCCCTTCACGGCCATCGTCGGCCAGGAGGAAATGAAGCTCAGTCTGATCCTGAACATCATTGATCCGAGGATCGGCGGCGTTCTGGTCATGGGTCATCGCGGTACAGGCAAGAGCACCACGGTCAGGGCTCTGGCAGAGGTGCTTCCGCTCATCACCCGCGTCAAGGATGATATTTACAACCGCACCGTCGAACAGTACGTCGAGGCTGAATCCGGCAAGAAAGGAGCCGCAGCGATCAATCCTGAAGATGTCAAGACCGAGTTGATTCCCGTGCCGGTCGTCGACCTTCCCCTCGGTGCCACTGAAGACCGCGTCTGCGGAACCATCGATATCGAAAAAGCTCTCACCAGCGGCGTCAAGGCTTTCGAGCCGGGTCTGCTCGCCCAGTCCAACCGCGGTTTCCTCTACATCGACGAAGTCAACCTGCTCGATGACCACCTTGTCGACGTGCTGCTCGACGTGGCCGCCAGCGGCAAGAACGTCGTCGAACGTGAAGGTATCAGCATCCGCCACCCCGCCCGCTTCGTGCTGGTCGGATCCGGCAACCCTGAAGAGGGTGAGCTGAGGCCCCAGCTTCTCGACCGTTTCGGTCTCCATGCCCGAATCATCACCATCAATGACGTGTCCAAGAGGGTAGATATCGTCAAGCGTCGTCGCGAGTATGACGAGGATCCGGAAGCATACCTGAAAAAATGCACCCGCGAGCAGCAGAAGCTGCAGAAGAAGATCGTCGCTGCGCAGGAACTGCTTACCCAGGTTTCTATGGATGACAAGGTTCTTACCGACATCGCAAGGCTCTGCATGAACCTCGGCATCGACGGACACCGCGGTGAACTGACCATCACCAGAACAGCCTACGCTTTCGCCGCCTACAAGGGCCAGACGACAGTCACCATGGAGCACGTCAAGGAGATCGCCGGTCTTTGCCTCCGCCACCGCCTGCGCAAGGATCCGCTCGAGACCGTGGACGCCGGCGAGAAGATCGACCGCGAACTTGCAAAAGTACTGGGAGAAGCCGAAGCAACAGCATGATAGCATTTACCGATATTGTAGGAATGGATCTGGCCAAGCAGGCGCTCATGCTGCTGGCCGTCGATCCCTCCCTTGGCGGTG
>DATMYL010000010.1:0-15938 GCA_035560975.1 Chlorobaculum sp. | reverse complement strand
ATTTCGGCAAGGCCGATATCCCCATCGCGACTCCCATGGTCATCCCGGCCAAGATCGCCGCTGACCCAGAACGTGTTTTGACCAACTGGAACCCGTCGCATCAGGGGGCGGCTGTGGGCGCCATGCTGGTTCAAAAGGGATGAGGAAAGAAGCAACTGCGAGCCTGAGGCCGGAGCGTTGAGTGTCTGGAAAAATCCGGAAAGGTCAACTATTTGCAGATGCGGAATGACATTGTTGATTGGAACAACCGTTACATTTACTCCAAAGTCAGTGAAGATCGAGGAATTGTTACCAATCAAGCCGCTGGTGTTGATGGTGCCATTGGTGTTGATGGTGCCATTGGTGTTGATGCTGAGGGAGGGGGAAGCAATGATAGTGATGTTGCCACTGGTATTGGTGGTGCCATTTACGGTGCTGATGTCAATGCCAGGGGGCGTACTGATGGTGGTGGTAGGGGCGCCAGCGGAACTATTGAAACTACTCGGGCTATCTGCCAATAAAGGTTCTGGAAGTAATAATGATGGCAGACAAATCAGCGCAGCAGTTGAAACTGCGATGAACAACCTGGAATGGGCGCGAGTTTGAAAACTCCTTGATAATGGATTTTTCATGGATACAGTTAATAGAATGAATGATTCAGTATTACTTGAACAGCTATGGGAACCTCGATAAACTGGTTTTGAAAACTTTCCCCGAACAAGCGATCGGATGTATGCCGGTGTGGCTGGATTGAGGAAAATTCACACACCGACCATCTCACCCCCACTTACCCTGCATCGAACCACCCAACCTGCGACAACAAGCCGCCTCTCTGCAACTCGACAAACGAAAAGCGAGTGGCTTGTGTGCTGCAATCCAGGATCTTAACAGGATTTGTAGACGTAGAAAGGTCCGAGTTTTCTGGTGCTCCAGAATCTCTGCAGGCGCAGTGGTTTTGGGTCCTTGGAGACCAAACGCAGGATGGGTTCGTCATATCCGAGATACTGATAGGGGTTCAGTAAGGGGACTCGGTTTCAAATTTGTTACAATTATACTCTAATATTAACATTTTCCATCAAACACAACAACATTTATTCGCCGCTTATACATCATGCATAAACAGCCTCTTAGAGCGGCATAACTATTCTCACACAAGCATGATTGTCCAACTATCACATCAACACCATTTTGAAAGCATGAATGCGTTAGGTCGAATCGTCACACTTTGCCTGTTTCCTCGAAGAGTTTGCACAGCGTTAACGCATCGGTAACGCTCCGTCAACACTTCCGTATTAGTTTACCCGCTCAACTTAACAGGAATGCCCATGCAATGGCTCTACTGCGATTTTCATATCCATACGACATGGAGTGACGGGAAGTATTCGCTCGACAATGTCGTTGCACTTTACGGAGAGGTCGGGTTCGATGTGATCGCCATAACCGACCATATACTCGACAGCGAAAGCATCAGGCGATACGGACGGACGGCATCGGAACTGTTCGTCATGGACGACTCGAAATTTGAAGCCTATCAGGAGGCTTTGTGGTATGCGGCGAGAACCGCGTGGGAAAAGTATGGGATGTTGCTGATTTCAGGTGCTGAGCTGACCAACAATACGAACCGTTATCACATCCTGGCACTCGATATCAAGGAGTACATCTCCCCGGATCTCTCTGTCGAGGAGATCATCGAATCCATCAGCAGGCAGCAGGGGATATCGGTCGCCTGCCATCCATATTCGAGGAACCATTCGGGCGAAGATCCGTCGGCCTTTCTCTGGGAAAACCACGAGCGGTTTGCGACGTTGTTCGATGCGTGGGAGGTGGCCAACAGGGACGACCTGTTCAATGTCGTCGGCCTGAAAAAGTTCAACTATATCGGCAGTTCCGATTTCCACGAAAAACGGCACCTGCTGTCATGGAAAACGCTCCTTCAGTGCGAAAAGAATATCGAATCGGTCAAGGAGGCCATCAGGAAGAATGACCGGGTTTCACTATTTTTGTACCGTGGCGGTAAAATAAGGTAGTAATTGCACTCAGGCCGGTTGATGGCCTGCATAACTGGATGAAACAATGTTTGCTATTGCCAGGCGGATTGTCGGCCTGTTCGATTCGCTCGAACATATCTGGGAACACAAGCGCACTGAGCGTATCGCGGCTAACTTCCTGATCATGGTGTTCCTCGCTTCGCTTGCACTGATCGAGCTCGCCCGCCAAGGCCTCTTGCCGGATAGGCTTGCAGTCCTCCTGCCGAAAAACCACTACTACGCCATCAACGTGGCGTTTTCCATGCTTCTCGGCCTCGAGGTTTTCGGGCTGGTGTTCAGCCTCGCCAATTCGGTATCGGTTTCGGTCGGCAAACAGTTCGAGATCCTGTCGCTCATCCTCCTCCGCCACTCATTCCAGGAGATAGTCAATTTCAGCGAGCCGCTGGTCTGGGGAAAGGCGCTGACGACTGTACTGCACATGCTCTCCAACGCCGGCGGGGGCCTTGTGATTTTCCTGCTGCTCGGGATGTATTACAAGCTGCAGCAACATCGTGCCATCAACCCGGATGCGGGACCCGCAGCTGACTTCATAGCATGGAAAAAGGTCGTTTCCCTCCTGCTCCTGATGCTGTTCAGCGTCATCGGTGTCATCGACGCTTTCAGGTACCTGACGGGTACAGCAACGAACTACTTTTTTTCTCTGTTCTTCACTATCCTTATCTTCAGCGACGTGCTTCTGGTGCTGATCTCCCTGCGCTACAGCTCGACGTACCCGATCGTTTTCCGGAACTCGGGTTTCGCCGTCGCCACGGTGGTCATCAGGATCGCCCTGACGGCCCCGCCCTATTTCAACGTGCTGCTCGGTATCGGTGCAATAGCGTTCGCCATCGGAATCACCGTGGCTTATAACAGGTTTGAGAATCCGCTGCCCCCCGCCCGCGTGCTTTCCTGAAGGTAAAAAGTCACGGCACGGCTCCTGGCTATTCTTGATCGACGTTTTCCGCCAGGTGACGCATCATTCCCAAAACCGGCTCGACTGCCATGCCAGACACGGCAGCCTGCGCCACCGAACCCAGACCGAAGCAAAGCGGTCTTTAGCCGCATCCACTTGTCCAATACGAAAACTTGCGGCATACTCATACATTTAAGGAGATAGCCACTTCGACCGGTCGAAACCGAACCGTCTTCCCACCATGAAAAAATCCATCCTCCGTCCACTGTTCTCGCTGCTCCTTTGCGTGTGCATCATTTCAGGCTGCGCGCATAAAAGCGACAAATTCTCGTCTGTTGACGACCTGAAGGACAAGCGTATCGGCGTGCTCCAGGGTTCGGTTCATGATATTTATGCAACGAAAACTTTTCCGAAAGCGACCATCCTGCAGTACAAGGGCCCGTCGGACATGATTCTTGCGGTCAAGTCGGGCAAGATCGATGCTGGGATTTATACTTCGGACGAATTGGTCGAGCTGATTCGGCAGCAGCCGGAGATCGGTCTTTTCGGCGACCCGCTGTTCTCTTCGGACCTTGGTTTGGGATTCCATCGTGATAATGTCGAGCTGCGGATCTCCTTCAACCGTTTCCTGAAACAGATACGCAGTAACGGCGTCTATGACGACATGGTCACCCGATGGCTGAAGAATGGGGACACATCCATGCCTGAAATACCGAAATCGCAATCAGGCGCACCCCTGACCGTCGGTTTGGTCAGCGATAACGGGTTGCCATTCACTGCTGTAAAGGATAACCACCTGGTCGGCTTCAACATCGAGCTGCTGGAGCGGTTCGCCGCCTTTTCCGGAAGGAGGATCACCTATCTCGACATGCAATTCGGAAGCCTGATTCCTGCTTTGGCCAGCAAAAAGATCGATATGATCGGGGCTGTGATGTGGATTACTGAAGAGCGCAGTAAGCAGATTGATTTTTCTGATCCCTATTACGTACAAGGGGCTAATTTCTTTGCTCTCAGGAAGAATATCGTTTCCTCCGGTGAGCACCGGTGAGCTGTGTGAACCGAAGCATCAGAATGTCTTGAGGTCATTATTAACGAGACGGTATCTCTGCAACCTGAGGGTAGATGACGTTACTTTTATTAACTTTAAGGTGTATACGCTCTGTTTTTTGCTTCTAAGTATCTGCGTATCGGTTTTGGTCAATCAAAAACTGTCTCTCATCGGATTTGCTTTGACTTTAAAACGTAAATGGAGCGAAAATGAAACAGACTGCTAAAGTCGCAATCCTCGCATTTTCGATCTTTACCGGCCTTGGAGGCACTGCTTTGGCTGCCGCGCCTCCTCCTGCTTCCGGCCCTTATGTCAGCGGATCTGTCGGTATTGGCATACCAGGCAACTGGGATGAAGAAAACTGGGGTGTCGACAAAGTGAAAACGGGTGTTCCTTTCTTCGGGGCGATCGGCTACAATTACGGGTCGACAAGGCTCGAACTTGCTGCCGGGTACCAGAAGCATGACTGGAAAGATACCGCCGAGGACGCATCTGTTACGACCGTGATGGGTAACGCCTATTATGATTTCGACGCATCTTCGGACTTCAGGCCTTACGTGATGGGTGGCCTGGGCATTGTTGATGTGAATGTGTCGTGGGATACAGCCGGCAGCACCGTCTTCGCATGGCAACTTGGTACCGGTGTCGGCGTAAAGGTCGGAAATGGCTGGACGTTCGATCTCGGATATCGCTTCCTGAAGCCGACTGGTGTGCAGTGCCCTGTTGACAAGAATGACGTGAGCTGGGAGTTTCACAACATTCTTGCGGGTCTCAGGTATCAGTTCTGAGCCGTTGGGTTAAATATTATATCTGGCCGGGAGAGCTCCTCCCGGCTTTTTTGTTTCAGGCTGGATGGGGTTGGGAAGGGGAATTTCTATTTTGGGCGCTGTCTATACAAGGATACGACAGGATTGGTGAAGATATTGGACTGAAGTCCGGGTTTTATTTATTCATCTCTCCCCCGGGCTGAAGCCCGGGGCAACTAAATAGAATGTAATAGGTTAAGTGTCCGGAGGGCTAAAGCCCTCCTGAATGAAGAAGGCTGAAGCTTGGGGCAACCGAAGTGGGAGAAAATCGTATGTCCGTCGTCCCGACACGTAGGGATTCCTGAGTGTAAGATGGTTGAAACCCGGGGCAACCGAAGTGGGAGAAAATCGTATGTCCGTTGTCCCGACACGTCGGGATTCCTGAGTGTAAGATGGTTGAAACCCGGGGCAACCGAAGTGGGAGAAGATCGAATGTCCATCGTCCCGACGCATCGGGACTTCTGAGTGTAAGACGGTTGAAACCCGGAGCAATTGAAGTGGTGGACGATCGGAATATCAGGAGTCCCGATATGTCGGGACTCCTGATTGTAAAAGGGTCATTACCCGGGGCAATAGCAGAAATAGGGAGACATCAGATGTCCGTCGTCCTCAAAACGTTTTGCTGTAGCCGACGGAGAGCAACTGCTCGTTCATGTGAATATCGACATCGGAACCGAAGGGGTTCGATTGCTTTCCGTACACCGTTTCTTTCGGCACATACACATAGGAAACGCTCAACTCGCTGCTGGGGCTGGTTTTTACGCTTGCACCCAAAGAAAAGTGATCCTGAACGACGCCGGGACAGAGAATGTTGAAAAAAGTCTGGTCGCTCGGAATTCCATGCTGGCAGTGACTGTAGCCTGCGCGCAGGGTCAGATTTTCATTGTATTTATGTACCACGCCGAACTTGATCACCGAGACGTCCTTCCAGCCGAAACCCGGACCATCCGGGCTGCCGAGCAATTCACCAGCGAGCAGGTTCTGCATGGGATTACCGCCGGACTTGAAGCTGCTGTACTCGATGCGTTGCCAGTCCGCAGCCAGCGTCCATGCCGGTGTGGCCTGCCAGGCGATGCCGGCACCATATGTGGACGGGATATCGAAGTTTCCACCCTCTGCGAACAGGCCTTTATACTTGTCAAAAGCGCTGGTTTTGATCTTCGACGACCAGGAAGCACCAAGGGTAATATCAGGAGTCACTTTGCCTATCCATCCGAGCTTGAGGCCCCATCCGGTTGCCGAATCCGTGCCCCGATTGGTGACATAACCGGGAAAGGTGGAGTAGGTTATATAAGTGTTGTCGAATGCGGCCAATCCTTTCGCTTCAAAGGTCTGGTAAGCAAAGGTGACCCCGATACCGATCGACTGGGACGGGGTCAGTTTATAAGCCAAAGATGGCGTCACGCAATACTGCTTGAAACTGACGCCGGCAGGACCGGAAGCACCGGAAGGATCGAACGGGTTTGTCGCGTAGTCGGTGTTCATCCCTCCATTGCCATACACTGCCAGACCGACACTCAGACGCTCGTTGAGCTTCCGCGTGTAGCCCAGTTCGGGCATGAAGAAATCCTTAGTACCGTTCCCGTCGAAATCGTAGTTACCGATGCTGGCCCCCCGAACGGTGTGTAACCAGGTGACGTCGAGATCGAGTCGATCCCCGACCAATGCCGTGCCGGCCGGATTCGTGGCGGCAGCCAGACCGTCCTGGGGCAAAGCGTAACCGACGCCCGCAACCGCCTGGGAACGTATGCCATATCCATGGGCAAAGTAACCATTGGTCGCAAAAGAGGCGACTGGAGCAAACATGATCAGTGTGGCTGCGGCAGCAGCACGAAGTTGCGTCTTCATGGGGGCACTCCTGGTATAATTGTTTTTTGATAGAATGCTAATAATTAATATACACATCAATATTAACCAACAAACAAGCTTGTAACACATTATTTCCATAAACACAGTATGAACGTGACCTCCTTGCGGTAAACTCTACACCTCAGAAGAGCGATATCAAGCAAGAGGATCGGGCGCAGATGATATGGAAGCAATGAGTGTGAACGCTTCGGGAGAGAAAACAAAAAAGGCCGGGAACCTTTGGGGTCACCGGCCTTTTTGTATGCCATACTATTTTTCGCAGGATCAGACGAGCGGGCCGTAGCCGTCGAGGGGGAACCTCAGGCAGAGCTGTTTGATCTCTTCCTTGACGTCGCGGCAGATGTCGGCGATATCCGGACGGTCGGCTGAGGAGATGACCTTGTCGATGAGGCTGACGATCTGCTCGCTTTCGGCGATCTTCATGCCTCTGGTCGTCATTGCCGGGGTACCGACGCGAATGCCGCTGGTTACGAACGGTGATTTGTCGTCGAAAGGCACCATGTTCTTGTTGACCGTGATGCCTGCTTCGTGCAGGAGGTTTTCGGCGATTTTGCCGTTGACGTTCTTGTTGCGCAGGTCGAGCAGCATCAGGTGGTTCCTGGTGCCACCGCTGACTATGTGGTAGCCTGATTCGAGGAACTTTGCTGCCATGGCTGCGGCATTGTCCTTGATCTGCTGGGCATAGACCTTGAAGGAGGGCTGCAGGGCTTCGCCGAAGGCGACTGCCTTGCCTGCGATGATGTGCATCAGCGGGCCGCCCTGGATGCCGGGCATGACTTCGGCGTCCATCACTTCGGACATCATCTTGACACGGGAGCCGGTCTTGGTTTTGATGGTGATCCCAAGGGGGTTCTCGAAGTCTTTGCCCATCATGATCATGCCGCCACGAGGACCGCGAAGGGTCTTGTGGGTGGTGGTGGTCACGAAGTGGCAGTGCTCCATCGGGCTGGGAATGAGCCCTGCTGCGATGAGGCCTGCGGGATGTGCGATGTCGGCCATAAGGAGCGCGCCGACCTTGTCGGCTATTGCCCTGAAGGCTTTGAGGTCGAATCCCTGGGAGTAGGCGCTTGCTCCTGTGATGATCAGTTTCGGACGGACCTGCAGCGCCAGCTCTTCGACTTTGTTCATGTCGATGATGCCAGTTTCACGGTCGACGCCGTAGGAGTGCGCATCGAAAAACTGACCGGAGAAGTTGACTGAACTGCCGTGAGTGAGATGGCCGCCGTGGGAGAGGTCGAGGCCCATGATCCTGTCGCCGGGCTTGAGTACGGAGAAGAGCACGGCCATGTTGGCGCTGGAGCCGGAATGGGGCTGCACGTTGACGTAATCGCAGCCGAAGAGCTGCTTTGCGCGGTCGCGGGCAAGGTTTTCAGCCACATCGACATACTCGCAGCCGCCGTAGTAGCGTTTGCCGGGATAACCTTCAGCGTATTTGTTGGTCATGACCGACCCGCAGGCTTCCATGACCGCTTTGCTGGTGAAGTTTTCCGAGGCGATGAGTTCGAGGGTCTCGGTCTGGCGTTTCGTCTCGCCGGCAATCGATGCGTAGACCTCCGGGTCCAACCGTTTGAGAATATCGTTATCCATCGTCGTTCCTTCTCCCGAGGGAGGTTTACTGTTTTTTATGCTGCTTCAATTGCTCATCGGCAAGTCGCTCGAAAATGATTCGATCGTTGCCGGAAACTGACTCGATCATGTGGCCGAGCTTGTCGCGCTTGGTCTCCAGATAGTGTCTGTTTATATCGTTCGCCTCGATTTCGAGAGGTACGCGCTCGACGATTTCGAGTCCGTAGCCTTCGAGTCCGACCATTTTTTTCGGATTGTTGGTCAGGAGCCTCATTTTCCTGACGCCAAGGTCCTGGAGTATCTGGGCGCCGATGCCGTAGTCGCGAAGATCGGCCTTGAAGCCGAGCTTCTCGTTGGCTTCGACCGTATCGAACCCTTCGTCCTGGAGGTTGTATGCCTTGAGTTTGTTGATGAGCCCGATGCCACGACCTTCCTGCATGAGGTAGACGAGTACGCCTCGACCCTCTTTTTCGATCATGCTGAGGGCCGCAGCAAGCTGGTTGCCGCAGTCGCAGCGCAATGAGGCGAAGGTGTCGCCGGTGGCGCACTGTGAGTGAACCCTGACCAGCACCGGTTCTCCGTCTTCGACGTCGCCCTTGACGAACGCCATGTGGTTCTGCTGGTCGATGAACGATTCGTAGGCGATCAGCCTGAACTCGCCATGCACGGTCGGGAGCTTCGACTCGACGGCGCGATGCACGAGCTTGTTCTGCTGCATCCGGTATGCAACCAGATCCTTGATGGTAATGAGCTTGAGTCCGAGCTTCTCTTTCAACTTGATCAGTTCGGGAAGCCTGGCCATGCTGCCGTCGTCGTGCAGGATTTCGCAGAGCAGGCCAACCGGCTGGCACCCGGCCAGCCGGGCAAGATCGACCGCGGCTTCGGTATGGCCGACCCTCCTGAGCACTCCGCCGTCCATGGCACGGAGCGGGAAAATATGGCCCGGGCGTGAAAAATCGTCGGGCGAGCATGTCGGATCGGCGATCATCTTCAGGGTCATGTACCGGTCGTAGGCGGAGATGCCCGTGGTCACCCCTTCGGCAATGGCGTCGATGGATACGGTGAAATTGGTTTCGTGCTGCGAAGTGTTGCGCTGAACCATCGGTTCGAGCTGCAGTTCGCGGGCCCGTTGCATGGTAACGGCGACGCAGAGCAGGCCGCGGGCTTCCTTGGTGATGAAGTTCACCATTTCGGCAGTCACATGCTCGGCTGCGGCGATGAAATCACCTTCGTCTTCCCTGTCTTCGTCATCGACGACGATGACCAGCTTGCCGTTCTTTATGTCCTCTATGGCCGATTCTATGGAATCGATTCGAACGTCTTTACTCATCGCTGTTATCCTGTGGGTACGTTGGTTTCCGGTCGGAAATTACATGAAAAACGAAAAACAATATAATGTAAAAAAACTTCCTCTTCCGGGAACCTGCCGCCGCTTTACAGAGGTACTTCTTGAAAGGGCCTATGGATACCACCGGGATCCCGGATCGGCCACCTGTAATACCGGCATTTAATAAAGGTCACCTCTATCTGTTATTTGTTCCGCTCCCCCATGCTGAGTCGGCCCCGGCCTGTCGGGATCGAAATTCTCATGTGCTGCGCGTACACTCCTGTTTTTGCGCTCAGTCCGCCATCCATCCAGGGGCGGTTCGCGAACAGCCCCTTCTCAGGACAATAAATTGAGGTGCAGTGAAGTATGCCGCGGCTTTGAGTTGGAACTGCGTTTTATTATACTTGTGCGACTTTAAAGATAGTCGCCGAAATGTTACCTTACTGAACGGTCTACTTTCCAAGTTTTTCCAATACGACTCCGCATGACCACACCAGTCACTGAGCTGTCCAGCGATGCACAGGCTCTCTCGCTCAGGCTGCCGCAAAAGGCCCTGAGAAAAGCGAAGGAAAACGGATTCTCCGATTTCCAGATAGCAACCATATTCCATACTCACGAAAATACAGTGCGGGAACTGCGCAACCACCTGGGGGTTGTGTCGGTTTTCAAGACTGTCGATACCTGCGCTGCCGAGTTCGACGCGAAAACCCCTTACCACTATTCGACCTACGAAGAGGAGAACGAGTCGGTGCGCTCCGACCGCCAGAAGGTGATTATCCTCGGCGGCGGCCCGAACCGTATCGGCCAGGGCATCGAGTTCGACTACTGTTGCGTCCAGGCTGTTTTCGCCCTCAAAGAGGCCGGCTACGAGACCATCATGGTCAACTGCAATCCCGAGACGGTTTCGACCGACTACGATATCGCCGACAAGCTCTATTTCGAACCGCTGACTTTCGAGGACACCATCCGCATCATCGAGCATGAACAGCCGCTCGGCGTGATCGTCAGCTTTGGAGGACAGACTCCGCTGAAACTCTCCACAAGGCTCGATGCGGCAGGAGTGAACATTCTCGGCACTTCATCCAAAGGAATCGATCTTGCGGAGGATCGAAAAAAGTTCGGTGCGCTGCTCGTAAAGCTCGACATCCCGCACCCCGATTACGGCACGGCCACCAGCTACGCCGAAGCAGTGGAGATCACGAAAAAAATCGGATACCCGGTCCTGGTAAGGCCCAGCTATGTGCTCGGCGGACGCGCAATGAAGATCATCTATAACGACGACTCCCTCAAGGAGTACGTGGACCAGGCGCTCTTCATCACCGAGAAATACCCGCTCCTGATCGACCGTTTCCTCGAAACGGCCGTGGAGTTCGATATCGACGCCATCGCCGACAGGACCGACTGCGTCATCAGCGGCATCATGCAGCACGTCGAGGCTGCCGGCATCCACAGCGGAGACTCGACTTCGATCCTGCCATACCACAACATCGAGGCGTCGGCCATCGCCGACATGAAGGAGTACACCCGGAAGCTTGCCGAAAACATCGGGGTCATCGGGCTGATGAACGTGCAGTATGCCGTGCAGAACGGCAAGGTTTACGTGATCGAGGTGAACCCCCGCGCCAGCCGCACCGTACCGTTCGTGGGAAAGGCAACGGCCATTCCGGTCGTCAAGATCGCAACCCGCGTCATGCTCGGCGAAAAACTCAGCGACCTGCGCAAAGAGTTCGACCTGAAGGATTGCGACGAGCTCGGCCTGAAGCACATGGCCATCAAGGAGCCTGTGTTCCCGTTCTCGAAGTTCGTCAAGTCCGGCGTCTACCTCGGCCCTGAGATGCGCTCGACCGGCGAGGCAATGAGCCTTGCCGAGGAGTTCCCGGAAGCGTTCGCAAAGGCCTACCAGGCTGCGAACATGCACCTCCCCTCTTCCGGCACGGTTTTCATCAGCGTGAACGAGCAGGACAAGAACCAGAAAATTATCAACATCGCCAACGAGCTTTACCGGATGGGATTCGATCTGGTCGCGACCACCGGCACCCATGCGTTCCTGACGATGCACGGAATCGATTGCAAGAAGGTCTACAAGGTAGGGGAAGAGGGTCGTCCGAACATCTTCGACATCATCAAGCTCGGCAAGGTCGATTTCGTGATCAACACCCCGAGAGGCGAACGCGCCCTTCATGACGAAGAGGCCATCGGTTCGGCTTCGGTCCAGAGCGGCGTGCCGTTCGTGACCACCATCGAAGCGGCGGAAGCCTCGGTCAAGGCGATCGATTGCATGCGACGCCAGGAGTTCGGCGTCAAGAGCCTGCAGGAGTACGCGACCTATCGCAACAAATAACTTCCTCGACGAAGCGCCGGGCATCGGCACCGATGCCCGGGTTCGTACTCTCCCTCGGTCCGGCGACGTTCAGCACCTCTATTTTCCACTCCCTGATCCACTTTACTACATCTGCGGCGTCCTGCGTGCCGTCGAGCTTGACAACCAGGAGTGGCCTGCCGTATCGGCGGGCAAGTTCCAGCGTCAGCCTTGTGCCGCCACGAATCAGGCCTCTCGACAATACGAGCGTTCCGCCTGAATCCCTGACATTCCATTCGGTTCTTTCGGCGTAGCGCGCCGACGGAGTTTCGCGCAGCAGGAAGTATGCGGGTATCGTACCGTCTTCAGCCTTGCGCCCCCTGGGGCACCAGCCCCCATGGCCGATTCCTGAGGTAATGGCAGCGTCGAGCGCGCCCCGGTCAACTCCCGTCTGACCGCCTGAGACGATTGTCGAAAGCATCCGTTCAAAAGGTTATGTTGATCTTAAATACTTTTGAAGAGGTTCACTATCTTAACCTTACATTCCGCTCACCTCATCATTTGTCATGACCATGTCACAGACACTCACGCACCTTCTCGAAGAATCGATACAGCTCGAAAAGAACCTTGCCCGCCTTTACGCCCTTTTCAACGACCATTTTACAGACGACGAAGATTTCTGGTGGCAGCTTTCCATGGAGGAACGAGGCCATGCCGCCCTGCTCCAGGAAGAGAAGAAGCAGCCCTGGCCGCTCCAGTGTTTCCCCGGAGACATACTTGCGAAGGACATTGAGGCGCTCCGTGCGAACAATGCCAGGATTGTCGAACAAACCGAACGTTTCGCATTATCTCCCTTTTCCAGGGAAGAGGCATTGAATCTCGCGCTGCAGATTGAAATGTCGGCCGGCGAAGCTCATTTCCAGGATTTCCTGGATAGTGAAAGCGACTCGTTGATGGCAGATTTTTTCAAACAGCTGGCCAGCGAGGACCAGAACCATGCCAAGCGAATCCGCGAGTATATGAAAGAGCTGGGTATTGAAGCGGTCAATGTTCCATGATGCCGCTCACTGGCAGAAACTTTGAAGCACATGAACGAACAGCTTCCTGCTGCTGTTCACAGGTATAGGATATGTAACAATTTACTGTTGTAGACTTAAATCATACACCATCATTTTTCCAGGGAGGCAAAATGTTAAGCGAAAAGCTGCTTCGGGCGTTCAACGAACAGATCAATCATGAGATGGCTTCGGCATACCTCTACCTTTCGATGGCCGCATATGCCCATTCGATGAACCTGCCTGGCTTCGCCCACTGGCTTGAGCTCCAGACTAAAGAGGAAAAGGGCCATGCCATGAAACTCTACAAGTTCGTCAATGAGCGTGGAGGACGTGTCGAGCTGCTTCCGATCCCGCAGCCTGCATCAGACTTCAAGTCCCCGGCCCATCTGTTCGAGGAGGTACTGAGCCATGAGCGTAAAATCACAGCACTGATCAACAAGCTCTATGAAACGTCAGTTGATGAGAAGGATTACGCTGCACAGGTACTTCTGCACTGGTTCATCCAGGAACAGGTAGAAGAAGAGGCCGTTGCCTCGGAAATCCTCGAAACCATAAGAATGGCCGGTGAAAAGGGCCATGCGCTGATCATGATGGACAGGCAGCTCGCAAGACGAGGCATGCACTGATCAAAAAATTGTCCGGGCAATCCGAATCCCGAAATAAAAGATATGCGATGTCCTGGCCTTAAAAACCGGGACATCCTTGCTTCTACCGGTCAAAATTCACGAATCGGTGCGTCCAGCTTCCGTCCCCGCTTATCACCACCTCTCCGTACCGTTCCGGGGTATACCGGAAGCTTCCTCCGTTGATGAAAGTGACATCCTCTATGCGGTACACCTGGAAACGGTGGAAGTGGCCATGAAGCACCAGGCTCGCACGCAGGTTTTTCATGACATTGAGAAATTCATCCTTGTTCTTGAACTCCATCGTCCAGTCGAACGCCTGATCGACCAGGGCATCGGTTCCATATACTTTATAAGCATGATGGCACAGGCCGATGACGAATGCGCCATCGAGCGCCTGTGAAACCCGCTGGTCCATAAGGGCACGAAGAGTCTCGCGGGAGACGCTGCCCCTCGCCCCGAGCGGGTTATCCGAGCCGTTCCAGGGCAGTACTGAACTGACGGCTACAAAAGCGAGCACAATCTCCCCGAAATGCATCACCTTGACGAATGGCAGCCCGGCACCGACCTCCCCATCATCGGTTATCAGTGGTCTGAATATTTTTGAAAACAGCTGAAGACGTTCGTTTACCCGGCGTTTCCGGGCGTTTTCGTCCGGGTTGAGGGCATGGTAGAATCGCATCTCCTCTTCAAGATCGATCAGGTCATGGTTACCCGGAATGACCGTCGTTCGATTCCATTCGAACAGGCCGTGCTTCACGAGGGCATCCCTGATGATCGACCAATCCTCCGGGTCGGCAGTATCGATCAGGTCTCCCGTCATGACGAGGTGATCGTATTCCCGCCGGACGAATTCATCGAGTAGCCGATCGAGCTTCGCAAGCTGGCGACGATCGTTTTTTCCGGTAATATGCAGATCAGAAAGATGTGCTACCGTTACTTTCTTGTCATTCGACACTGGTCTTTGAGGTTTTACGGGTTGAAAGCCTTAAATTGTCCGTCGATCGATGAAAAGGCTGAAAAAAGGGGAACCTGGATCACTCTTTTCATCCCTGCAGCCCCCAAAGGGGATGCGACACTTAAGATAATGCGTTTTCTGAACCTGCGCCACCAAGGGCGGCAGCAAAATCCACTTACCCACCATGTCCAAAAATATCAGTTCAGTCAAAAAAATCTCCCGCAACCTCTGGTGGTCATGGGATACTGAAGCTAAAGATCTATTCAAGAACCTCTCTCCGTTGCTTTGGGAACGGGTCAACCACAATCCTGTCGAACTGCTCAGGCACATATCTTCCGATGAACTCGAAGCCCGCTGTTCATGCGAATTCGGCGCAAGAATCGAGAAAATATCAAAACGGTTCGACGAATATATCGAAGAAAAGGACACATGGGCTGCAAGCCATGCGTCCGAACTGGTCGCCAATCCGGTCGCTTACTTCAGCGCCGAGTTCGGTATCCACGAAAGCCTCCGGATTTACTCAGGCGGTCTCGGCATCCTTTCCGGCGACCACATCAAGTCGGCCAGCGATCTGGGCATCAATTTCATCGGCATCACCCTGTTCTACAAGGAAGGCTATTTCCGCCAGTACCTGAACCAGGACGGCTGGCAGATCGAGGATTATCCGCTTCAGTATCCTGAAAGCCTGCCGGTCGAAAAAGTCACCACGAAAGACGGCAAGGACCTGATCATCGAAGTCACCGTCGCCCAGAGCACCGTTTACGCACAGGCGTGGAGCCTCAAGGTCGGACGTGCGACGCTCTACCTGCTCGACACGAATATCCCGGCCAACGAGTCTCACTACAGGGACATCTGTTCGAGGGTTTACGGCGGCGACCAGAACATGAGGATCAACCAGGAGATCCTGCTCGGTATCGGCGGCGTGAAACTGCTCGAAGCCCTGAAATTAGCACCGGCAGTTTACCACATGAACGAAGGACACTCTGCGTTCCTTACGCTTGAGCTCCTCAAAAGGGAGATCGAAAAGGGACATACACTCGAAGCGGCAAAGGAGAAGGTGAAGGAGCAGTGCGTATTCACCACGCATACTCCCGTACCTGCAGGCCATGACCGCTTTTCGAGGGACATGATGCACTACATCTTCGACAAATATGTGACGAGTTGCGGTATCGATTTCGAAGATCTCATGAAACTCGGTTCTGAAGATCCGAATAACAACTCCGGGTTGTTCACCATGACCGTGCTCGCCCTCAGGCTTTCAAGGTGCGCGAACGGCGTTTCGAAGCTGCATGGCGAGGTTTCGAGGGATATGTGGAAACACCTTTATTCGACCGACGATCCGAAGCAGGTCCCAATCGGCCACATCACCAACGGCATTCACACAAGAAGCTGGAGCAGCGGATTCACCGATCGGTTCTGGAAAAAACATGCCGAAAGCATCGAAGAGCTCTTCTCTTCAAGAGAG
>DATMYL010000009.1:0-17823 GCA_035560975.1 Chlorobaculum sp. | reverse complement strand
AACGCCGTTTCACTCCCGGGCAATAGTCAGGGGTGCCCTTAGCCGACCATACTGCAAAAATTGGGGTTTACCACCAGGCAATTGTTGCCTACCGAGAAACAGGTCGAGCCGGAGAACGCCCAGCATGTACCTCCGACAACCTGGGACAGCTGACAGTCAAAATCCTCCTGGTCATCGAGATCTTCCTGGGTAAAAACAAAGCCTGCAGCGTTAATGGCTGCCATCCTTTCTTCCTGATTTTCGATGGCCATGATGCGTTCGCAAAAGGCCTCGTCCGTTTTCATCTTTTCGATGAATGCTTTTGCATGCTCTACTGACATAGGACCCTCCGGGGTATAATTAGCATATCAAAATGTTGTGCTCTTATTAAAAGTAATAAAAAAACAAGATTTTTCGCTCAAAAATACCGCACTTTCGATTCTCAACAAGCGCGAATCTTAGCGATCCCCCAATACCTTAAGCAAAAAGCATTTTGAATGCTGTTCACAATATGCGACAAGGCTTGACAAGTTTAAGTAGTTATGAACGTCCCGTTTTTTTTGAACATCCTCTACCGGCTCCTCTTTACTACAAACCGGTGAGGGTTTCGAGGGGGTTTTTCACTGCATCGATCTTCTTCATCTCTGGTTGCACCATGCGGTAGCCTTTTTCCATCGACGGGGGACGTCCCTTGCCAAGCACCGCTTTGCAGATTTGGTTTGTGTGCCATTTGTCCACATATGCATCAAGATACTTTTCCAGCGATTCCTTTAGCGGTGAACAATATTCAATTCCGCTTTCGCCGAACTGCTGCACCCTCATCCGCCTCTTGACGCAACC
Source organism: Chlorobaculum sp. (assembly GCA_035560975.1). Lineage (GTDB taxonomy): Bacteria > Bacteroidota > Chlorobiia > Chlorobiales > Chlorobiaceae > Chlorobaculum. The sequence goes on along the minus strand of DATMYL010000009.1, from coordinate 17,004 downwards.
TCCGCCGCAGACCGGGAACACCTTGCACTCCATGCACTCGTTGTCGCTGTATGGGTCGGTGCCTATGCTGTAGTGAGCGAGCAAGTCGGGCCTGGTAACGAACGGCTTGTGATGCACGGTTCCGATGACCATCTCTTCCCTGCCGACCTCCTCCCAGCATTTGTAAAGTTCTCCTTTCGGCCCGACGACGAAGCCCTGGTGGCTCGTGGCTATGCAGACGTTCTGGATGCCGCTGACCGGATAGAGTCCGCCTCGGGGAGTTATGCCGTCGCTGAAGTACCCGTCGAGCTGGAACTCTGCCCATTCGCCGTTGCAGAGCCCGCATTGTTGATCGCAGTTGTTGCCGTCAACAGTGTTCAGATGGCCGGGGTAGACCGTAAGTTTCCTGCCTTTGTACCGATCGAGGAGCTCCTTGCGCAGCGCGGCGTATTCATGCCGGTTGCTCCTGTCGACGTTCACACGCACAGCGCAACTGCCTTTCCACGAGGATGCCATCAGGAGGTCGATGTTCTGGAGAATTTTTTCGTAAGTCGCCCCTCCGTTCCTGAGTGTGCGCCGCCGGTTATGGGTCGCTTCGCTGCCGTCGAGGGTAATCTGCACGGAAGCGATCTTCAGGTCGTTGAGCCGGTCAATCTTCTGCTGGTCGAGCAGGTAGCCGTTGGTCACCATGCCCGCGTCGGCGTAGTCGGGAAAAAGTTCAATGAACTTCGCTGTCAACGTTTCGATGACGTCGAATGCCAGCGAGGGCTCGCCACCATACCATCTGACCGAGAGGTGCTTCGCGTCGTTGTGTTTCCTGATGAACGCAAGAAGCGCTTCGATCGTCCGGTCGTCCATTACGGTTACGTCGCCCTGGCTATGCTCGAAGCAGTAGGGGCAGGCGAAGTTGCATGCGAGAGTCGGGCAGATCGTGAGGCCGACATAGGCTGTGTTGAAGCAGGCCGCGTTGCGCCGGTAGCGGCTTTCCATCAGCTTGAGCCTTTCCTTGTCAGGGTCGGAAAGGAATCCTTTCTCCTCAAGCAGGGCGATGAACTCATCGGCTTCGGCTGAAGAGGGCGACATTCCATCACGAAAGGATTCTGCGATACGGGCATGGATCTCATCGAGTTCAAGCATCACACCCGAGAGCGTATTGTGCAGGAACCAGCCGTAGCGTTCGGAACGGAACAGGGTGTTGAAGCGTGACCAGGGTTGCATGGTTATAGAAAAAATATATGCAATCTACCCAACGATTTGCGATTTCAGGAAGATAGCGATAAGTTTAAAGTATTTAAGACGATCAAATAAAATCATGCGCCGCCTGACAGCGATCAAAAGATGATCACCGTTACATTTCCGTCCCGGCGAGCCCGATCAACAGAAACTCATGAAGTGATATAGTATAACAGCGAACGCAGCCGATGCGTCGTAAACCTCCCCCTGAATGGCAGTAGAATTCCGCAAGGAAGCACTCAAGAAGCTCAGTTCCCCAGACGATCTGGACAGGCTGATGCCGGTTACCGACCGCAGGGGCTGGATCGCCCTGGCGGCGACGGCACTTTTGATCGCCTCGGCGATAGTGTGGGGTTTCTTGGGAAGGATCTACACCTCTGTCGAGGGGCGTGGCATGACGATGGCATCAGGAACCATCCGGAACATCACCTCCCGTACCGGAGGGGTGATTTCGGGTTTCGACTTCAAAGGCGGAGAACCAGTGCAGAAAGGGCAGGTGCTTGCCATAGTCGAACAGCCGGAACTCAAGCAGCTCTTTTTCGAAGCGTTTTCCAAATACGATTTCCTCGCCTCACACAAAGAAGAAAAACGTTCGTTCCTTAAGCAACAGATCGACCTTCAGGAAAAAAAAATCGCCAGGCTCAAAAGCCTTTACCAGCAGGGGCGAATCGAGAAGGCTTTGGTCAATGATGCCGAACGTGAAGTCATGGAGCTGAAAAACAGCCTCGACGGACTTGAAGAAAACCTTTCAGCCGCACAACGTCAACTCGAAAACGCCCGCGAAGACTACAAATGGCGTTCCGCGGTCATCGCACCCTTCAGCGGCGTTGTGACCGAAGTCCAGGCGAACAACGGCGAACAGGTCGTACCCGGCCAGCAGTTGCTTCAAATAGAACCCTATGGTAACAGCCCTGACGAAGAGGTGCGGCTGGATCTCTATGTCGCATCCGGAAACGCAAAGAAGATCCGCAACGGCACGGAAGTATATATCGCCCCCGCCACCATCAAGCCTGAAGAGTACGGCTACCTAATCGGCAGGGTCTACTCAGTGAGCGATTACCCGGTTTCGGTTGAAGCGATCGCGGCAGAGATCAGGAACCAGCAAATGGCAAACAGTTTCGCATCGGCAAGCTCGCCGTACAAGGTCAAGGTGGTACTGCTCAAGGATGCCGGATCCTACAGCGGCTATCGCTGGACATCGGGAAACGGGCCTCGCGTGAAGATTACCTCCGGCATAATGTGCGCCGGGAAGATCGTCGTCGAACTACAGCGTCCGGTAGATCTCGTCGTGCCCGTGATGAAAAAATATTTGCTCGGCGAAGCAAGATAATCGTAAAACCAACCATGCCATGCTCCTCCCCCCAGAGAGCACAGAATACCGTCATGAAAACCAGGTTTGTGACGACGTTGGGCTTTACCTCAACGGTTATGCGGGGTATGCCGCAGACACCATTATCGGCCGTCAAGGTGGCTCCGTCAGCATCGAGGCAGCCGACCGCATGACAGGCCCGATTCCGAAAGGAGCTCGCCGATGAGTTTCATGCTCTTCCCCACCGAAATCCTTTGGAAGGAGGCCCGTGTCAGGACGCCGACCATCCTGCAGATGGAAGCCGTCGAATGCGGAGCCGCGTCCCTTGCCATGGTCCTTGCCCATTTCGGAAGGTTCGTCCCGCTTGAACAGCTGCGGGTCGATTGCGGGGTCTCACGCGACGGCAGCAAGGCGGGCAACCTTATCAAGGCGGGCAAAAAGTATGGCCTCGATGCCAGGGGCGCCCGACTCGACCTCGACGACCTCCACAGGAAAAAGCTCCCGATGATCCTGTTCTGGAACATGTACCATTTTGTGGTCCTGGAGGGCTTCCGAAAAGGCCATTACCATATCAACGACCCAGCCTCGGGCCAGCGGAAAATGAGCCCGCAGGAGTTCGGCGAATCTTACTCCGGCATTGCGATTACCTTCGAGCCGACAACGGAGTTTAAACCGGGCGGGATGCCGTTCAGCTTCGTGGGCGCTATCAGGAAGCGCCTTCCTGGCCTGGAGAGAGCGCTCACATTCATTGTACTCGCAAGCCTCCTGCTTGTCGTTCCGGGGCTCGTCGTCCCCTCCTTCCTTCGCATCTTCATCGATTATGTCCTCGTGCAGGGAGCTACGGACTGGCTGAGGCCGCTCCTGATCGGCATGCTCCTCACCGCGTTCCTGCAGGGTGTACTCACCTGGCTGCAACAAAAATATCTGTTGCGTGCCGAAACCAAGCTCGCGCTCACCTCTTCGGCCAGATTCTTCAACCATGTCTTCGCCATGCCGATGCGCTTCTTCACGATGCGTCAGGCCGGCGAAATCTCCAGTCGGGTAAAGCTCAACGAGCAGGTGGCCATGCTCGTAGCAGGCGACCTCACCTCAAACGCGCTCAACCTCCTCATCATCGGGTTCTATGCTTTCCTGATGTTTCGTTACGACATCGTCCTCACACTTGGAGCCATCCTCATCGCCGGGCTCAATGCTGCGGCGCTGTTCTATGTCTCGCGAAAGCGTGTCGTTCTGAACCGGAAGTTCCAGCAGGACTCGGGAAAGCTCATGGGAACCACCTTCTACGGCATCAGGACGATCGAAAGCCTGAAAGCATCGGGTTCCGAGCCGGACTTCTTTGCCAGGTGGTCGGGGCTTTTCGCCAACATAGTCAACCAACAACAGCAGCTCCGCGTCACCAGCGTATTCCTGCTGGCTTTACCGCCATTCCTGCAGTCGTTCGGCAACATCGCCATCCTTTCCGCCGGAGGGCTTCGCGTTATGGAAGGAGAGCTTACCATGGGCATGCTCGTCGCCTTCCAGAGCCTTTTCATATCGTTCCTTTCCCCGGTCAACCAGATGGTGAACCTCGGCCAGAAATTGCAGGACGCCGAAGCCAACATGCAGCGACTTGACGAAGTCATGGACAACGATGTCGGGCTTCAGGCTGACGACGATGACGAAGATTCTTCCTGCGAACCTCTGCGGGGGGATGTCGAACTGCGCGATATCACCTTCGGTTACAACATCCTCGAGCCGCCTCTCATCGAAAACTTTTCGCTGAAGCTCTATCCGGGAGCGAGAATCGCGCTTGTCGGCGGATCGGGTTCAGGCAAATCGACCATATCAAAACTCGTCGCAGGGCTCTATGAGCCATGGTCAGGCGAGGTGCTTTTCGACGGTATTCCACGACAGCGAATCTCCCGCAGGCGTATCGCTTCGTCAGTCAGCCTGGTCGACCAGGAGATAAGCCTGTTCGAAGGCACCATTGCCGAAAACATCGCCATGTGGGATGGCACCATGCCACAGGCTGAAATCGAACTGGCAGCGAAAAACGCCGCGATCCATGAGGTCATTGCGTCAAGGACGGGCGGTTACCAGGCCCAGCTTTCTGAAGGGGGAACCAACTTCAGCGGCGGGCAGCGCCAGAGGATCGAGATCGCCAGAGCGCTGGCCACCAAGCCCTCCATCCTGATCCTCGACGAAGCCACCAGCGCGCTTGATCCGGCCACGGAAAAGATCATCGATGAAAACATTCGCAGGCTCGGCTGCACCTGCCTGATCGTGGCGCACCGGCTGAGCACCATCCGAGACTGCGACGAGATCATCGTGCTCGAATACGGCAAGGTCATGGAACGGGGCACCCATGAATCGCTCATGGCTATGGGTGGCGTCTATGCAGGACTTATCAAGACCGGCTGACGAAAGGAACAATGACAGAAAAACGTCGACATGACGCTCCGGACACGAAACCCTTCCCGGAGCGTGTCAGGGAAAAGTCGCGATTCCAGCGGGAACGCTACCAGACCGCCCTTGGTGCTCTGGCAGAACTGATGGACGGTAGCGGATCCGCTGACTTGCCCCAGACCGCCGATCCGCTGGTCGCGGCCTGCAAGTTGGTCGGCAATGCCGCAGGAATCAGGATCATCGAACCGCTTCCCTCATCGGGCCCCTCACACGAAGACCCGCTTCAGGCGATCTGCCGCCATTCCGGGATAAGAACAAGAAAGGTAACCCTGCGTAGCGACTCCCTCTGGTGGAAAACGGAAAACGGCCCGATCCTTGCGTTTCGCAAGCACGATATGACGCCCGTGGCACTCTTGCCTGACAACCGCAACGGTTACAGACTCATCGATCCCGCAAAGAATGAAACCGTTCGAGTAGACACCAGGATCGCCACCGAAATCGACGACGCCCAGGCATGGGTGCTCTACCGACCTTTCCCTGCCAAACTACTGGGCAGCAGGGAGATCCTCAAATTCGGCATCAGGAAAGGTCGCGGCGATATCGCCTTTACCCTCATGTACGGCATGGCAGGCGCACTGCTCGGCCTACTGACCCCAATACTTACGGGCGTCCTTTTCGGCTCGGTCATCCCGGAGTCATCGAGGAGCCAGCTTCTCCAGCTGGCGCTGATCCTGATGGCCAGCGTCATCGCTGCATCAGGCTTCGAGCTCGCCCGGCAGGTCACTGCCATGCGGTTGCAGACGCGCATGGACATGGTCATCCAGCCGGCACTCATCGACCGGCTGCTCAACCTGCCTATCGCCTTTTTCAGAAAATACTCTTCCGGCGACCTCGCCATGAGGGTGCTCGGCGTTTCGCAGATCCGGGAAATCATCAGCAATGCGGCCCTGACCATTATCCTCGGACTCCTCTTCGGATTGTCGAATTTCGTACTCCTCTTCTTCTACAACTGGCGACTTGCGCTGCTGGCAGCGCTCATGACCACACTCATCGTCGGCATAACGGCATGGACAAGCTATCGCCAGCTCTTCCTGAACAAAGAGATGCTGGCCATACAAGGCAGGATTTCCGGACTTCTCGGAAACCTGCTGACCGGGATCGCCAAGATCAGGATAACCGGCACGGAGAAACCGGCCTTCACCCAATGGTCCGACCTCTTCATCAAAGAGCGCAACCTTGCCTTCCAGGCGGGCAGACTGCAAAACGTGCTCGCCGTCACGACAGCATCATTCCCGGTCGTCGCCATGGCCCTCATCATCGTTTCGGCCGGCGGCATGCTCACCGGCACTCACCTGGACAGCGGTTCCTTCATCGCTTTCACAGCTGCGTACACGAGTTTCCAGACTGCCCTCATGCAGTCGGCCATGACCCTCATTGCGAGCCTGAACGTCATACCGCTCTACGAACGCATCAGACCGGTCTTCGAGACCATACCAGAGGCAACCGACTTCCAGATGCAGCCAGGGAAACTGCAGGGCAGGATCGAAATGCAGAACGTGAACTTCAGCTACAGCAGCGATTCTCCGCAGATCCTCCACGATATCGATTTCAAGGCTGAACCAGGTCAGTTCGTGGCCATCGTCGGAGGATCAGGATCCGGCAAATCGACCATCCTGAGGCTGCTCCTCGGATTTGAAAAGCCGGACAGCGGAACCGTCTTCTACGACGGCATCGACCTTGCTGCCTTGAACGTGCAGGCCGTCCGTCGCCAGATCGGGGTGGTCATGCAGAACGGCCAACTGCAGCCTGGCTTCGTACTGCAAAGCATCATCGGTTCCAGCGCGCTCACTGTCGACGACGCCTGGGAAGCCGCGAAAATGGCCGGTATCGACGAAGACATCCGCAACATGCCGATGGGCATGTACACCGTCATCAGCGAAGGCAGCGCAACGATCTCTGGCGGGCAGAAACAGCGCCTGCTGATCGCAGGATCGCTCGTCCGCAAACCCGGCATCATCTTTTTCGACGAAGCCACCAGCGCGCTCGACAATCTTAAACAGGAGGTTGTCAGCGAAAGCCTCGAGAGCCTCAAGGCGACGCGGATCGTCATAGCCCACCGGCTCAGCACCATCAGAAAGGCCGACAGGATCTACTGCCTCGACAATGGGCGATTCGTCCAGCAGGGCACCTACGATGAGCTGATGGAACAGGAAGGATTTTTCAGGGAACTGGCCAGCCGCCAGATTGCATAAACCTTAAAGCAGAGTAAATACTACCATGAACATTCCGAGCAAAATAACCTTGAAAAAGCTTCCGATTGCCATATGGTACCTGACGATGACGATGCTCCTGATGGCGGCGGTTTCTTTTGCCCTGCAGTCAAATCAGTCCCTTGAACAGACAAAAAAGATGATCAGTCTGAACATGGACGATATCCAAAGCATTATCAAGGATACCAAGGCAAACTTGAACACCATACGTCTCGATTCCGACGCCCAGGCCATAGCAAAAGCGCACGCATTCTCCTACATGATCGCACTCAAGCCGACCATCGTCGGGGATGCCCTCGAGCTCGAACGGATCCAAAAGCTGCTTAATGTCGATGAACTCCATATTGCAGACCGAAATGGCATCCTCGTCGGCAGCACCCTCAGCAGTCACGTCGGCTACGATTTCGCGTCGAACCCCAACTCGAAGGAGTTCATGCTCGCCATTTACTACAAGGACTTCGAACTCGCCCAGAAACCGATGCCGAAAGGTATCGACAAGACGCTTTTCCAGTATGCAGGTGTGGCCCGAATCGACCAGCCCGGCATTGTCCAGATAGGCTACAAGCCGGAAAGGATTGAAGCTGTCATGAAAACGGCCGCTATCGAAAACATCGTCAAGGACTGGCGGATCGGGTCTTATGGCCAGGCTTGGTTAGCGGATTTCAATGGCAAAATCCTGAGTACCTTCGACGGAAAAAATATCGGCCAAAGCCTTACCTCCTACGGATTTCCGGAAAGTGCGTTCGAGGGTGCGAAAGGATCCTTTACTGCAAAGGTCAGAAACCGGACAGGTTTGTTCATGTACAGGTTTTACGACAACTTTCTGATTATCGGCTTCGTGCCTGAGGATGAAATCTACGGTAACAGAAACAAGAATCTAATCGTGATGTCGCTCACCGGCCTTGGCGCCGTTGTCGTTGCAACGTTGCTGACTTCAAGGCGCAAAAACCCGTCAGCCTGAAACCTGCAAGCAATGCAAGCTGGTTGACCACGGCCCGGATGTGCAAGTTATACAGCAGGACTCATCTCATTCCGGGCGAACACGCCCCGGACAAGAATGTTCGCCCGGAATGAGCAGGCATGTAAACTGGGGTACTTCCCGCGGTGAACGAAAAATTCGAGAATGCGCCATAATGATCATTGCATAACAATCCCGCAGCGGCCGGGAACTCTGGGTATGCATCTCTTTACATGTTTTTGCAATGCTTCCGATCTCATTGTGAGATGCCGATAACGAGAACCTTGGGACATATACAAGAACTGGATTGCGATAGATGTGAAACGCATAAAAAAGTCCTGCGAAGCCGGAAACGCCTCGCAGGACCTTGCAATGACACTCTTCCTGGTCAAATGAATATGGCTGTCTGCCATCTCCGGTTCACATTGACGACAAGTCAGTTCGAGGTCCCTTCAGTGACACTGTAACCAGTGTACAATTTTTCAACGAGATGGAACTTACCGGGAATCATGACAGACCAGGCCTTGGTGAGCTTATGTCCCTTTGTATCGCCGGGCTGCTCATCCAGGCTGGAATAATAAAGCGGATAACCCCTGAAGGTATTCTGTTTTCGACCGTCTCTGCGGATTATGGTGCCAAACTCTTTTGAAGACATCTCAGGAGAGGCCGATAAAATTGCTCCATTGAAAAATGGAGGCCATTTATCAACACTTGGACTGTTGCTGCACCTGTTCGTTCCCGGCATATCTTTTTTGGTCCAGTAGAGCGTTCTGCCGTTGGCGTCGGTTAAATAATTACCGACATCGTCCTTGTGCACAACGATTACATCCGGTGGAGTTGCAAGTGCCTGTTGCAGAGAGAGAAGCATCAATACCAACACAGAAAGCAGTAGCGGAATCTTTTTCATAGTGTCCCCCTTTTGTTTGTTCTTTACAAAAAACATGTCGGTTAACTGGCTCTTTGCGAGTGAGCTTAGAGTGTTGACCTTGCAGGGGGATCATAAAAACAGATGTCTACTCATGATTTAATTACAATAAGAACCCGGCTTAAAAAGTTGCATAATGGACTTGATATCAGGAGATCAAGCGGTCAGATTTACGCACTTACCGTTGCCCGATCAACCAGGTCAATTGAGTCCTGAGACAAAAAGCGGCTCCCCGAAAAGTAATTGGTATTTTAATGACTGAACCCCAAACTCGTAAAAGGAGTGACAATCGCCGATGAAAAATTCCCTGTTCAAAAAAGCCCTGTTTCCCGGCAAATACATTCAGGGCGCAGGTGCGATCGGTGAATTGCCGGCTCTTGTCAAGCTTTTCGGCAACAGGGGGCTTATCCTCGCTTCAGCCTCGGCACACGGGAAGATCATCCCTGCGAGCGGCATCGACCTCGCATCGCAGTCACTGATAGTCGAGCCGTTCGGAGGAGAGTGCTGCGAACAGGAACTTGCCCGACTTGCGGCGGTCATCCGGAACAAGGACATCGATGTGCTTGTGGCCATGGGTGGCGGCAAAACCATCGATACAGCCAAAATCGCAGCCGACCGTGCCGGAATCCCGGTACTTGTCGTCCCGACCATCGCATCGACCGATGCTCCCTGCAGTGGTTGTGCAGTTCTCTATTCCGAGCAGGGAGTTTTCGAATCGGTCTCTTACCAGAAATTGAACCCGGCGGTTGTCCTTGTTGACACTGAAATCATCGCCAACGCCCCTGTACGTTTTCTTGTAGCGGGCATGGGTGACGCGCTGGCGACCTGGTTCGAAGCCAAATCCTGCAACGATACCAGGTCGGAAAACGAGTGTGGCGGTATTGCCTCTCTTGCAGGACTCAATCTGGCGAGGCTCTGCTACGACACGTTGCTCGGTTATGGCCCGGCAGCAAAGGTTGCCGCCGGGCAGCATGTCGTCACACCCGCCCTGGAGCGTATCGTGGAGGCAAATATCCTGTTGAGCGGAATCGGATTCGAAAGCGGCGGGCTCGCAAGCGCCCACGCCATTCACAACGGGCTCACAGCCCTGACTGAGACCCATGCGTTCTACCATGGAGAAAAAGTCGCCTTCGGCACCCTTGCAGGACTTCATCTCACGGACGCCGCGCCGGAAGTGATCGATACGGTCTACTCTTTCTGTGAAGAGATCGGCCTCCCCACCACCCTTGCCGATATCGGGCTTGCAAACATCGACCGAAACCTGTTGAAGCTGGCCGCAGACAAAGCCTGTAACCCGGCCTCATCCATTCATCATGAAGCGGGTGTAGTCACACCGGATAAAGTCCTGTACGCAATGTTAGCCGCCGACGCCATCGGCACCCGAAGAAAACCAAAGCCCTGCTGCTGATTCGATAAACCGTGACAGTTGATAGTTGATAGTTGACAGTTGACAGTTGACAGTTGACAAGATAATTAAAGGGTCAGGATCGGGCCTTGGATAGAAGATCGAATCTTCGGTTAGTATATTGCTCCATGAGCGACAGAATCATGCCCTGAACCATAAAAACTTGAAAAGCATGAACCAGACAATCGCAACAATACTCAGGCGGCGTAGCGTACGCTCCTTCCGTCAGGACCCGATCGGCCAGACGGAACTCGAACAGATGCTTGAAGCCGGCCGATACGCCCCCACTGCCATGAACCAGCAGCCATGGCATTTCACGGTCATCCGTGACTCTGAGCTGCTCGGCAAACTCGAAAACGTCTGCAGGAACGCCTTCCTCGAATCGAACATCGAAGCATTAAGGGAAATAGCCAAACAGGAGGGCTTCAGCGTCTTTTACAACGCGCCGATGCAAGTCATCATCTCGGGTGACGTGAATGCGATCTCCCCGCAATACGACTGCACGCTCGCCATGGAAAACATGTTGCTCGCCGCAGCCTCGCTGGAGATCGCGAGTTGCTGGACGCATGCCGTCATGATGTTTCATGCCACCGAAAAAGGCAAAGCGATGTTCCGCGAACTCGGCATCCGCTTTCCCGAAGGGCACGAACCCTACGCAGCAGCCGTATTTGGCTACCCGGCCGGTCCCCTGCCGGAAGCCCCACCAAGAAACCCGGACTGCATCACCATCCTCGGCTGAACCTCTCTTATCTTCCCGCGCCTCCCGGTTTGATGGACCTGCCGCATCAGGCAGCCCTGTCAAATCGGGACGATGCAAATTGCCGCCATATCTTTCCGATTCCCTCGATGTCAGCCCCATTGCTTCTGAACTTGCAGTTGGGACGTGCCCTCAAGTCAAATAAGATGTTCTCGACTAAAGTTTAAGTAGTTGTGAGCGTCCCTCATCTTACTTTGCTTCTGAACTTGCAGTTGGAACCCAGCCGCAAGTCAAATAAGATATTCTCGACTAAAGTTTAAGTAGTTGTGAGCGTCCCCTTTTCTTCGCTCCCCTTTTTTTCTGAACCGGCACTTGCGCAAGTAGCATGAACAAATCGATTCCCTTGCTAATCGGCCTATCAATCGATATCATATTATAAACCCAACGCAGTATCGGGATTGCCGGTGATCAACGCTTAACCGATCTGTTACCCCATGAACAGACACATCAAGCTCAACTACCTCTACCGGGACGCTTCAAACTATAAGCAATGGGGTTCGATTATCTTTTTGAATCCCAGGCATATCCCCCTCGACGAAATCGACCGAATCCTCAAAAGCAACTTCGAAGAAGAGTGCTTCTTCATAGCACATCAACTCGGCATCCCGGAGCTGTTCCCCTATGCTTCCGGTTCGATCGATGAAGACGACCACTGTTACCACGAATATTTCTCCGTCGAAGAGATTACGCTGGATGAAACTGAAACTCCAAGCCAATCCGTCACCAACTTATTAACCGTAGCACATACAGAGCATCTAAAGCCGGATGAAAAGTCTTCAATCCTGCCGATCGGAGAACCTATCTCTAGCAAGACCTCTAATCATAAATCTTGGAAGACGGGACGGAATAATTCACAATCATGGACAAAAAGCTGCCTACGGGGTTCTATGACCTCCTGCATACCGTTGAGCTTCACACAAGGCTTGAAAAGGCTGGCCTGTTAGATCAAGCTATATGGTCTAAAATCGAGGCTAACGAACTTCCATACCGATTAGCCGGTGCGATGGCAAAAGAGATTTCAATCTTCTTTGCAGAAACGATTTCTTCAAGCAAAAACGATAATCTTAGCGAAGCGATAAATGCGGTGTTACAATCACCGGAGATATTTAAAACCATACTCTATGAACTGCGCCCCCATGCGCACCAAGCCTTGATGCAAATCAGACCGGTAACTCCTCTGCGGTTGCCGTCTATCCGCCCGGACACTCCATTGTCGAGTTCAGCACTCCTGACCGGTTCATCTCGAACTCCTGCACTTCGCACCCAACTCATCAAGGAACTCTCAAGCAGCGACCGTGCAGATTGGCTGGTTTCGTTCATCAGATATGCAGGGCTCCGCCCCATTCTATCAGCCCTGACCGACTTCACCGCCACTCCTGCTCCGGACGGTGGACCAAGACTTCGTATCGCCACTACGTCCTACATGGGCGCAACAGAACTCAAAGCGATTGAAGCGCTTCTCAAGCTTCCGAATACTGAAGTCAGGATCTCCTATGACACCCGACGTACCCGTCTGCACGCCAAAGCCTATATATTTCACCGCCTAACTGGCTTCGGATCCGCCTATATCGGCTCAGCAAACTTATCTAAAGCGGCTCTTGACGAAGGTCTTGAGTGGACAGCTAAGATCAGCCAATACGAAACCTCACATCTATGGCAACAAGCCATTGCAACCTTTGAATCACACTGGGAAGACGAAGGGGAATTCACCATCTGCCGAGAAGATGATCTTGATCGTCTCGATGAGGCTCTTTCAATTGAGCGCAATGCAGGTAGTATGCCGGAAGGTTATATGCCGCTTTTCGACCTTCGCCCCTACAATTACCAGCAGATTATCCTCGACGATATCCAAAACGAACGGAATACAGGAAAGCAAAGGCACCTGGTAATTGCCGCTACGGGAACTGGCAAAACCATGATTGCCGCCTTCGATTACAAAAGCTTTGCGAACAAAAAAGCAGGACTGCCTCGCTTGCTTTATATCGCACATCGGGAAGAAATCCTGAAACAGGCAAGAGGGGCGTTTCGTCAGGTACTACGCAACGGCAGTTTCGGTGAAATCATTGCCAGAGGAGTGAATCCGACCGAGCTGAACCACCTGTTCTGCACAGTCCAAAGCTGGAACAGCAAAGGGTTCAGCGGCCTTGATCCATCCCATTTCGACTATGTGGTACTGGACGAAGCACATCATGCCGCAGCCGATTCTTATCAGGCTCTGATCAAACATATCAACCCAACGTCACTGCTCGGCTTGACGGCAACGCCTGAACGAAACGACGGTAAAGACATCCGCAATGACTTCGGCGGCGCTTTTACCCATGAAATCCGACTTCCTGAAGCAGTAGAAAGAGCGTTGCTCGTCCCGTTCCATTATTTCGGAATACCCGATCTGGAAGGACTTGATTTTTCAGGGCTTGAATGGAAAAGAAATGGTTACGACGAAGGCCAGTTGAGAGGCTTGCTTGAAAGCAATAAGCTTCGGGCTGATTGGGTCGTAGGGCAACTCGACCGATATGTAAATGATATACGTCAAATCAGGGCACTTGGATTCTGCGTCAGTATCGCCCATGCAAACTTTATGGCCGAGTTCTGCAACAGCATGAACTTCCCGGCAATCGCACTCAGTGCAAATTCATCGGCCGAACTTCGATACGATGCTCATCAGAAACTTGAAAAACGAGACGTAAACATCATCTTCACTGTTGACCTTTACAATGAAGGCGTCGACATACCGTCAATCGACACCGTCCTGTTCTTAAGACCTACAGAAAGCCTTACCATTTTTCTGCAACAGCTCGGTAGGGGCTTGCGCATTCATGATGAAAAATCACACCTTACCGTTCTGGACTTCATCGCCCCTCAACATCGCAGATTTAGCTATGGAAACCGCTTCCGTGCGCTGTCAAGCAAACCGGAACGACCGCTGCTGCCGCAGATAGAGTCAGATATGCCATTCCTGCCTTCAGGATGCCTCATACACCTTGAAAGACAGGCAAAAGAACATGTTATCCAGAATATCCGATCCACGATGAACGCCATGCGCGGAGCTCGACTTCTGCAGGAGCTTCGACAACTTAACACGTTGCGTAATGGGCAAGTCAGCCTTAATGATATGATCAACTTTCTTCACCTCGACTCGCCTGATGAGCTTTATAGAAAAGGACTTCCTCACCTTCTCCTTGCAGAAGCAACCGGAACCAGGCAAGCAAATGACCTCCAGGAATACTCGGCCCCTTTAACAGAAGGCTTCCGTCGCCTCCTCTTCATGGATGACATGCACATTGTCAACGATGGCATGAACCTGCTGACCTATGGAACGTCTGAGTTACCTGAAACACCACGGATACTGCTAAGTTCATTGTGGGGGAAAAAAAGACCCGGATCTTTGCAAGAGGCACTACAATTCCTCAATACACGTCCAGGGCTCAAACATGATCTCATTGAGCTCTTTTCATGGTTGAAGGAAAATCGTACACAACATAGTCTAAAGCGCTTTCCCGAAATGACTGGACCACTGGCACTGCACGGATCCTATTTCAGGGAACAGATAACCCAGGCACTTGACCTTGGATCTTTTGAACAACCAAAAGCATCACGTGAAGGGCTCCTGCATGTTTCAAAACGTAAAATCGATCTCTTTTTCGCTGATATCAATAAAAACGAGGAAGATTACTCGCCAACAACCATGTATGAGGACTACGCAATCACCGAATCACTCTTCCACTGGCAAAGTCAGTCGCAGACAAGCGACACATCAATGACTGGACTCCGCTATATAAACCATCGCGAACAGGGATACACTCCGCTACTCTTCATCCGTGAACGAAAACGCCTCCCGAATGGCCTGACGTCACCCTACTTATTTGCGGGGCCCTTACGTTACCGACGCCATGAAGGATCAAGGCCAATATCTATTGTCTGGGAACTCGAATACCCCCTGCCGGCTAAAACATTAGCCTGGGCACGTAGGACCGGATGATCAATAAGGTTAAGGGACGCTCACAACAAGGTTGAGGGACGCTCACAACTACTTAAACTTCTTTCTCATCATAATCTTATTTGACACGAAGTCATCCCGCACATTGTTTGACACCCGGAATAATGGTAACAGCGAAATGCGCGGGATATCCTGCTGGTAATTCATTGCTCATGCGATTGAGATCAGCAGCGTTCGGTCGATCAGTTCTTCGATAATTGCGTCACATACCGAGGCGCTCAATCCGCGATGGGCGCCGTAAGGTTGAGGGACGCTCACAACTACTTAAACTTCTTCGTCATGAAAATCTTATTTGACACGAAGTCCGCACATTGCTTGACACCCGGAATACTCCTAACAGCGAAATGCGCGGGATATCCTGCGGGTAATTCATTGCTCATGCGATTGAGATCAGCAGCGTTCGGTCGATCAGTTCTTTGATAATCGCGTCACATCATGAGCCAATCAAACCGCGATGCACTAACTGTAAGTTTTCGGCCCATTACCACTCTCCATCTGATAGACCTGCTGACCCTTTCGGGTGAAAGACCGGTTCGAGACCAAGAGCTGATAGGAGCTTGAACAGACTGCTGATACTTGAACCTTCAGGATTGTTTTCCATCGCTGAAATGGTCTTGGGAAGCAATCCAACCTTTTCTCCAGCCTGCTTCTGCGTAAGTTTCAGCTTCTTCCTGTTTTCTTGGAGCACCTTGGCAAGCTGCATCGGCATCCGGACTGTCTGTTCCATCATGGATTGACTCCGTGTAATATGTTTTACGACCTACCTTTACAAAATATACCCTGTGAGGTGTGCCCCTAAAATATCCCCCAGGATGTATATCCGGTTATAAAGTCAAATTGGATGAAACACCCTGAGTAGAAACCTCTCATCATTAAGCATCGTTCGTCACCTGTGCTTCGGAAATTGATACGCCCGAATAATTGTTACTATTAAAACACTTATTGTACCAATAGTGACGATTTGCTATAATTCATGAAGAACAACAACACAAATGGAGAGGGCATGATGGGCACAGTGCTTGAGCGTCAGAACATCGCATCGAAAGACCGTGGGGCTTTGGCCAAAATGGTGATGACTCTGTTCGACCACTGGAATCTGACAACAGAAGAGCAGTCTGCACTTTTAGGGCTCGCTCCCGCAAACCGTTCTGCATTGACGCGGTATCGCAAGGGCGAACCCATAGGCACCAGTCGCGATCAATATGAACGGGTCGGTCATTTACTTGCGATCCACAAAAATCTGCGTTTGCTGTTTCCGAAAAACCGGGAGCTCGCCTATCGCTGGATATCCACCCGGAACAAGGCATTTGACAACCTTACCCCTGTCGAGGTGATCAGGGAGTGGGGGTTTGCGGGTCTTTTGATGGTGCGGTCCTATCTTGACCGTGCCCGCGGGATTTGACCTGCCGATGAAATGAACCAGTTATTTTCGCATCTCACTGTAACCGATATTCATCGGGACCTGATCCGCAATATCGTTTCATTAAAGGAGTCGGAGGATCTGTTTGACGACTTGACCGACAAGCCGGAGGAGTGGCTTCTGGCCCAGAATGTCGAGTCGGACGCCCGGCCTTTTCCTTATCAGTCGCATCTACCGGAAATTCATCGTCCATTTGAAGATGCCGTATGGTTCAATGCGATAACCTGGCCATTCAAAAACTGGCAGGCAAGCCGTTTTTCGGATGGAACATTCGGTGTCTGGTATGGAAGCGATACGGTCGAAACAACAGTCTTCGAGTCGGCCTACCACTGGCTTACCGGGTTGATCCGCGACGCAGGCTTCGAG
>DATMYL010000008.1:0-63007 GCA_035560975.1 Chlorobaculum sp. | reverse complement strand
GATAAAATTGCGGTCCCGGCTGAATTCGGAAGCGTTGAATGCGATCTTTTTTGCTGCACACCCTCTCTTCACAAGGGCCTCAAGGTTTTCAGGGCCTTTGTAACCGTCGAAATATGCCTGTGCCGAAGTCCGGTATTTCTGCACAGGACTTGCAGGGTCGTCGATCAGCGTCAGGGCGATATCCTCGAAAAGGCCCTTCGCGTAGATCTCCTGATACAGATCAGTGTATGGCCTGCCGAAAACCCAGTAATCGGGCAGGATACCTCCGGCTTTGGAAAGCACCGCCTTGAGGCTGTCACCGGGAACACTTCCCGAAAGGCGGCCTGTGCTGTAGACGGAAATGTCTCCGCTGTCCTTGTACAGCAAGCCTCCATACTTTTTCATGAAGTTGTCCGGCATGGTCCTGGTGAACATCTCCTTGTAGTAACGCTCACGTCCATGCATGCCTTCGTCATAGCCTCGCTGGATCTGGCGGCCGGAAGGGGTATAGTATCTCGAAACCGTGAGCCGGAGGGCAGAACCGTCCGAAAACTGGAACTGCCTCTGCACCAGCCCTTTGCCGAAAGTGAGCTCGCCCACAAGCAGGCCGCGACGGTTATCCTGCAGGGCTCCGGCAAGAATCTCGGCAGCTGACGCGCTGCCCCTATCAACGAGAATGCAAAGCGACCCCTTTTCGAAAATGCCGCCGGGTTTTGCGACATATTTCATCTCGTCCGCCCCGCCATGACGGCTTTTTGTATATACAATCAGTTTACGGTCAGGCAAAAGTTCGTCGGCCACTTCGACAGCCTGGTCGAGGAATCCTCCCGGGTTACCCCTCACATCAATAATAAGACGCTTCATCCCCTGAGCGAGGAGCTTCTGGATCGAGCTGCGGAACTCAGCAGCGGTAGTCGCGACAAACCTGCTGATTCTAATATAGCCTGTCTTGTCATCGACAAGAAAGGCTGCGTCGATGCTCGATGTCGATATCTTCCCCCGGGTGACCTGGAAATCTATCATCCTGCGGGCCACTGGCCGATAAACCTTCAGGCTGACCCTTGAGCCGCGCGAACCTCTCAGCTTCTTGAGTACGGCGTTGGGGGTGATCCCGACGGCGCTCATGGAGTCGATCGCGACAATACGGTCGCCGGGCATGATGCCGACCGATTCGCTTGGACCTCCTGCCAGGGGAGTGACCACAAGAAGCGTGTCATGCACGACATCGAATTCAATGCCGATACCGTCGAAATTCCCGTCAAACTCGGCGTTCGCATAGGCAGCTTTTTCAGGCTCGAGATAGACTGTATGAGGATCCAGTGATTCAACCATGCCTCTGACACCCGCACCCGCAAGGCTGTCCTCGTTGACGGGATCAACGTAAGCCGACTTGATAAGCCTGAATGCGTCAATCATTTTCGTCTGCCGGCCGGCCGCATCGCTACCGCCTCCTCCTTTTATCCTGAATCCGATAAAGATGCCGAAAACCAGGACGACTATCATGAGAACGGCACTGAAAATACGGGACATGTGAGCGGTCTTTAATTGATATGGAAAGGAAAATACCAGGCACAAGCCTGGTGATCGAGGGCTCCCGTCAGCACACGAAAACGGGTCGGCCTCGAAATACCGGCGTTCCGCAAACCGGAGTGCCGGCACGATAAATGGGATTCTGCTTTTGTCGAAGGCGACCCTGAACTAAAAAGGCGACCGCATGGACGCGCCCTTTAGTTTACCGAAGAGAAGAGTAATTCGCAAAAAAACATTCCCTCATTCTGCCGCCGAGCCAAGGCTGGCGCTGCACCGCATTTTTCAGACCCCGAATAACGAAGCTATTTACAGATCTAAGCAAACCAGTTATTGTGATCATCAATAAAAAAAATTTAACAGTTTTTAACAATTTTTAAAACCATACATAAACACGTTTTAAGAGTTTTTATAAAAATAAAACTACAGACTTATTACCACTAACTATAAAGATAACATAACCTATTCATAACGCTTAATTAAGAATTCTACAGAATAATAATTTAAGCTACTACAAGACCATACAAAACTATTTTAAAAGCATATAATTGCTTAAATAAAATCTTAACTTGATTGAGTTATTTTCTTTTATTCAAATCTTTTAAATTAATTTGGTTGATTTATTTTTTACTATATTAAATTATTTTTCTTATACGACTATAAAATCTAACAAGCAGCAATCTATATCTGCAGCAAAAAGATTACAGATACCTTTTTATGAATTGTAAAATCTTTTTAATAACGTTTTATTACTATTATCAGCAGTAATTACCGTTATTATCACCAAGATTGAGATGTGTGTTTTGTATAAAAAGCATTGCAGAGTGTAAAAAGCCATCATACAGCATTACTCTAATGCTTTGACACTGTTTATTGATTCGATTATTAATGACCTTCAGCGCCCTCCCCTGGCAATCGGGAGGGCGCTAAAGGTCAGATCGAAGGAGGGAAAAGATAGGGGGCTGAGCGGATTTGCCGTTCAGGGAAGCGGGCAGAAAGCGACCAGCTCAACTTCGACGCTGGCATCGACAGGAAGTGCGGCGACACCGACAGCGCTTCTGACGTGCCGTCCTGCATCACCGAAAATTTCACCGATAAGGGCCGATGCTCCGTTGGCGACGATATGCTGATTCGTGAAGCCTTGCTCGCTCGAAACATAGACGGTCAGTTTTACGATCCTGGCAACGGCATCGAGCGATCCTGCCTCTGATCTGATCGCAGCTACGGCATTAAGGGCAGCCGTCCTTGCAGCAATAGCGACCTCGTCCTGGCGCAGTTCGCTCACACGCCCCTTCCCTCCCGGTTCCTGGAGTTTTCCGTCGACCAGCGGCAACTGTCCTGAAGTGTAAATCAAATCCCCAATGCGGATCGCAGGCTGATACAGGCCTGCCGGCGCTGCGACAGCTGGCAATACGATTCCGGATTTCCTCAGAGATTCCTCGAATGGTGCCATAATAAGTATTGTTGATGTTGACGAACCTTGGCGGAAGCCGACGTTCAAGGGCGATCAGGATGGGCCTCCGCATTGTGAAATAGATTCAAAAATAGTTATCGTGCCTGAAATTGGAATGTATGACAAAAAAACACCGAGAACTCCCCCGCCTGATGATTGTCAGCAGCGGCGGCGAACATCTTTCGCACCAGGGCCTGGCAATTCAGCAGGCTGAGGCGCTTGCCCGTTCAGTACCGGTAATCATTCAGCTGCGCGAAAAAGGGCTTGAAGCCGGACCCTTATTTTCGCTCTGCGGTAGGCTTGTCTCTATGATCAAGAGTACAGGATCGATGCTCATGGTCAACGAAAGGTTCGATATCGCTCTGGCGTCAGGAGCGCACGGAGTTCATCTTCCTGAGTCGTCATGCCCGCCTGACATCGTCAGGAAGGCCGCTCCCGGACTGATCGCAGGCCGAAGCGTTCACAGCCGGGCAGCAGCCGTCAAGGCAGAGAAGTCGGGGATCGATTACCTGCTCTTCGGCCCGGTATTTCCAACGCCATCCAAGGAGGCTTTCGGGCCACCGCAGGGTCTTGATTTACTTGAAGAGGTCTGCAGGAGTGTTTCCATCCCTGTCTTTGCTGTCGGAGGGATCACACCTGACAGGACTTTCGCATGCATCGAAAAAGGGGCATATGGCATCGCTGCCCTCGGCCCGTTCATCGATGCCGGAGCGCTGCCAAAAATGGTCAACAGGTTTCAATCGTTTATTTCATCATGACACTTCCCCGCCGATTCCTTTGCGTCATCACCGACGAAAGCCTCTGCCCCGTCGAACTCGCCGGCATGGCACTCGAGGGAGGAGCCCGAATGGTGCAGCTACGCAGAAAAACCGCTTCAGGCCTCGAGCTTTACGAATGGGCCGTGAGAATCCAGGAGCTCTGCAGGCAGCGCGAGGCGATATTTATCGTCAACGACCGGGTAGACATCGCTCTGGCCATGCATGCCGACGGTGTACATCTCGGCCAGGACGACCTGCCGGCATCTGCAGCCCGATCACTGCTCGGCCCTGATGCCATAATCGGAGTATCGGTCGCAAATACCTCTGAAGCTGAAAAAGCAAGGTATGACGGCGCGAACTACATCGGTGCAGGACACATTTTCCCGACCTTATCAAAGGAAAAAACCACTCCACCGCTCGGCACCTCACCTATCCGTGATATCGGTAAAGCTGCTGGACTGCCCGTAGTGGCCATCGGCGGCATTGGAGCGGACAATGTCCAGGAGGTCATGAAGGCCGGAGCATCGGGCATCGCGGTCATATCTGCGGTTTCGGGAGCCAATGACCCTGTTGCGGCAGCAAGGGACCTTGTCGACAGGATCTGGCTATGAATCTGCTGCAGGAATATTCAACCGTCCTGACCATCGCCGGTTCGGACGGAAGCGGCGGCGCCGGAATCCAGGCGGACCTCAAGGCCATTGCAGCCTGCGGCTGTTACGGGCTTAGCGTGATCACGTCCGTGACTGCCCAGAACACCATGGGAGTTACAGCTTCCTACGCCATTCCTGCACATTTCATCGTAAAGCAGTTTGAGGCGTTGGCCGACGACATCCGTATCGACGCAGTCAAGATAGGCATGCTCGGATCTCAGGAGGCCGCAGAAACGGTCACAGGGCTCCTCGGGAGGATTAAAGGGGTTCCGGTCGTCCTCGATACCGTTTTGCGCTCTTCGAGCGGGAAAACCCTGTTTCCGGGTGAAAGCCTGAGTTCGATGAAACGCATCTTCCCTCTTGCGACGCTTATAACTCCGAACCTGCCGGAGGCCGCCCTGCTGACAGGGCGCGAAAAGAGCCCTGCTACCAGGGAGGAGATTGAGCAGACAGCACTTCAGCTCAATCGGGAAGGAGGCTCGTCTGTACTGGTCAAGGGTGGCCATGGAGAAGGAAGCGAGTGCAGTGACTGTCTGCTGCACCAGGGAAGGTTCTACTGGTTTTCAAACCGGAAAATCGTCACGCAGAATACTCATGGCACCGGGTGCACCCTCTCTTCGGCGATAGCAGCCGGGTTGGCGAAGGGAGCGGCTATG
This sequence comes from Chlorobaculum sp., assembly GCA_035560975.1. Classification (GTDB taxonomy): domain Bacteria; phylum Bacteroidota; class Chlorobiia; order Chlorobiales; family Chlorobiaceae; genus Chlorobaculum. Next base: position 57,984 of record DATMYL010000008.1, on the reverse strand, counting down.
ACCGATGCCGTCGGCAATGCCGTGAGCTATACGAGATCCGCGCTGGAGGCAGGCGCCTCATGGCGTCTCGGACACGGCAAAGGCCCGCTGCAGCACTTTCCTCAAGGCTGTTTCGCCACGCGGGGCAAACGACCGATCGAGTAATAGCTGAAACCGAGCTGCTCCATCAATTCAGGATTGTAGATGTTCCTGCCGTCGAAGATTACCGGCTGCCGCAGGGATTTTTTAATCTGATCGAAATCGGGGCTGCGGAATACCATCCATTCGGTCATTACGACGAGGGCGTCGGCGCCTTTTACGGCCGCTTCAGGGTTTTCGGCGAACACAAGGTCCTGCCGATCTCCATAGAGCCGCTTCGCTTCGTTCATGGCCACCGGATCATAGGCCCTGATGCTCACCCCTTCTTTCCAGAGCTCTTCCATGACCCGACGGCTCGGAGCTTCGCGCATGTCGTCGGTGTTCGGCTTGAAAGCCAGCCCCCAGACCGCGATCACACGCCCCTTGAGGTCGCCGTTGAAATGCTCCCTGATTTTGGACACCAGGTGGAGTTTCTGGTCGTGATTGACCGCCTCGACCGCCTGGAGGATGCGAGAGTCGTATCCGTATTTCCTGGCTGTTCGCTCGAGAGCCTGGACGTCCTTTGGAAAACAGGAGCCCCCATAGCCTGCACCGGGGTAGATAAAGGCAAAGCCGATCCTCGAGTCGGAACCGATTCCCCTGCGCACGGCCTCGACGTCAGCGCCGACACGCTCCGAGATGTTCGCAATCTCGTTCATGAAGCTGATTTTGGTGGCCAGCATGGCGTTGGCTGCATACTTGGTCAGTTCCGCCGACCGGATATCCATGGCGATAAAACGCTCATGACTGCGGTTGAACGGAGCATAGAGGTTACGCAGAAGTTCCTTGGTCCTCGGGTTGTCCACGCCGACGACGATGCGCTCCGGCTTCATGAAATCGTCTACGGCGTCACCCTCCTTGAGGAACTCGGGGTTGGAGACTACGTCAAAATCGATCCCCACGCCCCTTTCGGCAAGCACAGAACTCATCGTATCACGCACCAGGTCGGCCGTGCCGACCGGAACCGTCGACTTGTTTATGACAATACGGTAATCCTCCATATGGCGACCAATGCTTTCGGCGACGCTCACCACGTGTCTGAGGTCTGCTGAACCGTCTTCGTCCGGCGGTGTTCCGACTGCGATGAACTGGTAGAGACCGAAAGCGACCCCCTCATGGACGCTTGTTGTGAATTTCAGACGTCCTTCGCGGAGATTTTCGACAACAATATCCTCGAGGCCGGGTTCGTAAATCGGAATTTCCCCCTTTTTGAGACGGGCGATCTTCGCCTCGTCGATATCGACGCAAAGCACTTCGTTGCCGACCTCAGCAAAACATGCCCCGGTCACCAGGCCTACATATCCGGAACCAAATATGGTAATCTTCATGCAATCGTTTTTTTGAATTCGAAGCCTGACGCAAATCCTTGCGCAGTCGGCAGATTATACGACAAAATCAGCAAACACCAGGCGAGCCGATGGAATTCGACTGCCATTCATGAACCGGAGTCAATGCGGGATCACCGGTCAATCGATGACGATGACAAGACAGCGCGACTTTCTCCAGAATTCACCTTCGTCCCTGATCAGGAGAAGTGATGAGGTTTTGCCGCCTACAAGATCATAGGAGCCTTTGGTGTGAGGGGTGATGATATGGAGATTCTTGACGGGCTTGTCAAAAAAGATGTCCCTCGTTTCGGTGATATCTATCTGTCTGAAAGATTTCGTGTCGAAATCGTTGGCAAGCACGGGGCCGGTGCGGAGAAGACGACCGAGAGTCCCCTGGGATGCGAGAACGCCCTTGGCGACAAGCTGGTCGGTAGTACCGGAAATGTAGTAGGCCTTCGTCATCTGGTCTTCCTGATCGCTGATGACTTCGTCCATGACATCAACGGTGCTCATGAGCTTGGATATCTGATTGTTGAGGTTAGATATCTCACCTTTCATGGTATTGATCTCGCGCCCCTTCGATTCGATATCGCCCTTGAGCTGGCCGGTCATGCGATCGAGCGCTTCAACACGGAATTTGGAGTCACGGTTCTCTTTTTCAAGCCTGCTGACCAGATTCTTGCTGGCCGAAAGAGTCGAGTCGATGTACCGGATGTTTGTATAAATCTCCTTTCCGATCTGCTCGGCGCTCTGCTGCTTGCGACCCTCCACGTCCGAAGAGAGCCTCACGACCACGGCCTCTTTCTGGCGGATCCGGCCGAGGTTCTTCTGAACCTGGACAAGGATGGCCATCATCGACTCGAGATGCTGCTGCTCCTCCTTTTTCTGCTCATCCTGGGTACAGGAGGTGATCCCGGCCGCCATAGCAGTGACCAGAAACAGGACGATTATGCGCCTCCAGGACTTCAAAGCCATTCTATCCATTGTTCAACTCCCTCTTTGGTACCGTACCACCTTGTATGTGGAGTAGGCAGATGCTCGCATTCCGGTATAGTAACATTTTCAGCTCCGTCAAGAAAACAGCTTATTGCGGGAACGACCCCGTCGCCGACAAGATTTCCGTCGTCGATCACGCTGCGGTAAAACATGCTGCAAAGCCGTTCCGTGATGTTGCCATTCGCCGAGCCCCGATACTGGTCGCTGACGACCGATACCACATGGTACTTTCGAAACAATTCAGGACTCAGATGGCTGAAGATAAAATCCGTCTTGATTTTTGCGAAATGTTCGTGGGTATGAAAAGGTGTGCCTAATGTCACGAGCCTGCCGACCATGCCGTTTACTGCATAGACATCACCCTGAAAAGTGTGTTCGAGGAGATAGATCATGGCTACCGTACCCCCGCCGCTGTGGGCTACTATGGTAACCTGCTCGCCGGGAAATCGGGCAGCCATCTTCCGTATGGTACTGTCCAGGGCGACCATGACCCGGTTGGTGGACCGTTCGGGTGAAGGGGGAAAGCCGATCCAGTCCAGGAGAGTGACCGGCGCAATGGCAATCTTCTCCTTAGGGATCCACTCCGAAAGGGCGTCCCTCATTACATCGTAGAGAGAATCCCAGAAAAGCACCCCTGGAATGATCACCACCGGGTTCTGTCTGACAACTGCCATAACGATCGACTCTTGTAATTCCTTCATTGTAAAACCAAAAATGCATGCCCCCCGATCCTGACCCGGTCAATCGGCCGTTATACCCACCCTTTCAGCAAATTGACCAGAAGGCGTACACCAAAGCCTGTGCCTCCCGGCTCCTTTCCGCCGCCTTTGGCCAAAAACGCAGGGCCGGCGATATCGACATGGGCCCAGCACTTATGTCCATCGATGAATTTTTCGAGGAACTTGGCTGCTGTGACCGCTCCACCCCAACGCCCGCCGGTGTTGCTCACATCGGCGACATCAGACTTGATCAGTTCGTCATACTCGTCCCATAGCGGCATTCTCCAGACTTTTTCGCCTGAAGCCTGCCCGGATTTGAAGAGCGCATCGGCCAGTTCGTCGTCGTTGCTGAACAGGCCTGCCGCCTGGTGACCGAGAGCTACGACACAGGCGCCTGTCAGGGTAGCCAGGTCGATGATAACTTCGGGGTCGAACTCCTTCCTGGCATAAGTCAGAGCATCGGCAAGGATCAGGCGCCCTTCGGCGTCTGTGTTGCCGACATCGACCGTGATGCCGGACATGGTGGTAATGACGTCGCCGGGCTTCAGCGCCGTGCCGCTGGGCATGTTATCGGTGGCCGGAATAATGCCGATCACCCTGACCGGCAGGCCGAGCCGTGCCACGGCTTCGATTGTGCCGATGACGCAAGCTGCTCCGGACATGTCGGATTTCATCTCGTCCATTCCCTGGGCCGGTTTGATGGAGATGCCTCCGGAATCGAATGTGACGCCCTTGCCCACGAGAGCGACCGTTTTTTTGGACTTGCCTTTCGGCTGGTAATCGAGGACGCTGAACGTCGGAGGCTCATCGCTGCCCTTGTTGACGGCCAGCAAACCACCCATGCCGAGTTCCGTGATCCTCTTTTTGTCAAACACCTTCACATCGAAACCAGCGCGTTTTCCAGCTTCCCTTGCTGCCTCCGCCAGATCTTCGGCCGAAAGATGGTTGCCGGGAAGATTGATCAGATCCCTGGTCATGTTCTGGCAGGATCCGACAATGACGCCTGCAGCTGCACCCTTTTCTATTTCGGCAGAGTGGTCTCCGCAACCGGCGAGCACCAGTTCTGTGATTGTTTTGGGCTTGTCAGCCTCTTTTTTCTTCTCCTTGTCGAGCTTGCCGCTTTTCAACCGGTCAAAACGATAGGCACCGTAATGGATGCCCTCGACCAGCAAACCGGACAGGTATTCCGGATTCCGCTTCGAATGTTTCGACCAGGCAGATAATTCAGAGCAGTCGACAGCCACGACGCCGAGACGCATATCGACAGCTTTGCGGGCAAGTGATTCGGCAGCCTTGCGGAAATCTTCGTTGGTTTTGCCTTCACCCAGACCGAGAAGGGCAATCCTTGAGGCCCCCCTGGCTGAAGCCGCACGGTACAAAATCGAAAGTTCACCGGCGGATCCCTTGAAATCGCCAAGTGCGCTTTCATCTATTCCAAGGCTTTTCAGGGCTTTGCCGGCCTCGTTTTTCAAATCTTTGGTAGTAACCGGAAGGGCAAGAATGTCGGCTTTGACCGATATGCCCTCTTTTGCTGTTACGGTCAGTTTTATTGCAGTGAGAGAAGAAAAAACATTAGAAGTATCCATATCCGGTTTCAACGACTTTTTGATAGTTAACTGATTGAAATAACGCCCCGATCGAACTGAAACGTTTCAATCCGGGGATAACACGGTTCTGAACCCTGATTTTTTTGTCCGTCCTGTAAAAGTACCAATTTTATCAACATTTTGTTACCCGTCATTTCCTGCAACTTATGGGTAATAAAGAAAAACGAGGCTCACCCCCTCAAATGCAGAGCCTGAAAAAGATCCCCGACCCGCAGTACGCATGCCGGGAGGAGCAGCTACAAGGCCGGCTGAACGTCGCCCGGCTCATGAACGGGTGGAGGTTCTCACGCGGTTTGCATAGCAGTATGAACAGAGATGACCACAGGTATCGTACATCCCGATGTCCTTGCTGACAATGCAGCCGCACGCCTTGCGCTGTCCCCTGTCCCTGATGTAGGTCCATGAAGGCGGCTGGCCGGGAAGTCCAGGTCTGTAGCCGAAGAAACTCCCCAGATCGGCGTCTTCACTGAAAAGTTCGAACATAAGCAGGTCATCGACGCATCGATTCCGCACTATGCCCTCGAGCTCGACCTCCTCGGCGCACGACGCCAGAGTCAAGCCCCATTCACGGTTGAGCGAAAGAAGGCCTTTGGCGAACCCGGTCATCTCATCTTCGGTAAACTCCCTTGCATCGATCCGTTGCATGGCCGGATTCGTTCTGACCTTTCTGTACCGGTCGATATCCGCAAAACTGAAGACAAGTTTTTCGGTGTACCCTCGCAACATTCCCGCCAGACGCGCAATGCGGTCGAGCAACACATCGACCGTCACCGATCTGGAGAGAATCAGTGGGTCATAGCGCCAGACGACCCTTTTCGGCCCGATCAGGTCCGAAAGCCTCCTGAAGGTTTCCACCCTTTGCGACAGCTTCGGGACATCGGGCTCCAGCCCTTCCTGCTCGTAATCGTTCAGGGTGAACTGAAAGTAATATCCGATCCCCCTGGCATTGATATCAGGAAGATACGGCAGTAACGGCCGGGGGTTCTTGCTCCAGAAGACGACCATCCTCGTATCGCCGAACGACACAAACTGAACCTGCCCGGGGTTGAAAGGATTGACCCGGCGCACGTAACCTGCGTTGAGGCGGTCGATGAACCATGGGGCAAAAAAAGCAGGAATATCGGTTGCACGACTTGCCGAGACGATCACCGGCGCAATCCCGACAACCTCCTCGCCGTTTTCCAGCAGGATGCGACATTTCTTCCAGCCGTGAGTCATATCAGTCCGGACAGGTTTCTCACCGGGGATACCATCGCGATCAAACGGATCTCCATGCATCTCCTCCTGCAGAAATCAGCATCTTTTTTTTGCAATTCCCTTCGCCGTTGATCACTGGAGAAATCCGCACTTTTGCGGCTTACGTTGATGCATGCGGCGCCCCTCGGAACACTCATGAAAGATCTGGTACCGGCAAGGAAAAGAGTTTCGGCTTCCGGCAAAAGCGGCCTCGGGTGTTATGCCGGAAGATGTGTCAGTACCAGGGATGGATAATCGAGTTGCTCAGGCGTTGGACTCCTGTTCCAGGGCAAACTTTCTGACATCTTCAAGAATGACCCGTTGCGCTTTCTCGGCCGACATCTTCAGAAGCGCGCCGGCAGCGTTCATGTGGCCGCCTCCGCCGTAATTGCCGGCAAGACGGTTGACGAATATCCGTCCGCGCGACCTGAAGCTGACCTTTGATCGGCCATCCTGCATTTCAACCAGCAGCACAGCGACTTTCACAGTCGGAACGCTCAGGAGATAGCGGATGATAAGGTCGGTATCGAACAGTTTGCTGTCAGTCCGGGTGAGCATCTCCTGGCTGATGAACAGCCAGGAAACCAGGCCGTTTTCGATGATCCTGATGCTGGAGAGCGCCAGGCCGAGCAACTTGAGCGCCTGGGGCGTCAGGGAGTTGTAGATACGATCGTAGACCATTTCGGGATCGGCCCCCTTTTCGACCAGAAGCCCGGCAAGCCTGTATACGTATGGGGATGTCTTGGGAAACCTGAACGACCCGGTGTCGGTCATGATGGCAGCATAAAGGGCGGAGGCCGACTCGGAAGTGAACAGCGTCCTTGCGGTATAGGCCTCCATTGCGATGATAAGGTCGCAGACAAGCTCACCTGTCGACGAAGCATAGGTCTCGCAGATGGTAAGATCGGTGAAGTCCTCGGGCTCGAGATGATGATCGATGCAGACGATTTTGAGCTTGCTCATCTCGCGGGCGAATTCGACATTCGGCCATAGCTTGCCGATGCGGTCGTGAAGGTTGGCATCGAGCACGACCAGAAGGTCGGCCAGAAAAATCTCCTGCATGGATTCCTCGTCGCGGTCCCGGTATACCTTTATGTCGTAAATATCCCTGAGGAAAAGATAATTCGGAGGAACTTCTGAAGGGTTGAAGATCGAAACCTCCTTGCCGAGGGTTTTGAGGGCGATAGCGAGGGCGACTTCGCTGCCCAAGCCGTCGCCGTCGGAATTTTCGTGGGTCGTAAGAATGATCTGCGTAGCCTCAAGCATCTCATCGATGACCGGCTGCCATTCATTCGAAGTCAGTGTCCGGCCATATTCGGGTATAATCATCAGGACTTGTAATTGTTGGCAAAAATAAACGACTGCATCGGGAGCAGGCAACTGTTGCGCTTGGACATGCCGGAAGTTGAGGTTTCAGCGCACTGAAGAACGAAGCGGACCGATCGCATAACAAAAAAGCGTGGAAACATTTCAGGCCATTTGTAATTCCGACATATCTTCACAAAACATGGCTACATTCTGACGGTGGCGGAGAAACGCATCGCGACCTTTATCGGTCACCCGGTAACTCGTCAGGGGCTTCCTGCTCTCGAAACTTTTCATGCACTCCACATAACCGGCAGCCTCGAGCTTCCTGAGATGAATGCTGAGATTACCGTCGGTCGCCCTGATGCTGTCACGAAGCTCGACGAACGAAGCTTCACGAACGCTCAGTAGATATGCCAGTGCCGCAAAACGTATCCTCGCGTGGATAACTTTATCGAGCAGCTGATGATTGTAATCCTTTTTGTCTTTCGATGGTTCCGGGGACATGTATATTCTCGCAATGATTTCTGACCTGATACGGGAATTTATTCGTGTTATAAAGTACTTTTTTTTCCGACCAACAGCAAGAACGACGTAGGATTGTGCAAATAACAGGAATTCCTGAACTTCGATATGCAAAAACAAAAATGACAGCACAACACCAACCGGCGGCAGGGCTCCTGCCGAACATCAAGGAGCTGACCCGGCAACAACTCGCCGGGGTCATGGCGGATCTCGGCGAGCCAAGGTTCCGGGCAGCGCAGCTTCACCGATGGCTTTACGGCATGCAGGCCCAGGAGTTCGAGACGATGAGCTCCGTCAGCATGACATTACGCAATGAGCTCGCATCGGCATGGTCGATCCGCCCGGCGTCTGTCGTCCAGGCCGATCGCGAGGAATCAGCCGCCGTCGCCAGCGGCCAGACACCCGCATCAAAATTCCTGATCCGCCTCCCTGACGGAGAGCAGGTGGAAAGCGTGCTGATCCCTTCGGAAGAGCGGATGACCGCCTGTATTTCACCTCAGGTCGGCTGCCCCCTCCATTGCTCATTCTGCGCTACAGGCCAAATGGGCTTCCGACGAAACCTGTTCGCCTTTGAAATGACCGATCAGGTCTATGCCCTGGATAAGGAAGCGCAGAAGATGTATGGCCGGGGACTGACCAATATCGTTTTCATGGGCATGGGGGAACCTCTGCTGAACCTCGACAACGTCATCGAAGCCATCGGCACGATGACTGAAAAAAATTACGGGTTCAGCATCGGCGAAAAAAGGATATCGATCTCGACAGTCGGGCTGGTACCCGGAATCCGGCGAATCGCCGAATCGGGCCTCAGAACCAAGCTCGCCGTGTCGATCCACAGCGCAGACCAGCTGAAAAGGGCCAGTCTCATGCCGATCGCAGCAGAGTATCCGCTCGACGAACTCGGCAAGGCGATCGCGGATTATAACGGGAAAACCGGCCAGCCGGTGACGCTTGTCTACATGCTTCTCCATGGAATCAACGACACAGCGGAAGACGCCCGAAAACTTGCCCGGTACGCAAAGAGAGTGTTGTGCAAAATTAATTTGATTGATTATAATGCAATCGTTAATTTTCAATTCAAGCCTGCTTACAGCGACACGAAAAACGCGTTCGTAAGGCAGTTGCTGGATGCCGGTTTGCACGTCACCGTCCGAAAAAGTCAGGGCGCGGCAATCAATGCGGCATGCGGACAATTGGCTACCCTGTCCGGAAATGGCGGCTCGAATCCGCAGTAATTACTAACCGGCCCAGCTCATCATGGATTTATTCTCTTTTGTTCCCTTCAGAGACGAAATGGTAAAGGTTTACCACTGCCTTACCGACAATGCGACCCATACCTCTGAGAACCCTGTGTTCAACGAACTCAAGGTTCGTCGTTACGACTGTCCGATCGACGACATTGCCGACTTCATCATCCTCAAGATGGATCACTGGGTCGGATGGAGCCTCAAGGATCATAAAACCGCTGTAGGCGGCATGAAGACCATCCGTGGAGAAGTTTCCTCCTTCGCACTGCTGGGCATGAAAATCGACGTCTCCTTCGGCCTCGTGGAGGAAACCGACGTCAATGGCAGGAAAATCACCACGGTCAACGGCAAGGCGCACACCCGGATCGATTCCAAAGGCGATCTCGGCGAAAGCCGCAGGATGCTGAGAATGATGCTTGCGGGTCTCGACTTCGAGTTCAGGCCGCAGATCATTCATGAAGACGATTACATTTTCCGCTCTCTCGACCCGAAAGGCGCTTCGGCGGCCTTCCAGCAACTGTTCGACGAAACCAGGCTCGAACACAGGCCGAGCAACCCCAAGGCCAAATCCATTGAGTTCAAGAAACCTGCAAAACAGGCGATCGAATTCAAATCATCCCGGTCCAGCGGCGATCAGGTCCAGCTGTCTGCAACCGCCCAGGCCGTTGCAGCTGAACAGAACACCTCTTCTTCAACCCCTTCCGCACTGGCAGGAGAAAGCGTACAGAAACCGGCCAAACCGAAGATCACAGTCATATCCCTGAAAAAAAATTCATAAAGGATAACGTTTCATGAGAGTAATCCTGTTGGGCGCCCCCGGCGCCGGCAAAGGAACGCAGGCACAATTCATATCGGAAGCTTTCGGCATTCCCCAGATTTCGACAGGTGACATGCTCCGCGCCGCCGTCAAGGCACAGACACCACTGGGTATCACCGCCAAGAAAATCATGGATGAAGGAGGGTTGGTTTCGGACGAAATCATCATCGGCCTCGTCAAGGAACGCCTTGAACAGGCTGACTGTGCCAACGGTTGCCTCTTCGACGGTTTTCCGCGTACCATTGCCCAGGCAGACGCCCTCAGGACGGAAGGGATCCGAATCGACAGCATCGTGGAGATCGACGTCCCCGACGAAGAGATCATCAGACGCATGAGCGGTCGTCGTGTGCACCCTGCGTCAGGCAGGACCTACCACATCATCTTCAACCCGCCATCCGTGGCCGGGAAAGACGATGTGACCGGCGAAGATCTCGTCCAGCGCGACGACGATGCCGAAGAGACCGTCCGCAAACGCCTGAAAGTCTACCACGACCAGACAGAACCGCTCATCGGCTACTACCGGGAGCTTGCAGACAAAGGCTCGTCCGAAGCGCCGAAGTACTGCAGGATAGAGGGCATCGGCGAAGTAGAAGAGATCAGGGCAGGAATCATCGATGCGCTCAGGCAGTAAACACAGCGCCGGAGATATTTTTCAAAAAAAGTCAGTGCACAACACTGGCTTTTTTTGGTACAGGCAATCGAAACATGACGACCGGAGCGTCCTGCGACTTCCTATAAACGACAATTTCAGGCGACGCCAGTGATTTTACAATACCGATGATTGCGCTGGTTTATATAGACCGACTTTATAGGGACGAACCCTTCTGCCTTTCGGTTCCTGAGGGACTCGAACAGGATCTCCGGCCAGGCTGCCAGGTTCTGGTCAGCCTCGACCGGCACAGGGCATCGGCATTCATAGGTTATGTCGCTTCCCTTCCCGATGAAGGGCCGGAACAGGAGCCTGGCGGAGAGGTTGTCGACCTGCTCAACGGCGGGCAACCGGTACTGACCCCCCAACTGCTCAGGTTGACGATGTGGCTCTCGGACTATTACCTCGCCAGGCCGATCGACAGCATCACCACCGCCATTCCATCCCCGCTCAGGACCATCGTGGACGACGTGGTCGAACTGACCGAATTTCGACTCGAAAGCACCGATTCAAAAATCAAAAGCACGGGGCTGCGAAGGAAAATCCTGCAGGAGCTGACCGCTGAGAAACGGTTGACGGTCCGCCAGTTGCGCAAACGTCTCGGCAGACGGGAACTTTACAAAACCCTTGCTGAACTCGAACGCGGAGGCTTGGTAAGGCTCAGGAAATCCTTCGTCGAGACAAGGCCAAAAACTGCTGCAGCCTGGCGTCTCAACCCTGTGCTGCCCGAAAACCCGGAACTGCTCCTGGCTCGATCCCCTAAAAAAAAGGAGGCGTTCGAGCTTCTGTCCAAATCTCCCGGGGAGTCGTTCCCGGCCGGCCAGGCCGGCATGTCGAAAGAGGTGCTCAACGGACTCGTGACGCTTGGACTGGCTGAAAAAACGGAAGTCGAAGTATTGTTTACCTCCACCCGACTGCGCTTCGAGGAGCCTCAGAAGTTGATCGCCGCGCTGAGCAGGGACCAGCAGGCCGCTCTCGATGCTTTAACAGAAGCTTCGCAGGAGGGTACGTTTCGCACATTTCTGCTTCACGGCGTAACCGGCAGCGGCAAAACCCTGGTTTACATCGAGCTGCTCCGGCATGTGCTCGCTTCAGGCAAAACAGCTATCGTGCTTGTCCCGGAGATCGCCCTGACCCCGCAAACTGCCGCGCGCTTCAGGCACTATTTCCATGACGACATCCAGATCATGCACAGCGCCATGAGCGATCAGGAAAAGTACAATGCATGGCAACGGCTGAGGCAGGGAAAGGCGCGCATCGCCCTCGGGGCACGATCGACCATTTTCGCACCGATGGAAAACGTCGGAGCCATCATCGTCGACGAAGAGCACGATGCTGCCTACAAGCAGGACCGGATGCCGCGATACCATGCCCGGGATACGGCCGTAATGCGTGCGAAATTCGAAAACGCAATCTGCGTGCTCGGTTCGGCAACCCCTTCGTTCGAATCCTACAGCAATGCCCTGGCAGGAAAATACTCGCTGCTCGAGCTGCCTGAAAGAATAGACAATGCAAAACTGCCGCCGATCGGACTGGTCTGGATGCCCGGAAGCCAGCGGGTGACCCCGTCAATATCGGGAGTCCTTTACGATGCGATCCGCAAACGCCTCGAACGCAACGAGCAGGTCATCCTGCTTCAGAACCGGCGGGGGTTCGCCGGCAGCGTACTCTGCATGGCCTGCGGCCATACGCCCCAATGCAGGTTCTGCAACATCCCCCTGGTCTACCACGACTCTGACCAGACCCTGCGCTGCCACTACTGCGGCCATGTCACCCCCCATCAGTTCAAATGCCCGTCGTGCTCATCAGAAAACCTGTTCTACAAAAACAGCGGCACCGAACGCATCGAAGAGGAGCTCAACGAACTTTTCCCGGGCGAGTTGATCCTGAGGATGGATATCGACACCACATCGAAGAAGGACTCCCACGTCTCGATGCTGGCCGCATTCCGCGACAAAAAGTCGCGCATCCTGCTCGGAACCCAGATGGTGGCCAAAGGCCTTGATTTTCCGGACGTGACGCTCGTCGGGGTGCTGATGGCCGATATCGGCCTGAACATACCCGACTTCAGGGCGGCGGAGCGCATCTACGCACTCATGATGCAGGTCGCAGGACGTGCGGGACGATCGAATTCACCCGGAGAGGTCTTCATCCAGGTTTACAACCGCGAAAACGAACTTTTCAGGCATATCCTCCAGGGGAACTACCGACAGTTCTACGCGGCGGAAATGTCAACCCGGCAGGAACTCGGATATCCGCCGGTTTCAAGGCTCATCAAGTTCGAATGCTCGTCGCCCTCGGAATCTGCAGCCGAAGAGGGCGCGACGGCTTTTCTCGAGCGCCTTCGGCCTCATATCCCGGAAGGCAAGGGCATGATACTCGGCCCGGCGCCTGCAGGCATCACGAAAATGAAGGGTAGGTACCGCTACCAGATCATCCTTAAACTGTTCGGCGTCAAGCTTTCATCGAACCTGCTCAGAGAGATCCAGCAGGAGGTAACGGGGGATTTTCGCCGCGAGAATCTTTCGGTCTTTGCCGATGTCGATCCACAGCATCTTCTGTAGACGTTTTTTTTATCGTAACTTTAAGGAAAATCAGGCTTACATCCAATAATAACAATCATAACCCCATGACAGACTTCCAGTGGAGCCGCAGCTATATGAGCGGGCACAAAATCAAGACATCAGGTGTCATCGCGACGCTTGCCCTCAGGTATCTCTACACCTCCCTTTTCATATACGGCGTCTACCACAAGGTCCTGCACGGATGGATGTGGAGCGACGTCATGAGAGAGCACTTCGTTAAACGAATGAACGAGTTACAGGCTGCTTCGTTGCCTGCCGGTTCGTTCGATGCCCAGGTCGCCATGTTCCAGGCATCTTATCTGGCGAATTTCGCCATTCCGCTGGTTATGCCCATCGCATGGATCGTCACCATAGGGGAGCTCATCATCGGCGTCGCTTTGCTTCTTGGCGTCACCACCCGGATCAACGCGGCTTTCGGCCTCTTCCTGCTGCTCAATTTCGCTGCGGGAGGATATTATAACCTGACGATACCGCCTCTCGTAACGATGTCAGTTCTTTTCATGGTTCTGCCGACCGGGCACTGGCTCGGCCTCGACCGGAATCTCAACAGGAAATACCCTGATTCCATATGGTTCAAATGAAGACTTTACCGATGATTCGATTTCGCCCAGATTTGTCCAGTTTTTTTGCAGGCCTACTCTTCGCTTCGCTTTTTTTCCTGCTATTCCCCGAAGTTGTCGTAAGCGCCGTTCCCTCGGGAAAAAACACGGCGCTTACGACAGCCGACAACGCTTTCATGTCGCTCAACTACAGCGCAGCAGACTCCCTCTACAGGGCGGGGCTCGAAGCCAACCCTGAAAGCGCAGACATTTACTGGAAGCTCGCCCGTCTGAACATCAGCATCGCCGAGTCGATAAACCCCTCGGAGAGCGCAAAAAGAATGCCCTACTATTCCAAAGCTGTCGATTACGCTCGCAAATCGGTTGCCATCGACAGCACCAACGCGAGCGGCCACACGTGGCTTGCTGCCGCGCTGGCCGTCAAGGCCGACAAGATAGGGGCGAAGGAAAAAGTCAAACGGGCCGGCGAAATCAAACGGGAACTCGACAAGGCTCTTGCCCTGAACCCGCATGACGATGTGGCATGGTCTATTCTCGGATCATACCACCACCAGATATCGAACATCGGGTGGTTCAGCCGCCTGGTCGGCAGCACATTCATCGGAGGAATGCCTGAAGGAAACCGCAAAGCGGCAGAGCATGCGTTCAAAAAGGCCATCAGCCTCAACCCGAGAGCCGTAAGGCACTATTATGAACTGGCGTTGCTCTATATCGACGAAGGCCGGAAAGAGGAAGCCTTGCAGATCCTGCAGGTCGCTTCAAAAAAACCGGTGCTCATGAAAGGCGACGTCAGACGACTGGAAGAGATCCGTGTGCTTATCAGGAAGCTCTCCGCTGAAAACGATCCGCCTGCAAATGACGGGACCTGAACTTCATCATTCCGATTTTCCGAGAAGGCCGAGCAGCCCCCTGACGCCAAGGTGGTAGCTGTCGGCGCCGAAACCGCTGATGACACCGATGCAAACCTCGGAGATGACCGATTTGCGGCGAAACTCCTCACGAGCATAAATGTTGGAAAGATGAACCTCGACCACGGGAATCTTCACCGCACTTATGGCGTCGCGCAGCGCGATTGAATAGTGCGTCAGTGCGCCGGCATTGAGCACGACCCCCGACCAGCCGCCATGATCTTCAACTTCGAAAAGCTTTTGAAGCAGCTCGCCCTCGTCTTCAGACTGAAAAAATCCGAACCCGATCCCGGGAAAAGCGTCGACAAGTCCCTGATTGATGTCCTCGAGGGTACGGCGACCATATATTTCCGGCTCGCGCTTCCCGAGACGTGATAGATTGGGGCCGTTCATGACCAGAATAGTGGTCTCGCTCATGAATTCTCCTGTTTCACTTAAAGGATATACTGGCTCAGATCCCTGTCTGCAGCAACATGGCCCAGCTTCTCCCTGACCGTGTCGGCATCGATCACGATACGCCTTTCGGTGATCGTTTCAGGAATGCCGAACATGAGCTCTTCGAGCAGGTTGGTCAGGATCGTATGAAGCCGACGGGCGCCGATGTTTTCGACGCTTTCGTTCACCTTCGCAGCCGTACGCGCGATTTCACGGATAGCCTCATCGGTGAACTCGAGTTCTACCCCTTCGGTCCTGAGCAGAGCTCGGTACTGCTTGATCAGCGCGTTCCTCGGCTGGGTCAGGATCAGGAAGAAATCATCTTCGGTCAGGCTTTTCAGTTCGACCCTGATTGGAAAACGGCCCTGCAGTTCGGGAATGAGATCCGAAGGGCGTGCCACATGGAAGGCGCCTGAGGCAATGAACAGCACGTGGTCCGTTTTGACCATACCGTACTTGGTTGCCACGTTCGAACCTTCAACGATGGGCAGAAGGTCGCGCTGCACCCCCTCACGGCTCACGTCGGGTCCCTTTCCGCCTCCCCCGGTCGAAGGAGCCGCGATCTTGTCGATCTCGTCAATGAAAACGATTCCTGAGTCTTCCACCTTCCTGAGCGCTTCCTTGACCACCGCATCCATGTCGATGAGCTTCTGTACCTCTTCCTGCTCCAGGAGCTTCCTGGCTTCGGCTATGGTCAGGCGACGTTTTTTCCTTTTTTTCGGCATGCCGCTCATCAGATCCTGCATGATTCCGCCGAGCTCCTCCATCTGGCCGAGCGGCCCGAAAATCTGCATCATTCCGCCCTGCCCATCGCCGCTGATCTCGATCTCGATCTGGCGATCCTCCATCCTGCCGCTGCGCAGGCGGTCAAGCATCTTCTGGCGGCTTTTCCTGTTGATTTCGCGTTCGAGGTTCTGCTCTTCCCCCCCCGGTTCGGTACCGGGACCGGAGATCCTCATGGGCTCCTCCTCACCGGCCTCATCGAGATCTGTGCCGCCCGTCGATACCACCGGTGGAAGCAGGATGTCGAGCAGGCGTTCTTCGACCAGAAGGACCGCCTTTTCCCTGACCTCTTCGGATTTTTCGGTCCGCACCATGGCAACAGCCTGCTCGGCCAGGTCACGTATCATCGACTCGACGTCGCGGCCTACATAACCGACCTCGGTGAACTTCGATGCCTCGACTTTCACGAACGGTGCCCTGGCAAGCTTGGCCAGGCGCCGGGCGATCTCGGTCTTGCCGACGCCGGTAGGCCCTATCATGATAATGTTGTTGGGCATGATCTCGTCCCTCAGCTCGTCGCTCACGCTCTGCCGGCGGAGCCTGTTGCGCAGCGCGATTGCGACCGATTTTTTGGCATCCTTCTGGCCGATGATGTATTTGTCGAGCTGCTCGACGATCTGACCCGGAGTAAGGTGTTCCTTGTCGATGAGGCTTCCGGCTGGAAGCTGGTGTTCGACGGGAACCGTGATGTTTTCGCTATTATTTTCCATTGCAGTCGTTCAATATGTACTGAAGCGGCAGGCCCGGCCTGCAAAAGCCGGAACGGACCGTTCAGAGGGTTTCTACAACGATATGGTCGTTGGTATAGATGCAGATGTCCGCCGCGATCTTCAGGCTCTCCGTGACGATCTCGGAGGCGGAAAGCGAGGTATGCTTCATCAGCGAGCGCGCTGCCGCCAGGGCGAACATGCTGCCGCTGCCTATGGCTACGATGCCGTCTTCCGGCTCGATGACGTCACCGGTACCCGATATGATAAGCGCCTTTTCAGGGCTTACAATGGCAAGCATGGCTTCAAGCCGGCGCAGGTATTTGTCGGTGCGCCAATCCCTTGCAAGCTCCACGGCGGCCCGTTCGAGCCGGCCGCTGTACGCCTCCAGCTTCTCCTCGAAACGGTCGAGAAGGGTGACCGCATCGGCCGTAGCACCGGCAAACCCGGCAATCAGGCGTCCATGGTAGAGGAGTCGTATCTTGCGGGTCGAATGCTTCAGGACGGTGTTGCCGAGCGTCATCTGGCCGTCGCTGCCGAGAGCGGCCTTTCCGTCCCTGATCACGCCGATAACCGTGGTCGACCTTATCTGAGGCTTTTCATGGCCCATAGTCGTAAATGATTAACCTATTTTTTTTCTTAGCCTTGCAACTGGAATTTGCATTTGTTCCCGGTATTTTGCAACCGTCCTCCGTGCGATCCGCACGCCTTTGTCGCTGAGCAGTTCGGCCAGCCTGTCGTCGCTGAGAGGCTCCGACGGCGTCTCGGCGCCGATCAGCTCCCTGAGCTGCTGCTTGATGATCCTCGACGACATCTCCTCGCCGTCATCGGTCGAGAGCGATCCGCTGAAAAAGTATTTGAGCTCGAACACTCCGTACCGTGTCTGGACATACTTGCCGTTGACCGCCCGGCTGATGGTCGAAATATCGTAACCGGTTCGTTCGGCGACCGTCTTCATGATCAGCGGCTGCAGGTAGCGCGGACCGTCGATGAAGAACTGCCCCTGCGATTCGAGAAGGGCTTCCATCACTTTCAGGAGCGTCTGGCGCCTGATCTGCAGGGCGCTTGCGAATTCGTTTGCCCGCTGGAGCTTCTGGCGCATGAACTGCTTGTCCTCCTTCGGAAGCTTGCGGTTCGAGAGCGCCTCCCGGTAATTGTCCGAAACCCTGACCGACAAGCTGCTCCTGTCGTTGAGTACGGCCGTCAGTGCGCCGTTTTCATAGGTGACGATAAAATCAGGCGAGATGTAATGCCCCCCCTCGTCGATAAAAATGCCGGGATGGGGGTCGAGCGAAGTGATGACATCGATTGCATCCTCGAGTTGCCGCTTGTCGACATTCAGTTTTTTCTGCAGCCTGTCGAAGCGTTTGTTCAGGAAATCGTCGAAAGTCTCATGGAGAATCTTGCGGGCAGTATGCACTGCCGCCGCATCGTGCTCCTTTTCGTGAACAGAAAGCTGGACCAGCAGCCGTTCGCTCAGATTTCCAACGGCTATCCCGGGAGGTTCGAGGTACCATATCCTTCTCTGGATGGAGCGCACCTCATCTTCATCGGCCTCGATGCCGGCCTGTTCGAGGCCGTCGATGATGACCCCCAGGTCCTCGGTCAGATAACCGTCGCTGTCGAGGTTTCCGAGGATTTCGGCTGCGATGAGCACCTCCCGCTTGTCGATTCCCTCCTGCAGGGAAAGCTCGCGCAACAGCTGCTCATGGAACGAATCATGATGAACCGCCTGGAAAAAACGCTCCTCTGTGGCTCCGGAAGAGCTGAAGTGCTGCCGGACACCGGCATCCTCACCCTTGTAGGGAATATCGGTGCGCTCTTTCATCGACGAACGATCGAAACGGGCGACCGAATCGAACATATCCGGGGAATCTGTCGCGGACGGTTGATCCGAGGTTATTGTGCCGTCACCGCTCTGCCGCTCTTCGACGATTTCGAGCATGGGATTCTCCTGGACCTCGTCATAGATCCTCTGCTCAAGCTGTGTAAGGGGGAGTTGCAGCAGTTGACTTGTGATCACCTGCTGTGCAGAAAGCTGAGCGCTCTGTCTTTGCTGTAGCCTGATCTCTGCCATGATGTTCAGGTGGATGAATCGACGAATTCCTTCAGGCTGTCATACCATTGCTTGCCATAACGTGCGACAAGCGAAGCGCCGACGAAATCGATAAGCCTGACATTCTGTTCGGCACCCTGCCTGCGGGCGTCACGGCACATCGAATGCTGCTCATAGACAAGATAATCCAATCCGAACTTTTTTCTCACCCTGATCGGGAACAAGCTGCATGAAAGAGGCTTTCCGGACTCGACGGAACAGAGGGCCAATCCGTTCTCATAGACCACGAACACGCATTCGCGCCCTTCCACAGTCCTGGTGTAGAGGTTGCCCTGATAAACCTCCGTGCAACCGTGCCTGCGGATGTATCGCAGGTTTTTTTCGGACAGTTTATCCCTGACCTCCTCAACGGCTGACTGCAGAAAGGCCTCTTCACGCGCATCGATCGGAGCGCCGAGTTCGCCCTCGACGCAGCAGGCACCCCGGCAAGATTCAAGCGGACAGCTGAAGCGTGCGTCGAGTAGCTCACGCTCGACGAGGACATCACCGATGGATACTATTGACATGGTCAGAAATGTATTACCAAACTTCTCCAGGGCATGCGGAATGCTCGATCGTGGCAGTCGGACATTGGGGGGATGAAATTCTGCCTGCTCATTTCACGCATCTTCATTATCTTTCGTTTTTTGCGACCGGTACCGGAAACCCGGGCTCAGTAACAACATACAATACGGAACATCTTCATGGTTCTCATAGACGGAAAAAAGGTATCATCGGATCTTCAGCAGGAGCTGAAAGCAAGCGTCGAAGAACACAGGTCGGCTATCGGCAGGGTCCCCGGCCTTGTGGTCATCATAGTCGGCCAGGACCCTGCCTCACAGGTTTATGTACGCAATAAAGCCAAAAGTTGCAAAGAGATCGGCATGAATTCGACGGTTATCGAAATGGATGCCGACACTCCGGAACAGGATGTTCTCGACAAAATCGCAGAGCTGAACGCCGATCCCGACGTGCATGGCATCCTCGTGCAGCAGCCTCTGCCCCGCCATATCGACGAACTGGCCGTAACGCTCGCCATCGACCCGAAAAAGGATGTCGACGGGTTCCATCCGGTGAACGTGGGCAACCTCGTGCTCGGCCACCTCGACCAGTGCTACATCAGCTGCACTCCTTACGGCATCCTCGAACTGCTCACCCGCTACGGAATCGAAACGAAAGGCAAGCATTGCGTCGTGGTCGGTCGGAGCAACATCGTCGGAAAACCCATGGCGAACCTGATGCTGCAGAAACTCGACGCCACCAACTGCACAGTCACCGTCTGCCACTCCGCCACGAAGGACATCCCGTCCATCACCCGCCAGGCAGACATCCTCATCGCGGCCATCGGCCAGGCCAGGTTCATCAAGGCGGATATGGTGAAGCCCGGGGCGGTCGTAATCGACGTCGGTATCAACCGCATCGAGGACGCGTCGACCAAGAGCGGCTTCCGCCTCGTGGGCGACGTAGACTTCGACCAGGTCTCGCCGATATCTTCGGCCATCACCCCGGTGCCGGGAGGCGTAGGGCCGATGACCATCGCCATGCTCCTGAAAAATACATTGCAGTCTTTCCGCCGCACCAACGGGCTCTGACCATGGCCAAAGCCGTCATTCGTTACGTCTGCTCCGCCTGCGGGGCGGTGTCGCTGAAATACCAGGGAAAATGCTTTGAATGCCAGAGCTGGGGCACGCTCGTCGAGACCCATGATGAACTTGAGGAGTCGAAACAACGGAAAAAGCGTCCCTCGGGGGCACTTCCGTCCGTACAGAACCTCGACGACCCCTCCTCGGCCGACTTCCAGCGGATCCTGACCGGCATCGGCGAACTTGACCGCGTGCTCGGCGGCGGACTCATGGAGGCTTCGGCCATCCTCGTAGGCGGCGAACCAGGCATCGGCAAATCGACGCTGATGATCCAGCTCGCACCCCGCCTGGCCGGAAAAAAAGTGCTCTACATCGCCGGTGAAGAGTCCCCGAACCAGATTCGCGAACGTGCCCGGCGACTGTGCATCAAGGCACCGAACCTCAGGCTCGCTTCGGAGGTGGCCCTCGAACGAATCCTCGACACCATCGGCCACGAACAGCCTGCAATGGTGATCGTCGATTCGATCCAGACAGTCTACTCCACAGACTACCAGAGTTCGGCAGGCACCATCACCCAGATCAGGGAGTGTGCCGCATCGCTCATCCGCGCCGCCAAGGAGCAGAATTTCATCCTCGTGATCATCGGACATATCACCAAGGAGGGGGCGCTTGCAGGACCGAAAGCCCTCGAACACATGGTCGACACCGTACTCCAGTTCGAAGGCGAAGGGTACCAGAGATACCGGATCATCCGCTCGGTCAAGAACCGTTTCGGCCCGACCAACGAGATCGGCGTCTTCCGCATGGAGGAGAGCGGCCTGGAGGAGGTATCGAACCCTTCGGAATTCTTCATTTCAGACCGGACGACCGACGTTCCGGGCACTGCCGTCCTTGCCGGCATCGAAGGATCGAGGGCACTGCTCGTCGAAGTCCAGGCCCTGGTGTCGAGGACCGGCTACGCCATGCCTCAACGCATCAGCACAGGGTTCGATCTCAAGAGAATCGCCATCATCCTCGCCGTTCTCGAAAAACGGCTTCAGTTCCAGACCTCTGCGCAGGACGTGTTCGTGAAGATCGCCGGGGGCCTCAGGCTGATCGAACCGGCTGCAGACCTCGCAGTGGCCGCTGCCATCGCCTCCGGGCTCCAGAACCGCCCCTGCAGCCCCTCGGCTGCCTGCTGCGGTGAAATCGGCCTCTCGGGCGAACTGAGGGCCATCAGCGACGGCGAGCGCAGGATCCGTGAAGCCGTCCATCTCGGCTTCAAATCGATCGTCATGCCGGAATCAAACACTCGCGAGCTCAAACCCTCCGTCCGGAAACTTCCCATCAAAATTTCCGGATGCAGGACGCTGCACGACGCCCTCGAAGCGATGGAGCTGTAGGCTTGCGGATCCGCTCATAATCACGCCAGAGAATTTCAATGAAGATCTCAAAAGCGACTCCACGGTCGATTTATCGGAAGACCTTTTTTTGCTGAAATGTTTACATTGCAGGTATGTGCGGTACGATGAAGGGTTTATTGGTTAACCGTCTCTCAAGGGGAATATGACCATGCTCAGATTGCTTTTACAATGGCTTATCAACGCCACAGCCGTCTATGTGACAGCGCACGTGCTCTCCGGGATATCAATCAGAAGTTTCACGGCCGCGCTTGTCGTCGCGCTGGTGCTCGGCCTGATCAACACCCTGCTCAGGCCGGTACTGATCTTTTTTTCCATTCCGTTCCTGATCGTGACGCTGGGCCTGTTCATGCTGGTGATCAATGCGCTCATGCTTGAATTAGCGGCCATGCTCGTCAACGGTTTTGCGGTCGAAAGTTTCGGGTGGGCCATACTCGGCTCGCTCTGCATCAGCGTTGTTGCCTGGCTTCTGAGCTCCGTACTGAACGTTTGATATTTTTTTAACCGCAACTGACAGACCATGCAGGGAGAAGCACAGGCGATCGTCCTCCTCAAAGCGAACAAACTCAAACTCCAGTCCGTACGCTATCTTGCCGACAAGCCCTGCGACATTCTTGTCAGGACCATAGCCAGCACGATCACGCCGGGCCTCGACCGGCTTCTGCTGACCAACAAGCCGGTATCGAACAAGGTACTCGCCTATCCGGTCATGCCGGGCAGCGAGACCATCGGCCAGGTACTGAAAACCGGACCGGAGGTAAAGAGTCTGAAAGAGGGTGATTTCGTCTATGTGTTCAAAGGAGACCGCTGGGTCGGTGCCGATCCATATTACGGTTGCCATGGCGAACTGGTACCCACCTCGCAGGAGAACGTGCTCCCGCTCGGACGTGAGCCCATCCACAGGGACCTCCTTACCGGGCTCGTCGCCTACGTACTCAGCGCCATGGAAAAGATCAGCCTCGATCCGTCGATGCGGGTACTCATCCTCGGCCTCGGTTCGGTCGGGCTCATGGTGTCGGAATACCTTTTCCATAAAGGCATCCGCCATGTCGACGCCCTCGAGAACTTCCCTCTCCGGGGCGAACTTTCCCATGCGGAGAACATCGCCATCGAGATGGTGGACTTTACACCGGACTTCAATGACCGGTACGATCTGGTGATCGAGGCCACCGGACGGATCCTGATGGTAGAAAAAGCCATCCGCCTCCTGAAACCCCAGGGCAGGGTGCTCCTGATGGGCAGCTACGACATCCTCGGATACGACTACAGGCTGATCCAGCACAAGGAACCGGTAATTATCTGTTCGAACCTCACTTCAACCAGGCATCTACAAGCCGCAGTCGAACTTCTCGACCGCGAGGAGCTGGATACCGAGAAGTTCTTTACGAACGTCTATCCGGTCAGCCAGTACGAACTCGCCTATCGGATCGCCCTCGACAGCAAAGAGGCGATAAAGACCGTCATCAGCTGGATTTAAATGCCCATGGCAGAAGCGATTAGGCTTTCCGGCATCACCAGGCATTTCGGCCTGCTCAAGGCCAACGACAACGTGAGCCTCACGATCCGGGCGGGCTCGATACACGCTTTGGTCGGAGAGAACGGTGCAGGAAAAAGCACTCTTTCAAACATCGTTTACGGGCTTCTGCGCCCCGACTCGGGCACAATCGAAATCGAAGGCCGGCCTGTGGCGTTCACCTCTACCCACCAGGCCATCGAAGCCGGTATCGGGATGGTTCATCAGCACTTCATGCTTGTCCCGACCCTGACGGTTGCCGAAAACATCATTCTCGGCAGGGAACGGAGCAAATTCAGGCTGCACAAGAAACGCCTCGAAAAGGAGATCCGGGAACTGGGACTCCGTCACGGGCTCGAAGTAGATCCGGATAAGCTGGTTTCCAGCCTGTCGGTCGGCGAACAACAGCGTGTCGAGATCCTCAAGCTGCTCTATCGACAGGCACGCATCCTCATCCTCGACGAACCGACCGCGGTGCTCTCCCCTCCGGAAACTGAGCACCTTTTCGCCACGTTGCGATCCCTGGCAGCCGAAGGACGATCCATCCTGCTCATCACGCACAAGCTGGACGAAGTACTCGCCGTCTCGGACGAGGTAAGCGTCATGCGCAAAGGAGCCCTCGTCGGAACGATACCTGCCGGGTCAGCCACCAGGGAGGAGCTTGCAAGAATGATGGTCGGCAGGAGCGTGCTCCTGAAAACCGAAAATCCACCACAGGCTCCAGGCAAACCGGTGCTTCGCATCGACCGGCTCGACTGCGACGCGCCTGACGGCAGCAAAAAGCTTCATCAGCTCAGCCTTACCGTTCACGAAGGAGAGATCTACGGCATCGCCGGAGTTGAGGGCAACGGGCAGAGCGAACTGCTCGCCCTCCTGTGGGGCACGTACGACCGGCACGCCGAAACCGAAGGGTCGATCACCCTGAACGGCCATTCCATCCTCGGCATGCCCCCCTCTGCAATAGCCGGCATGGGAGTGTCGATGATCCCTGAAGATCGCCTGAAATCGGCTATCGTGCCTGATTACGGCATCGAGGAAAACCTCATCTTCGGTCGGCACAGGGAACCCGGGTTCCATCGGGGAATCGGGTTCGACCATGACAGGATCCACATGAACGCCGGGCAAATGATCGAACGATACGACATCAGGTGCAGCCCCGACGCCAACCCCGCCATCTCGACGCTGTCTGGCGGAAACCAGCAGAAGATCGTGCTGGCGCGCGAAATGGAGCGCCCCGGGCTGAAGCTGCTCGTTCTTGCCCAGCCGACACGCGGCGTCGATATCGGCGCCATAGAGCTGATTCACAAAAGGATCATCGATGCCCGGAAAAGCGGTCTTGCAATCCTCCTGATCTCATCCGAACTGGAAGAGGTCATCGCCCTCTCCTCCCGGATCGGCTGCATCTTCAAGGGATCGATACGTCATGAATTCAGTGAAGAGGCGGTCAGGAAAGGACGTGAGGAGGGCTCCGGCCTCGAAAAAGAGATCGGTTTGCATATCACCTGAAACCCCGGCCCCCACATGTCACGCAAATCCCTCCAGCCGATCATCCCGACACTGTCGCTCCTTTTTGCCCTTGCTGCCGGCAGCCTCGTCATCGCGGCGACAGGAAACAGTCCGGTCGAGGTCTACATGAAGATGATCCGCTCGACTTTCGCCTCCGGATACGGAACCGGCCAGGTGATTTTCAGGGCCACGACCCTTATCCTGACAGGACTCGCCGTTGCGCTGCCGTTCAGGGTCCGCCTTTTCAACATCGGCGTCGAAGGGCAGCTGCTTATGGGATCTTTCGCTGCGGCCCTCTGCGGCATGAGCCTCCCGCAGGATACGTCGACAGCCATAGCCCTGCCGGCGGTGCTCCTTTCGGCCATGGCTGCAGGAAGCTTCTGGGCTCTGATCGCAGGATGGCTGAAAGTCAGATACGGAGTCAACGAAGTGATTTCGAGCATCATGCTGAACTTCATAGCCCTTGGCATCACCGGCTACCTCCTGACCACCCGTTTCGCAGTACCGTCAACCGTACACACTCCGGCCATAGCAGACGGGAGCCGGTTGCCCGGCCTCGATGCAGTGCTTGGACTTTCCTGGCACTCCCCGGCAAACCTGTCAGTATTGCTGGCAATCGGCGCCACAGCCGGAGCCGCGATCCTGCTGTATGCTTCGAGGTACGGTTACGCCATGATCGCGGTGGGACTGAACCCGGAAGCCGCACGTCACGCAGGCATCGATACCGACGCCCACACCCTTTCGGCAATGGCCATGGGAGGCGCGATAGCCGGGCTGGGAGCTGCAAACCTCGTGCTTGGCTACAAGCACTGGTTCGAAGCGGGGTTGACTTCAGGAGCGGGATTCATGGGAATCGCCGTGGCCCTGCTGGCCGGAGCCAATCCGGTCTGGATCGTTTTTTCCGCACTGCTTTTCGGATGGCTCGACTATGGAGGGCTTTCCGTCAATACGATGGTGCCTAAAGATATTTTCATGATGGTCCAGGGATTGACCATTCTGGCCATCATCTCCTTCCCCGCACTTTTCAGGAACAGCGTCCGGAAGTGATCCCCCGGGTTACGGTATATGTCTTTCGGCCCGAAGTTACGCCATGGTGAAAAAATAACTCTGCATTTACACACATACAGATAATTGCTTATCTTTGGAGCATGTTTCATCGACTAAAGTCTCAATCTATCGCAGACACGCAATACCATGCCAAAAAAATCAACTGTAAAAGAGGCCACGGAAAAAGCGCCGGCAAAGAAAGCGGCAAAGAAGGCTGACGCTGAAATCAAAGAAAAAGCGAAACTGGCAAAGAAGGCAGAAGAAGTGAAAAGTGCCAAGCCGAAAGCAGAAAAGAAAGCCGCTCCTGCCGAGAAAAAACCTGCCAAGAGCAGCGGCAAAGCAAATAAATCCAAAGAGTCTATAGCACCTGAAATCATCGAAGAGCATATCAGGGTTGCCGCATATTATCTCTGGCAGGAAAAAGGCCAGCCTGAAGGCGGGCACGATGATCACTGGATAGAAGCCGAGAAACAGTTAAAGAAGTAATTCGGTTATCATTCTTACTACCGATAAAAAAAGCCATTCGCCGAATGGCTTTTTTTATATTCACATTTTCAGTAAACGGCATGCGATCAACTCCCGATCAGCACCCGAAATTCCACGGATACCGATGAAATGGATCAGTACGATTGCAGGAAGCATCAGAATATTATTTGCCGGCCTCTGGCTCGTCATCAGGATCGTTCTCGAATATTTCGGACTGATCAGTGACGGCAACGACCGCACCACCGGCATCAAGGACATGCGTGAGGAGTACAAAAAAGCTAACTACCGCTGAGAGTCATCGGCAGTACCGTGCATACTGCTATTCGTTGGTCGCGACCGTAATATCCACAGTCTGGCCCGCCTGTGCGAAAGAGTTGACAGACGGCTTCTGGCTGATGACCGTGTTGGGCACAAGAAGCGCTGATCGTTCGTAAGTGATCTTGCCGACAACGAGCCCGTTCTGGATAATGATGCTCCTGGCCTGCTCCAACGACATGCCGAGCAAGTCAGGGACGACCACCCGCTTGAAACCTGACGGTTCCTGTTCGATTTTGCCGATAATCAAGTCTATTGAGCTACCAGTGATGAGCGTCACGTTCGGCGGCACAGACTGGGAGAGCACCCTTCCATCCTCTTCCTGATTCGAAACGGCCCGGATCTGAACCCCGGAAACAGTCATGCCCAGCTTTGCCAGCAACTGGCGGGCCTCGGTCTCCGATCGTCCTGTCAGATCGGGAATGATATAACTGGGTTTATCCTTCCTGTTGAGTACAAGGTACACGTTACGGCCAGGCTTTACCGTCGAAGACGCTGCCGGGACCTGATCAATCACCATGTCGGGAGGTACCTCAGGCAAATAGCGTACGTTGTAACTTTTTATCGCCTTGAGATTATACTTGCGAAGCATTTGCTCGGCTTCGTCGTACGGCATGTTCTTCACGTTCGGAACTGTGGCCTCCCGTCCGCTGGAGGTATAGAAAGGAAGCATGAATTTATCGACGGCGACGAATGCGATCAAAAAAAGAATAACTCCAATCAAGACTTTTTTCTTCATTTCTGGTAGATGAGATGGTACATAATTTGTGTCCGATGAACCGGTCCTTAGTGCTGCCGTTTCATGACAAAATCCACAAGAAGCTGCAACGAGCGTTTGGCGTCACTCTCGGGAAAATGGCTTATCGATTCGAGAGCCTTGTCTGCAAAACCCTCCGCGACCTGGGCAGCGTAGTCCAGTCCGCCCTTCTGCCTTACGAAATCGATGACTTCGCGGCTCCTGACAGAACGCTTCTTCGAGCTTTTCAAAATCGTTTTGATCTTGTTCTGCTCGCCTTTGTCTGAATTCTGAAGAGCGAAGATGAGCGGGAGGGTAATCTTCCTGTCTTTGATGTCGATGCCGAGCTGCTTGCCTGTTTTTTTGGAGTCTCCTGTATAATCGAGCAGATCGTCCCTGATCTGGAACGCGAGGCCCAGAAACTCTCCATAACTCTTCAGACTGGCGATATCCTCCTCAGACGAGGTAGAACTTGCCGCCCCTATAGCGCAGGATGTGGCGATCAACGATCCCGTCTTGTCGGCTATGACGCTCAGATAATCATCCTCGGTAATGTCGAGGCTCCTCGTTTTCTGGATCTGGAGAATCTCGCCCTCGCTCATTCGCCTGACCGCTTCGGAAACCAGGCGCAGCGATTGGAAGTCGTTGTTTTCGAGGGAATAGAGTAAGCCTTTTGATAAAAGATAGTCTCCTATCAGTACAGAAATCTTGTTTTTCCACAGGGCGTTGATCGATGGGATTCCACGCCTCATCTCGGCGCCATCGACGACATCATCGTGGATGAGCGTTGCCGAATGAAGCAGTTCGATCATAATGGCGCCGCGGTAGGAAACATCGACAACCTGTCCGCAAACTTTTGCTGACAGAAGCACCAGCAGAGGACGGATCTGCTTGCCCTGCTGTTTCAGGACATATCGGGTGACTTTGTCTACCAGGCTATTGCTGGAATGCAGTACACTCTTGTAACGCTCCTGGAAGACTTTCAGCTCTTCCGAGACGGAAGAGGTAACCTCTTTGATATCCACAGATCCTGTTGCTTATGGGCAGCATTCCTTATCCTTTGTGCGATCCGCTCGTCAAAGTCTAAATGGCGCTGCTGTTATTTGTGCCTGGATTGTTCGGCTTACGTTCAAAATCGTGAGAAGTTATCGATATTTCAATGATAATAAAAATCACTGCCGGAGTCCCGAAGTTCCCTGCCTGGTCAAACCGCCCGAAGAGCGCTAAAAAACCATTTGCGCGCAATGGCGATCTTTATTACTATAAATCGGATTACGGGCTCTTTACACACGCCTCGCAGCGCCCGCCCCGACATCCCCCTGAAGTTTTTCCGTAACCACGGCTGCCCTCACGGCAACGGCCCTGTAATTCGATATGAGCAACGAAAGCCAATCACCGATACCGCCGGCAGACAGCGATGGACGCAGTGTGGATTCCGGAAGTGAAAAGGAACCGGCGACCGGAGATACCGAAACGCATGAAAACCATGCCTCACCTGCATCCCCGACCGGACATGATGAGAGCATAACCCCTTCAGACCCGCTCGAAACCTCCCTCGAAAAGAGAACTGTCTACGAAACTGAAGACATATCTGAACCCGATCCGGAGGATGAGGCTGCCGAGGGCACCGAAAGCCAGGGAATGTCGTTCATTGACCACCTTGAGGAGTTTCGCTGGAGGCTTGTAAGGGGCGCCGTCGCGTTCCTCGCAGCCGCCATCATCTGCGGTTATTACGCAGATTTTCTGGTCAACGTCGTACTCATCGGCCCACTGAAACAAAGCGGACCGAACATCGTGTTGCAGAACCTCGTGCCTTACGGTCAGCTTTCGCTCTATTTCCAGGTAGTCTTTTTCGCAGCATTCATACTTTCGTTCCCCTTCCTCTCCTGGCAGATCTGGAAATTCGTCGAACCCGGGCTGCATGACAAGGAACGAAAGGCCAGCAGGTTCATCATCCTTTTCATTTCGATCTGCTTTTTTACCGGTATCGCTTTCGGCTATTTCGTGTTCATGCCGATCTCGCTGAAGTTTTTCGCCGGATTCGGATCGCCCCTGATCAAAAACAACATAGCTGTCCAGGATTACATCGGCTTTTTCCTCGGCACCCTCCTGACGGCAGGCATAGTGTTCGAACTGCCGTTCGTCTCCTACGTCCTGTCGCAGATCGGATTACTGACACCTGCATTCATGCGGTTCTACCGCCGGCACGCCGTTATTGCCATGCTGGTCATCGCCGCTGTCGTAACACCGTCAACCGACATGGTAACGCAGATGGTCATCGCTGTGCCGATGCTCATCCTTTACGAAGTGAGCATTTACATCTCGGCCAGCGTACAGAGGAACAAAAACAGGCAACTGATGCAGGAGAACGCATGAGCTTCGCGGCACGCCATCGCCCGAACGTTGTTTTCGAAGCCGTGCCCGGCTCCACGCTGGAAGGAAACGCACTCGGAGACCCTTCCGTCAGGGTGGTTCCTGTCTACCTGCCGCCATCCTACGACGGCACGAAACGGTTTCCTGTGATCTACCTGCTTTCGGGGTTCGCGTCCACCGGCACGAGTTTCCTTAACTTCAGCTTCGGTCGTCCCACCGTACCGGAAGCCGCGGACGAGCTGATCCGCCAGGAGCTCATGCCCGAGGTTATCCTGGTCATGCCGGACTGCATGACTCGCTACGGAGGATCGCAGTATGTCGACTCAATTGCCACAGGACGGTACGAAACCTATCTGACCGAAGAGCTGATTCCGCACATCGACAACCGGTTCCGGACACGTTCAACTGCCCGGCACCGAGCGATCGCAGGCAAATCGTCGGGCGGATTCGGGGCAATCCGGCTCGGCATGAGACATCCGATGCTCTTCTCGGCCGTCGCCTGCCACAGCGGGGATATGAATTTCGAACTCTGCTACCGGCCAAACTTCCCGAACGCCGCGCGCACCCTCGAGAAATACGGAGGAAGCCTGTCAGCATTTTTCGTAAACTGGGAGTCTCTCGACAAGAAGCCGCGGGGAGAATTCGCCCTGCTCGACATGATGGCCATGGCAGCCGCGTACTCTCCAGATCAATCCAGGCCCGCCCCAGAAAACATGAAGCTCCCTTTCGACATTCGCACCTGCCAAACGCTTCCTGAGGTTTGGGAACTCTGGCAGCAGTTCGACCCCCTGGTCATGCTTGAGCACCAGAAGTATCAAGAGGCTCTCGGTTCGCTCAGACTGCTCTTCCTCGACTGCGGCTCGCAGGACGAATACAACCTCCAGTTCGGCCACCGGAGATTTTCCGACCTTGCATCAAAATTCGGCATCCCTCACCGGTATGAAGAGTTCCCCGACACCCACGCCGACACATCCTACCGGTACAAAACCTCGCTGCCGTTACTTGCCTCAGCCATATCCTGAGTCAGATATTGTTCTCTCCCCCCGGGTTGAAACCCGGGGCAACTGAAGAGAATGTAAGATTTGAATGTCCGCAGGGTTAAAACCCTGCTGAATGTAGGACTGATTCTTCGACGGTCTGGCAGGAATTCTCATTCCCCCCGGGTTGAAACCCTCCTGAATTTAGGACTGTTTCTTTGAAGTTCTGGCAGATTCTATGCTGGTCAGATATGCAATTGGATATTGCCTTTAATCCTGGGGAATCAGGTTCATCAGGCTTTTGTATACCTGTTCGGTCTGCGAGCGAAGCTCATCGAGGGTTCCGTCGTTGAAAATCACGTAGTGCGCACGTTCGATCAGCTTCTCCTGCGGCCACTGCGCCCGCATCCGCTTTTCGATCTCCTCGCGGCTGCCCAGCCCGCGCGCCATGGCACGCTCGAGCCTCAGGCCGTTATTGGCCGCAACGACAATGATACGATCGAGTTCACCTTCCAGGCCTGACTCAAAGATGATCGCCGCCTCCTTGCAGAGAATCTTCTTCCCCTCGCAGGCACAACGCCTGACTTCACGGACGAACGCTTCGCGGACTTTCGGATGAATGAGGCTGTTCAGCGCTGCGAGCTTCCGGGAGTCAGAAAATACGACCGACGCGATGGATTTCCTGTCGATAGAGAGCCGCCCCGACTCGTCACGGGAATAGACGTCTTTTCCGAACAGCTCCTCAATTCCCCTGATGACCTCCGGATCCTCCAACTGCAGCTCCCTGGCAACCCTGTCAGCCTCGAAAAGCTCGCAACCCAGTTCGGCAAGCATGGAGCAAACCGTGCTCTTGCCGCTCCCGATTCCACCGGTCACCCCGACCAGCAATGGTAAACGTTCCATATCCGCCTATTGCCCTTTGCGAAGGTTTCTGCGAACCTGCTCCAGCACCTCACGCCAGAGTTGCGGATCACGCGAATAGGCATTGAGTTTTGCATCGAAGCTCTTCTGATCCATGCCGTGCCTGGCAAAAAGTGAATCGAGCCCTGAAGAGCTCATTACAGGCGAGGGAGCTCCGCCATCTTTCGGAGACACACCGGAACGGACGAGGTAGTCGCTGTAGAAAGCAGCGAAACGGATATCCGCAGCGTCAAGTTTCGGCTGGCCCTGCAGTCCGCAGCCACCCAGAAAAAGCCCCAGGACGACAAAATGCAGCAGGCGCCGCAAGACACCACGCATGTAATCGATCATCAACTTCGTCTTCATCTATATGTTGCAGTTCAAATGTTTTAAATTATTTTCTGCCCGCTGAAACTAAAAGGTCAGGCGCCCTGTTAAAACCTTACTTTCCAACGTAGTCTGTTCAACCATAAAAATCAAATAATCCTATGGCATACCAGCAACCTGCACTCCCCTTCGCCGATAACGCACTCGAACCATACATTTCGGCACAGACCATCGGTTTTCATTACGGCAAGCACCACGCGACCTACATCAAAAACTACAATGGCCTTGTAGAAGGCACGCCTTTAGATGCAAAAAGTATCGAAGAGGTCATTCTGGAAACGGCAGCAGACACAGCCAAAATCGGTGTTTTCAACAACGGCGCGCAGGCCTGGAACCACTCCTTCTACTGGAACAGCCTCACCCCGAACGGCGGTGGCGATCCTTCGGGTGAACTCGCCGACAAGATCGTCGCTGATTTCGGCAGCGTCGACAAGTTCAGGGAAGAGCTGAAAAATGCTGCTGCGACACAGTTCGGCAGCGGCTGGGCCTGGCTCGTGTCAGATAACGGCACGCTGAAGGTTGTCAAAACCGGCAACGCACAGACCCCGTTGACCAGCGGTCAGACTCCCCTCCTCTGCATCGACGTCTGGGAACATGCATACTACCTCGATTACCAGAACAGGCGTCCCGACCATGTAGCCGCCGTCATCGACCACCTCCTGAACTGGGAGTTCGCCAACGACAACTACAGCGCCGCAAAATAACCCATCGGCAGAATAATCGAGAGAGGCCCCAAATCCGGGGCCTTTCCTGTTTTCACCAGATTCCTCTGAGAAAGAGCAATAAAAACGCTGAAAAAAGATACATATCCGGATACGTTTCGAAATCAGATCATGCATCGCCCCAGCCATACCTGAGCGCCATTAACCCTGGTGTGTCCCGATTTATGGGGATGGAAGGCGGCCGGATATTCATCTTCAGCATTGGTTTAAACTTTCGCCGCATCAGTCTGACATTCAGGAGAGGCTGTCTCAAAAGTCAAGATGATGCCGGTTCATTGCTTTGCCGGGAGCGCCAAGCTCCTGCTTGGCATTATCATGGATAATCAAAAAGACTCTGCATCAACGCTACCAGTCATCATTTTTACCCTTTCTTTGAATAATCCGGAGCTCGCTTATGAATTGCCGAGCTGGAGCTCGGCGTTCCCAGGGTTTTGGCGTTCCTGATGTTTCTTTTGAGACAGCCCCGATGGATATCCAATCTTACATTCTCTTCAGTTGCCCCAGGTTTCAACCCGGGGAGAGAGAAATTCACAGCCATGGCATACGTTCCACCTCGTCCAGATTCACCGTCCTGGCCTTTGACGGTCTCCTGAAGGTAATGGTAAATCCTGGCGGATTGATGACCCGTTCGTCGTAGACTACCCGGAGGCTTCTCGACCCTTCGGCTTCATTTTCTCGGAAGAGGGTCATCTCGATCTCTTTCGGCATGTTCACCTGACCGGCCCCAGCTGGTTGCATCTGGTAACCGGTGAACCTGAACTCGACTGTCTTCAGGCCGGAAGGATCGAACAGCGTGATCGCATCGAGAACTTTCGAAACCGGATCTACAAGCAGCTCCTTCTTCCCGTTCCCGGACCTGACCGTAAAGCCGACCTTCCCCCCGCCCTGCCGGACAGACTCGATGGCA
This sequence comes from Chlorobaculum sp., assembly GCA_035560975.1. Taxonomy (GTDB): domain Bacteria; phylum Bacteroidota; class Chlorobiia; order Chlorobiales; family Chlorobiaceae; genus Chlorobaculum. The sequence continues at coordinate 24,513 of DATMYL010000008.1, read as the reverse complement.
CTGACCGGCTCTGGCATGTCGGCGATACCGAAAAGGGTTTCGGTCATCTGGCCGAAACCGCCCTTAATGCCTATGATCTTTCCGAGGTTCTCTCCGTTGTTCCTGCCCACCAGCATCTTGTTGTTCAGCATGTCGTGGACGAACAGCGAATCCGGCCTGATCAGCACATCGGCCACAGGCCAGCCAAGAATTCCTGCGGTCACGATGAGCCTGGCATCCCTCGATTTCTGAAGCTGGACCGTACAGAACGCCTTTGCATCGCGTTTAGGCGTCTTCAGGTAAAGATCTGCATAACCGTCGAGCGCATCGATCTTACCTGCGCCGACCGCAACCTCGCGGTAGAGGCTTTTCAGTTCCTGCGTCAGCGACACCTGCTCCCTTGGGGGAGCGGTCACCCTCGTGACGGTCTCGACCTGTGCGCAACCGGTAAAGGCAAGCATCATTATAAAACACAATCCCCTCACTCCACTCTTCATCAGCGTCTCCTTGACATGTTCATCGCCCAGGCTCCACACATCGATAGTGTGAACAACGGCTTATATTGCAGAATATGCAGCCTGGATGGGGTTGATAGCTCCGAAATGTTATTTTACATCAAATCCGCCCTCAATCAAACATGAAACCGGGAGTTTTTGATTCATGCACGCACTGTACCTCAAACCAAAAGAGCACCGGAGGCTGCTGAGCGGCCACCTGTGGGTATTCAGCAACGAACTCAAGGAGGTACCTCGTGATATCGCCGCCGGCGAGACCGTCCAGCTCTTCACCAGCGACGGGCGCCTTCTCGGCACCGGCTTCTTCAACCCCCAGTCCCTGATCGCATTCCGGCTCCTGACGAGGAACGAAGAGCAGCCAGACAGGGAATTTTTCAAAAGGAAAATCCTCGAAGCCCTCAAGCTTCGCGAAAAGGTCTACCCCGCTACGGAAACCAACGCATGGCGGCTTGTGCACGGCGAGTCCGACGGCCTTCCGGGACTGATCGTCGACAGGTTCGACCGGGCTATCGTCCTGCAATCATTCTCGGCAGGAATGGACCGGCACCTTCCACTCATCGCCGAAGTGCTCACCGAGCTCTTCGACCCGAAAGCCATCGTGCTTAGAAACGAATCCCCGCTACGGGAGCTCGAAGGACTGCCGCTCTACAAAGAGATGATCCTTGGCGGCCCGGACGAGGCGCATCAGGTCATCGAGGACGACGGCGTCAGATACAGGATCAACATTCTTGAAGGGCAGAAAACAGGATTCTTCCTTGATCAGCGTGAAAACCGGCGCATCGTCAGGAAATTCTCCAAAGGCGCAGACGTCCTCGACGTCTACACCAACGACGGGGGCTTCGCACTCAACGCCATGCATGCCGGCGCTCGATCTACCACAATGATCGACATTTCGCAGGAAGCCCTGCAACGGGCCGAGCAGAACGCACGGATGAACGGTCTCGAAAACTTCACCATCGTCGCTTCCGACGCCTTTGAGGCGCTTGCCGGGCTAAAGCAGGAAAACAGAACCTTCGACCTGGTCATCCTGGACCCGCCAAGCTTCACAAAAAGCCGCAAGACCGTTCCTACCGCGCTGAAGGCATACGCCAAGCTCAATCGGCTAGGCCTGCAGCTCGTCAGGGATGAAGGGTTCCTGGCAACAGCCTCCTGCTCACACCACGTATCCGAGGAAGATTTCCTCGCAGCCGTCCACCTCGGTGCGATGCAGGCCGGCAAGCACCTCCGCCTCATCTGCCGAAACTCGCAACCGCCGGACCACCCGGTGCTGCTCTCAATGCCTGAAACCAACTACCTGAAGTTCGCCTGTTTCTACGTTACGAGCTACTGAGATAACTTTTTATCTGCGTTAAGAACTCCTCGTCTGGATCACGCTTCAGACCATGATCCGGACGAGGAAAGACTACCTTGTACTATTTCATGCTCAATTATTTGCAGGCAGTAGTATTACGGTAAATCGGAAATAATATGTAGTATTTGGTTACTCGTATCATCCAATCCAGAACGATATGTACCGCAGGCATGGGCACTGAAAAGTTTCTCGATAACAAACACCATATTACTCTGGACGGTATCCTTCCCGATGCGAAGGATTTACCTCGCTCATTCTACAAGGCGCTTCTCGAAGCCATTCCCGGTTCAGTGTTCATAATAGACGCCAATGGACGCCTGGTCGGCTGGAACAATTTCGCTCGTGACGTCATATTCGGCCAACCTGAAGACAGGATGAAAGGCGCCGATTCGTTCGCCACCGTTCACCCGGACGACCTTCCCGACATCAGGAGAAAGTTTTTGACGGTTCTTAACAGCGGTGTCGAAGTGACAACTGAAACGAGAGTGATTCATCCAGGGAAAAAAGGGTGTGAGTGGCGAATGGCCCATGGCCGGCGAATCATGATCGACGGAGAGCCTTTCGTTCTGGTCATCGGCATCGACATAACCGAACTCAAGCGTGTCGAAAGTGAGCTCAAGGAAAACAGGTTGCGCCTGAACCAGGCATTGACTGCGGCCCGTGCCGGCGTATGGGAATGGGATCTGAAAAGCGGAAAAAACGTCTGGTCGGATGAACTTTGGGAACTCTACGGACTGAAACGCGAAAGTTCGCCCCCCACCCTTGAACTCTGGATAGGTTCCATTCATCCGGAAGACCGCGATAAAGTCTTCATGGCCATTTCTGCAGCCAATAAGCTCGAGCGTGAGATAAACATCGAATATCGCGTTACCCACGCTGACGGTTCAATCCACTGGCTGATGTCTCGAGGTATGCCTGTCCGGAACGATGACGGCCAGGTGGTTCGTTATATCGGCACCATCATCGACATCACGGAACGCCGACAGACGGAAGACGAACTGGGAAAAAGCCGGGCCCAACTCATCTTCGCCCTTGAGAAAAGCGGCATCGGCTGGTGGGATCTGGATCTGCTGGACCATACGACTAAACGCACGCTGGAACACGATCGGATATTCGGTTACGAAACCCTCCTTCCGGTCTGGACCTATGAAATGTTTCTCGATCACGTCGTCCAGGAGGAACGGGAGCAGGTACACCGGCTTCATCAGGAGGCAAAAGCAAACAAGTCCGATTGGAGCTTCGAATGCCGTATCCGGCGCACGGACGGCGAAATCCGATGGATCTGGGTCGCCAGCGGATTCATGCATGATAAGGCAGGCAACCTGCGGGATCAGTTCGGCATCGTACAGGACATAACCGAACGAAAACGAGAGGAGCAGGAGCGCGAAAAACTGCAATCGCAACTCCACCAGTCACAGAAAATGGAGCTGATAGGGCAACTTGCGGGAGGCATTGCCCACGACATCAACAATGTGCTCACAGCGATTCTTGGACATACCGAGCTGGTTCTCGATGATGTTGACGACTCCAGCCCATTCGTTGACAGCCTTCAGCAAATCCACAACTCAGCCAACCGCGCTGCACATCTTATCCATCAGTTGCTTGCTTTTGCCCGAAAACAGACGATGGTTCCGAAGATCCTGGAACTGGACAATGCTGTCGGAACCCTTTACCCCATGCTCAAGCGGTTGATTGGAGAACAAATCGACTTCGCATGGCGTCCTGAAGGCAGCCATGCCCTGATTCGAATCGACCCATCCCAGCTTGACCAGATCGTTACGAACCTGTGCGTCAACGCACGTGATTCGATCGCCGGATCAGGTACAGTATCCATTGAAACATCCGTAATCCTTGTCGACGAGGCCGATTGCGATGCAGGCCATCCCTGCCGGACGCCGGAAGACTATGTCATGCTTTCAGTCATCGACAACGGCTGTGGAATCGAGAAAACGGTGCTTCCCCACATTTTTGAACCTTTCTTCACTACCAAGGAGGTTGGAAAAGGCACCGGACTTGGCCTGTCGACGGTCTACGGAATCGTAAAGCAGAATAGCGGCTTCATAGAGGTCCTTACCAAACCCGGCCAAGGCACAACATTCAATGTCTTCCTGCTTCGGCACATCGAAAACGAAGCGAAATCGGTGTTGAATGAAAAGCGCAAAGCATCAGGAGGCCGGGGAAAAAACATACTGGTTGTCGAGAATGAACCCGATTTACTGAAACTTATCAGGAAAGTCCTCGAAGAGGATGGATACTCGGTATTATCGGCAACGACAGCAGAGGAGGCGATTCGTACTGCCGGAAAACTCAAGGGACAGATAGACCTCCTGGTGACAGGCGCCGTGTTCCCCGATCTGAACAGCGTGAAGTTGAGTAAACAGTTGCAGAAGATCAATCCGGTCATCAAGATCCTCTTCATGACCGGATATGCCCCTGCGGAAATTGAAAAAAACAAAAATTCACAAGATGGCGTCGAATTCATCAGGAAACCGTTTGAGATCAAAACATTCCTGAGCACCGTTCAAAAGGCACTCTCATCCGCACCAACTGCTGACAACCTCCCGGATAAAGCCTGAACCGGAACTATTCTTGATTACGCACAATTCCGTCCTTCGACTTTCAGGTTATAGAACATTGTCATATATTTCAGTTAAACCTCGTTGCCGGGCATGTTTCTTCAAATGCCCTGATTATAAACCACTTGGTTGACAAGGTTTCCCCTTTTCAAGTTGCCCTGATGAAGACGGATCTCTTCTTCCACTGATTTCCATCTGTTCTTCCAGTGGGCATTATCCTTTACGTTACCATTGGCAAAAGATCAATCCGGACACGGATGCTCACGAAAACTACGCCAGCATAAACGAAGATTTCGATGACAAGCGAACTATTCCACCAGCCAGGGAACCCTGCTGCCCTCATTTCTCAATGCGATAAGGACGGAACCAACCGGACATGGGGTGCCATTTCGAGACGCTCGGTCAAAAAGATTGTCGCGTTTGCTGCAATGGTTATCTGGGTCCTGATTTTCAGCCCTGTTTCGGCATTCTGCCTTTCTGAAACCAGTGCTGACAGCTCGGCTGAGGAGTTGACTAAACTGTTGAACGGCGAAATCATTGTCGCGACATCGGACCTCAAGGACGGCGTTACCGGCGTGAGGGGTAAAATCTATATCGACGCACCTCGAAACGACGTATGGGCAGCCATAACCGATTACGAGAACCAGAAATATTTTGTCCCTAAAATCATCGACAGCGGCCTGATTTCAGACAATGGAAACGAACAGGTCATGTTTGAAACAGGAAAGACCGGAATCCTGTTTTTCAGGAAAACGGTCTACATAAAGCTGAAGATCAATGGCGAATACTCAAAACGACTCGCTTTTCAGCAGCTCGAAGGCGATTTCAAAGTTTATCAGGGAGAATGGGTGATCGACGATTGCTTGAACGGAAAGGGATCGATGCTGACCTTCAGAGCGAAAATCAAACCCGATTTTTTTGCGCCCTCATATTTTGTCCGAAACGTACAGAGGCAGGATTTGCCGATGGTACTCGATGCAATGAAAAAACGTGCTGAATCGATGGCACCCTCCGGACGGCTTTAACCGTCATTGAAAAGTCGAACTTAAAAAGGGATTAGAAAGCCTGTCCATGACAAAAAAAATGCGCCGGCGTTCAGACTCCATATCCCCTTTCACAACAACCCGTCAATAAAGCAGAAACGCCAGATCTCCGGCACATTACGCTTGCCAATACAGCAAAGAAATCACTTTGCACCACCAATAACACTTCTCTTATTCGTCATATAAATTCAAGGTTGGGATTCTACGTAAGAATCTTTACTTCAAACGCTTGATCTGAGACTTTTCTGATGTATATTCTTCACAAGTAGACCGTATTCGACGCCCGTTGATTACGAAGTTTACATGCGCAGCATGACGTATAGGGGTACGTCGTGCTGCTTTTTTTTATGCAATTTTATGATTGTAAAGCCCTGGACAGATTATACGCCTCCTTCCATGAGTCAGATCCCGACGCCCTGATCTCCCTGCATTGTTGCCGAAACGGATAGTGAAGAGCCCTTTTCTGAGGAACTGTAAAATGTTGGACGGCGTATCTTTTGGATCAGTATACTTACTCCATCGACATGACCCTGGGCACCTGATCGACCAAAGACCGTGCGCTGCCAGCAGTCGTTTTATTCCAAAAATGTTGAGTCAGATCAAAAACCACGTCAAGTCTAACGCTCAATGAATCTTTGAGTATGACTTGAGCTGTTTGGTGAGGATAATTACGTTCTGCAAACGGATAAAATCATGAATGCCCCCCATTGACTTTCCGGCGCAGTCGCCCATTCATTCGCTGCGAAACAGATGTGACGGCTGAAATTCATCTATCCATAAGCGCAATACCTATGGAAGCATGGCCTTCAAATCCATAGGTCACACGCCATTCAGGCTTGATGATCAGCAGTACCTGGAACTTGCAGTTCCTCTTTGATCGTTGAACGATGCCCACCCTGCAGAACCTTCTGCAGGCACCATTTCAACAAGATTTTTTTCTGGCCCGAAAGGGATTTAAAGGTTTGCGTCAGACAGTTTTGATCCGGTTTCCTTTCCTGCCATATATTGCAGAACACTATCTAATGACTTAAGTTTCATTGTCACCATTCATCGTTCATAATATTTCCAGATAAGGAGAGGATGTTTTATCTCTGATGGTGACCGGTCAATACTGGTTACATATAAATGATTCCCTCCATGCCGGAAAACGAGAAGCAGCTGCCATCAGACGCCAGCCCTCAAAAAAAACCGCTTTTCGACTATGTAAACCTTGCTCCGGATCCAATATGTATAATGGATCCGACAGGTACAATCCTTGACGTTAATAGCTCCTTTGCTGCAACATATGGCAAAAAAAGCCATGAATGTCCGGGGGCCAATGTCTATGAGCTTCTGGCAACTTCGGATATGCATGAACTTGCGCTTCACTTGAGATCGATGGCTGAAGAGGTAGTTCGCACAGGAAATGGAGTCGCCTTTGAAGATGTGCAGGATACAAAACACACGATGTATAACGTCAGTCTTGTCGATTCCTGTAACGGAGCTGTCATCAGGCTGTTTGTTCATCTTCAGGATGTCACCCATATAAGACACACGGAGAAAGACAATCAAAATACCCGGTTACTTTGGGAGTACACCTTTGATAAATGTAATCTTGGAGGCTGGATTGTTGATCTGCAGAATTACTCCGTATTTCACACCCTGGAGTATGATCGTCTTTTTGGTTATGAAGAGCCTGTTGCTGACTGGGGGTTAAAGTTCCTTTTTGATCATATCGTCCTGGAAGATCGCGCTATAATAGAAAACGTATTGGGTGAAACGAAAACGGGACTGAATGAATGGAATATAGAGTACCGTATCCGCAGAAAAGACGGAGAGATTCGATGGCTTTGGGATCTTGGAGAAGTCAGGCGTGATGATAGCGGCAAAGCTATTCGTTTATTGATTGTTACCAGTGATATCACCGCAAGGAAACAGGCCGAGATAGAGCGGGAGCAATTGCAGTCACAGTTGCAGCAGGCTCAAAAAATGGAGTTGCTTGGACAGCTTGCAGGAGGCATCGCTCATGATTTCAACAATGTTCTTGCTTCTATTATTGGACAGGCAGAACTTCTTCTCAGACAATATGATGTGAGCCATTCGTCTTTTGGACGCATCGAATCTATCATAAAATCTGCGGAACGCTCCGCTGGTATAGTTCGACAGCTTCTCGGGTTTTCCAGGAAACAGATGGTACAGTCGAAAATTATCGAACTGGATGAAGCACTGAATGATTTTCGTCAAATGTTCATGACGGTGATCACAGAAAAAGTTCAACTCCAATGGAATCTTGAAGCCAGGGGCGCGTTTGTCAAAATCGATCCTTCTCAACTTGTACAGATTATCACAAATCTGTGTATCAACTCACGTGACGCCATTACTGATGCAGGAACAATCTCTATCTCGACTGACGCGATTCATATCATAAAATCAGATTGCGAGACAGGTCACCCATGCCGGACTTCTGGTGATTATGTCAGGATTTCTGTCTCTGATACAGGAAGTGGTATGGAAAAGCAATTGCTTCCTCATATTTTTGAACCCTTTTTTACTACCAAAGGAGTCGGAAAAGGTACCGGCCTGGGCCTATCCATGGTCTATGGGATAGTCAAGCAAAATGATGGCTACATCGACTGCCAGACAGAGCCTGGAAAAGGTACTGCATTTCACATCTTTTTACCCCGGCACCACGCCACCGAAGATGAAAACGATAGCCACATCGTTGTTCAGACCGATCGTCCTGACAACGGAACAATCCTGGTTGTGGAAGATGAGTCATGCATTCTCGAGATTATCAGAACCATTTTAGAAGAAGATGGTTACACCGTGCTTGCAGCCGATAATGCTGAAGAGGCGATCAATATTGCCGATAAGCATAAAGGTCGAATCGACATGCTGATATCCGATATCTTATTGCCGAATATGAATGGAATTCAACTGAGTCAGTTGCTGATGGCAAGCAACCCAAACGTGAAAGTCCTCTTCATGTCCGGTTACAGTTCCGAAGTAATCGGAAACAATGGGGTTAATGGTGATGACATCGGCTTTATTTCAAAACCGTTCACCATTAATGAGTTTTTAAAAGCGTTTGCCGCAACATTATATCCAGCCAAACTCTGCCAACAAGGAAGGATGTCCGAAGTTTAAGCGTCAAAACCCCAGGGTTACCGACCGTTTTTCCCAGTATTCAGCCAATGTATGGGCTTGCCCGTACGTGAGGGCTTTCTGGGGGATCAGTCGCTGTTTCCTGCCCAGGCACTGACAAGATCATAAACCTCCTGCCAGGAATTCGCCCTTGGTTCCGCTATATGCCGATTGGTGCTATTGCCGAAACAAATAGTATAAAGTTCCTTGTTCCGCAACTGCTCTACATTAGCAGGAGTGTCTTCGATGTAGATATCAGCCCCGACCTGCGACTTCTCCTTCATGAAACAGAGATCCCAATAAGGAATTCCGTGACTGTCGAGCCAATTGACCGTCTGCTGTACTGCCGTAGCGTGAAAGTAGTGAATGAAAAGACGGTGGGTAATGATCCGGATCCGGTACCCTTCATCAGACAACAAACGCAGGTATTTCCTTGCCCCGGGCACCATCTCCATACTGCTGAATAACTCCCTCTGCGTTACGGCGAAACGGTGAAGGCTGTCATAATGGTTCTTGTCGGCAATCCCCCACTCTGACAAGCCGTATGAGACTTCAGCCGGCAGCTCGTCGATAGGTCTTTCGAACCATTCTGCGGCAATCTGGCGCATTCGGCCATAGAAGTCCGCGCAAACCCCATCGAGGTCCACGCCGATGACAATGTCGCTTTTTTCAGCCATGGCAAGTTTATCTGTTGATAGATTGCGTTGGTTCAGAACGCCCGGTCGAACGAACGCCGGTGCTTCATGGTAATTTCGTGCTCTTCACCGAGAAATCTGAAAATGGCTATGCAGGCTCGCCTGGGGCCGTCATTGTCATAAAAGCGGTTTTCGCGCAATACACCTATGAAGCCTTCGAGTGCTCCATCCAGGTCTCCGTTCCTGAGTCTCGCGATGGCCCCCAGATAAGCCTCCCTCGACCCGTCAGGCGGTAATCCTGCTTCAGAGCTGATGAGAAGATCAGCAAGGGTCCTTACCACTTCGCTGAGGTTGAAAAATTCCGGATCTCCCTCGAGCGATTCGGCAATCCTGATGGCCTCCGCAGGACGGGAAAAAAGGATCAACCTGACCATTATGGCTTTGGCCTGGCTGTTATCTGGCTCCTTAAGCAGTACCTCTTCCAGAATAGCTGCAGCTGCTGATTCGTTTCCGGAAGCAATCTCGGCAGCCGCCCGATCAATATCAGCGGCATATGGGCTAGGAAGGACTTTGCTGAGCCATTGCTCTACCTGGTATTCTGATAGGGCGCCGGTGAACTCGTCGATCACGGAACCGTTCGAGAAAAGCTTGACGTGCGGTATGCTCTTGATGCCGAACTGCGTCGCGATCTCGGGATACTCCTCGGTGCTTATCTTGACGAGCGTCCATTTGCCTGCATTGCGTTCAGCAAGTCTTTCGAGCACCGGAGTGAGCGTCCGGCACGGCCCGCACCATGATGCCCAGAAATCGACAAGAACGGGAATGGTTCTGCTCTTTTCCAGGACTTCAGCCTGAAAATTAAAAAGTGTCTCCTGCATTGTTCCTCATATCGGATTTAGTCATTGTGGCCGTCGCCGGTTACTGGTCAACCAGCAAAGGGGTCGATCCTGCCATGTCGTTGGAATGAAGCTCTATTCATAAAATAAGAAACCCCTGTCCGTTGGAAGGGGTTTCCTTGACCGTTCTGCAAAAAAGTCTCAGGGATTAAGCGGATCGAAGGAAAAGCCATCACCAATCATACCCATGGACTGAAGCGGACGCTTCGGCAATTGGGTCAGCTTTGTGCTTTTCTTGTCACTCGAGACGGATCCCGTCGATATCTGCTGCTTGCCGGTGACAAAGTTGACGCTCGTCTCAGTGAGTTCTCCGCTTGACCGGTTAACGTCCGTGCGATCGTAGCCGATAAGCGACATCTCCTGGGGACTTTTCCTGAAAACAAATGTAATGTTGGAAGAGCTCCAGCTACCGGCGTTCGACGACTGATCGAGCAAAACACGCATCGCACCACGATCGATCTTCAGATCCACGAACGGATCGTTCATATTTGGCTCCTCTACCCGGGGAATCAGGTTCATGTTCACCGTATAGAGGGTATAACCCTGGCCGCCCTTGCCGGCTAAAGCTACAGCGACCATGCGGGGATTGGTGTCGAGCGGTTCGCGTTCAGCATCGTCAGGATCCTTGAGCACGTTGGCAGTGTTATCCATTTTGAGGACCATTGCCAAATCGGGGATAGTGTCACCGTTCAGATCGCCTATGGCAACTTTTTCGAGTCTGAGGCCGGGCTGAACAAACCCTTCAGGCGTCGAGGCTTTCTCAACAAGATTCGGGAAATAGGCAGGCGGGACCTTGCTGTAATCGGCCCGAACTGCCGAAGGACTTATCATCGGCATGGAGGCAAGAGAAAACAGGAGAGCAAACCTTGTGCGTCTGAATACCTTATTGGAAGGAGTCATGGCGTACTGCAGAATTGGGGTTTAGTAATACAGGGGCATGGAATAAAGGCTGGTTTTCATGCGAAAGTTCATGAAGATGGATTTTGGAGGGCAGCAGGAATCAACCCTGCTGCTGCCTGAGTTCGGAAGTCGCTTTCCTGATATAACTGGTGGCATCATCGAGATGCTTCAGGGCCTGGCGGATCTCGTAATCATCATCAACATCGGCTTTAGCCCGTTCGAGTCGTTTACGGGCGTCCTCGACGGCATCAGTGGCAAGTTGAAGCGCTGAAAGTGCAGAAGACATAACTGCTCCCCTGAGTGATTGTGGTTGACAAGGCGCTTTATACAAGACGCAATTTACATAACAATGCGCCATCGGTGCAAGACGAACCGCTTCACCCGTCCGTCAAAATCAGGACAGCCAGAAAGAGGAAAAACCTGCTTCATTGATATATTTACTTGATCACTGCCGTCAACATTTCCGAACGGCACTCTACACATCAAAAAACAAGAATGAGAAAAACGATTACAGCTGCCACCTTGCTTTCGCTCCTCTCCGGCACGACGGCCGCCAATGGTGAAAACTGCAGTGACGGATGCATATCAGTCAGCATCAGCAATCTACGAAATTCAGAAGGAAAGGTCGGCGTGGCGTTGTTCAGGGTTAAAGACGGGTTCCCCGACAAGACCGAACGGGCCCTCGAAGGCAGGATTATTCAGGCCGGAGAGCATTGCCTGGTAAAGTTTGAACACGTGCCATACGGCACCTATGCCGTCAGTGTGCTTCACGACGAAAACAGCAACGGCAAAATGGACAAAACCTTCATCGGCGTTCCGAAGGAGGGGTTCGGCACATCGAACAACCCGAAAGTCAGAATGGGGCCCCCTTCGTTTTCGGAGTCCAGTTTTGAACTCGACACGGGCAATGTCACCCTCAATATCAGCTTGAACTACCTGAACCAACGCTCTATCCAGAAACAGCAATGAACAGCGATAACCGATACAAGCGAAGGGCGGTTGGGGTCGCCCTGCCTGCAGCCGTAGTGCTGACAGGCCTTCTTATAAACGGCTGCAGCCCCACCGTCAAGATCGAGGCTCCCGACAAGCCGATCACGATCAACATGAACATAAAAATCGATCATGAAATCAGGATCAAGGTCGACAAAGATCTCGACTCTCTGATGGAAACCAAAAAAGGTCTATTCTGACACGGAGGAAACAAAACATGATGACCAGATTTTCAAAAATGATCGGCAAGAGCGTTGCCGTCGTCGCACTGATTGCTTCGTCAATTACCGTCCCGGCCTATGCGATCGACCTGGAGAGCGCAAGAGCCAAAGGAAACGTCGGCGAAATGGATAACGGCTACCTTGCCGTGCCTCCCGGAGCAGGCTCGGAAGGTCAGGAGCTTGTCGGCACTATCAACGCTCAGCGAAAGGCCGAATACGCGAACGTCGCCGCCCAGAACAAGATAACTTTGGACGCTGTAGGCCGGATGATGTTTGAAAAAATCTACCTGCGCCTTCCCTCCGGAACCTGGATACAGATGCAGGGCAAGTGGATGAAGAAACAGTAACGCGGATCCGTCGTAAAACCTTATGATACCGTGAAATGGACGCTTCGCATCCTGGGGTTCCTGCTCCTGTCGATCTGTATGGCTGCTGCTGGAGCATGGCTGGCTTTCCCCTGGTATGCACAGTCGCTACTTGAGCGTGCTGCCGGTCAAGACATAAAACTGAACCTGCACAATCCTGGTCGTCCGGGTCCTGGAGGAATGAAATTCGGGAGGCTCGATGCTGTCCTGACTACAAAACCAGACACCTGCACCGGTATCGCATCGACCTACCGGGTTGCGATATACAACGGCTCGGTCTCATGGAAGAGCCCGGGACGTTCAGGATCCGGCATTGCAGCAGTTGAACTCGTCGCCGATTCACTGTCCATTCTGCAGGAACCGGCAGGCTTCCTCGTCAGAGACCGCAAACCGTTGCTGATAGCACTAATGGAAATAGGTCTTAAATCAGGACCTGTCCCCGATTTAAGACCTGTTTCCATCGATTACGCCATCGAGGATGCTGTGGTCCATACAGGAACTCTCCGACTTGAAGGGGTCTCCTACAAGGCACAGCTCACGAATAAAGAAAACTGGATTCAGCAACCCTCGAGATTCAGGGCAGAATCGCTCCTTTCGGCAGGCAGAATAACACCTCTCAAAGAATTCGAAGCCACCTTCGGCATGGCAAGAGATCCTGAGAAACCCTGTGCACTGATCTTCACCGACTGCTCAGTAGCGCTGTTCGGCATCAAAGCAGCAACTCCCGTCATCGAATACTGCCTGAAAAACCGACGGACCAGCTTTACGCTCAACATTGATACCATGCCGCTTGACCGGCTGTCTGAACTGACAGGAAAGCAAAATTCAAACCCGGAATTCACCGGCAACCTGCGAGGCTCCCTGCCCGTCGAATACCTTGATTCGACCATCAGTGTCAATAACGGCAACATCAGCGCCGAAACGGGCACCCGCCTGATTTTCCGGAAAAGCGACGGGAAACCGATGATCTCTTTCGATGCGGGACAAACCAAGGGGGGACCGGCGATGATCAGCAACCTGAAAGCCTTAGTTACGCTCACCGGTGGCGGCAGCAGGCAAGCCTCAACCGTTGCCCTCAAGGATTTTTCATCCAGGGTGTTCGGCGGGTCGGTCACCATAACTCCGGTTTCAGGACCGGTCGCAGGCAAAAGCTCCTTCAACGTGAGATTGACAGACCTGCCGATCCTTGACCGTATCCGGCTCCACGACAATTTCAGAGCATCGTTGACAGGCTCGATCAGTGGCACGATCCCTGTATCGATCGATCGAAAGGGTATCACGATAAGCAAAGCGCGCCTCAGCTCGAAAGGCGGCGGTACGATCCACCAGTCGGTGCCTGTAGCCAAACAGCAATCTGATGCCCCCTTCCGATCGGTAACGGAACAGGTCTCATGGAGCTTCAGCGAACCATCGATTCTGGTGGATCGCGATTCAGGCGGCAAGACCCGCATCGGCTTCACCCTTAGCAGCCTGAGCCGCAAGGCAGGCGGCGGAGAACTGGTGCTTACGAATCCGAAAGGCACGATCGGTATGCTGGAGAACCGTACCAACCCTTCGTCAATTTCGCTCTCGGACTTCTCAGCCGGACTGTTGAACGGCTCGCTCGACATCGGACATATCGATTACGACATGAAATCAGGACATGCAGAAACCGTCCTGATACTCAATGGTATTCCCCTGCAGAAGCTCCTGGACCTCCAGGGCGTGGACAAAATCCATGCGACTGGTAACCTGCATGGCCGGATACCGATAGTCATGGATGGCTCCTCTTTCAGTATCCCTGACGGAGGCATGGATTCCGAGCAATCAGGGCGGATCAACTACTCCTCCACTCCGGAAGAGCGTGCCGTAGCAAACCCCGGCATGAAGATCACCTATGAAGCACTGGACAACTTCTTCTATTCGGAACTGGTTTCATCCATCACCATGTCACCTGACGGAGCATCCCATATCGCCCTGCAGATCAGCGGACGCAATCCGGACTTTCAGAAAGGACGACTGGTCAATCTTAACCTGAACATTGAGCAGAACCTGCTCGACCTTATGCGAAGCCTCTCCGTCTCCTCAGGCATAGAACAGGAGATCTTCGAAAAAGCATCCCGCTCCAGGAATAAAAAGTAAGACACTCCCGATTCAGGCGACCTCCGCTTTCATTCGAAAATGTATTTTCTACACCACATCCTACCAATACGTATTATCCGACCCTCTGCAGCAGTACTCGCACCAAACACCTAATTCATTATCACAATATGATATAGCAACAAAAACCACATCATGGCATGATTGTTGCAGTTATATTTGGAAACATAACGTTTTCGCTACGCCACAAAACAGGACAAATCATGACCACTTTCACCACCGCATACGGAGATCTCGAAGGAATAGAATTCAGGACGCTCTACTCGAACGGCAAAACCGATGGGTGCCTCGTCAGCCGTGAGAACATCCTCAGTACGCCTTACGGCGACCTTATCCCTCAGTATGAGGCTGAAGACATGGGAAGGAGGCCTGTCAAACCGCTTTATTTCTACAAGAACGGAGCGATCAAGTCGATCGCACTGCAGTCGCAGACGCTCATCCGAACGCCTGTCGGCGGGATACCCGCTGAACTGGTCACATTCCACGAATCAGGAAGCCTCAAACGCGTCTTTCCGCTCGACGGAAAGCTCACCGGTTACTGGACTGCGAAAAACGAGTTCGAGCTCGCTGAGGCGGTCACGATAGAATCCCCTCTCGGGAACCTCTGCTCGAAATTCATCGCGTTGCAGTTCCATGAAAGCGGAGCTTTAAGGAGCGTCACGCTCTGGCCGGGCGAGTTCCTGACGCTTTCGACGCCTGCCGGACAGATCAGGGTTCGCACCGGCATCGCATTCTATGAAGACGGAAGGATCAGATCGCTGGAACCAGCTGGAGTAGTCCGTGTGGAGACCCCGGCCGGAACCATTACCGCTTACGACAATGATCCACAGGGTATTCACGGAGACCTGAATTCGCTCGAGTTCAGCCCAGAAGGCACGGTCATGGCCCTCAAGACCACTTCTGAGGAGATTCTGGTGATCGACCAGTCAGGAAACGAGCACCGGTTCGCACCGAGACTCAAAGACAACCCGTGCGGAACCGAACGCAAGGTGATCGTTCCGATGAAGGTGCGCTTCAGCAAAGGAAGGATCATATTCGAAGATCATCAGGAATCGTTCAATATGGAGCAGTGCAAGATCAAGATCAGCCCGTACGACAGAAAAACCGACGATTCGGCCTATTCCTGTGCGGTCTGAGGCCCCCTGGCGTCAAACAGACTCCTTGCGGCATTGATACCGGCAACCCAGCCGGTGGAAAATGCCGCCTGGAGGTTGAACCCGCCAACCTCACCTGCATAGTCGAGCATTTCACCGCAGCAGTACAGGCGGGAATGGAGCCTCGATTCCATGCTTTTAGGATCGATCTCTGCCAGCGATATGCCGCCGGCAGAGACTTCTGCCTTGTCGAGGGGAACCTTGCGCACTGTTCCGAGAGGCAGCCTCTTCAAGACGGATACCAGAGTCCGGCGCTGCAACCTGGTGAGGCCGCTCAGCACCTGCTCGGGATCGATACCGGCAAGTCGCATGATTTCGGCAGCAAAAGCGTTCGGAATGGTCGTCAAGGATGCTGAAGATGGCGCTGCCGTCGTCGTGAGGCGCTCGGGGGCAAGAGGGCATCGCTGCAGAAATGTTCGCACCAGCTGCGTGCCATGTCGTGCGGCATGGTCGAGTATGAATGACGAAAGGGCCCCTTCGTCATGGCCTGGAAAAAGGTCGGCCATCATCCTGACCGGATCGGAACCTGAAGCGAGCAAACCGGCGACAGATCTGGACAGAGAGAGGCAGGCAGGACCGGATACGCCCCTGTGGCTGATAAGCACGTCTCCCTTCCTCGAATCGGATGCGCCCGCCGATTCGACGACAAGCCCGATACCGCGAAGTGAAACCCCTACGAGTTCCTGTTTTGGGGGAACGTTAAAAAATATCGGTGCGAGCGCCGGCAGCGTCGGAACAATGTGATGACCTGCTGATGCCGCAAGCCGGATTCCGTCACCGGTCGTTCCGGACGACCCCCACGAAGCTCCGCCTGCAGCCAGAATCACAGAATCAGCATTATAACATGCCGAACCGGCCCGAACAGTGAACCCCTGAGCTGAAATCTCGAGCCCGTCGACCCTCACGCCGGTCACGATCCCGGCAGAAGCATCTTCAACCATTCGCTTCATCACGGCCAGCACATCCCCGGCCCGGCCTGACGCTGGAAACACCCTGCCGTCTTCCCTTGCAATGGTCTCTACCCCGTAACGCCCGATCAGGGTAAGCAGTTCGGCGTTCGTGAACCGGTGGATTGCGTGACGTACGAAACGCTGCTCGTTCTTCCTGAGGAATCCCTTCTCCAGGAGCCGATCTACAGGACCGTCGTGAGTGAGGTTGCAGTGGCCGCCTCCCGATATAGCGATCTTGGCTCCCGGCCTGTTATTGCGCTCCAGCAGCACGATGCTGAACCGGTCGTCGGCGATACCGAGACTCCGCGCCGTCCGTCGCGCTGATACTGCCGCAATCATGCCGGATGCGCCGGCGCCTACGATAATGAGCACAGGGACGACAGATACGGATCCCTGCTTTTTGGTCGTAGTCAACAACTCGTTTACCTTACTGCTCCCTTTATTAATCACTGCAGAACCCCATACATCTTTATTTATCAGCCCTCCCCAATCGGCAGGAATCTTCGCATTTGATGCCGATTGACCCCATTGGAGCTCCTTGAAAAGGTCATAATATCGATATTACAGGCTCTTGCCAGCAAATAATATTGAATCGCCACCCGTCAAGGTGCCGATTTTTCTTCGGTTTTGCTGAACATGGCTGTTACCATCACCATTGCGGCATTCGCAAAGTCACCAACCGCTCCTGGGATATCCCCCGAGCTGAATTTAGCTGTGCCGCGACCAGTGAAGGATCCTGCGGATCCGGGATCAAGCTCTATGGCTTTCGTGAAGTCCAGAATGGCGCCAGGCTTGTCTCCGATGGCAAACTTCACAGTTCCACGACCGGCATAAGCCTTGGCTGATTCAGGGTCATTATGAATTGCCTTTGAAAATTCCGCAATGGACCCCTGAACAGCTTCTTTACCGACTTTCGAACCGGTACTCAGCAGAATGTTTTTTGAGTTTTCAGTAGCGTTATCACAAGCCGAAACACTTATAAGCATAACAGCGACAAGCATTCCGGAGACAGGGCGGAAAATAGTATTCACTGGTTACCTCGATTTTGAATCGTTGGACAAATTAAGCGGCAGGATCATTTTTGGTATAGCTGGCATCATCTCCTGACGATCAATCCGACTTATGTTTCTGATTATCTGAAATATTTTTTACGGTCCAATCCACTTTGAGTTTAAAGGGTTTCTGACGCATGGGGCATGCCTGTTTCTGACAGATGCCACATGAATAATCGAGACATCCGTCGGTATGCACGAACAATTCGATACTCTGCCCGAACTTCTCGTTGACCACCTTGTTCAGGTTGTCAATCTCCCGATGAGCTTCATGAACGTTGAGATACCATGGAACCGTCAGATGGCAGTCGAGATGGAGGGTGCTGCCATACTTGATGATGCGCATGTTATGAAGATCGATCCAGTTTTCGCTTCGATTTGCTTCCAGCAGGCCGACCATTTCAGCCAGCAAAGCTTCATCCGCTTCATCCATGATGCCTCTGAGCGAATCACGGATAATCCTGAAGCCGGTATAAACGATGAGAAAAGCGAAAACCAGGGCGACAGCACTGTCAAGCCAGGCCATTCTGGTTATGAAAAGGAGGATCAGGCCAACTATTATACCGATCGTTGAATAGGTGTCTGACTGCAAATGTTTTCCGCTGGCAATCAGGGCAAGGGAATTATTGTTTTTCCCTTGTTTAACTGCAAGCGTACCGACCAGATAATTGATTATTGCAGTTATACTTATCAGGATGATGCCATAATCGAGCTTTCCGATTGGCTGGGGCTCCATGAAGTTTTTGACAGCCTCATATATAATCAGCAAACCGGCCAGCGAGATCAATGTACCTTCAATCGCAGCTGAAATAAACTCGACTTTTCCATGCCCATAGGGATGATGGACGTCTTTAGGCTTGGCGGAAACATACAGGCTGTACAAGCCTATAAATGCGCTGGTGACATTGACGGTGCTCTCAAGGGCATCGGTCAGAATGGCCACGGAGTTGGTCAGATACCATGCTCCCAGTTTGACGATAAAGAGGAGAACTCCCGTACCGGCGACAATTTTCTGGAAATTGAAGTTTTGCTTTGCGGCGGTCATGAATGTGGTATTCCCGGTGTGCTTGCTCAATCGAACAACTCGCCGAGGAATCCTAATGGACCGCCTTTTCTCTTTCTTCTACCGGTTTTCGGGTCGATGTAGTAATCGTGATCATCGTCGTGATGGCCGTGATGGGACTCCTCTTTGTAATACTCCCGAGCGTGGTTTACCGGGCGGGACTCGATCGCAGACCGCTCGATGATTTTATCAAGTTCTCCCCTGTCAAGCCAGACGCCTCTGCATGTGGGACAATAGTCAATTTCAATACCCTGACGCTCAGAAATCAAGAGGTCGGTTTTGCATTCGGGACATTTCATGATGTGCTCCTTTGATATAATTGTTCATCCGCTTATAACCAATCAACTGTTACAAGAACAAAAGCCATTGGCGGACACATTGATCCAGGTTTCCGCGACCGCTCCGCCGGTTACCTGGGCAATCATCCGTTTATGGCCGCAATTTACCAGCACTTTGCTTAAAGGATTG
The DNA here is from genome assembly GCA_035560975.1 of Chlorobaculum sp. Lineage (GTDB taxonomy): Bacteria > Bacteroidota > Chlorobiia > Chlorobiales > Chlorobiaceae > Chlorobaculum. Next base: position 5,093 of record DATMYL010000008.1, on the reverse strand, counting down.
TAAAGCCCAGCTTAAAAAACACTTAAATTTATCATCGGGCATGGGATGCCTTACGAGAGGATCGATCCCCGGCACGACATCCAACAAGAATGATTTTTTTTAAAACTGGAAACCGTCATCAAACCGATACCGTCACGCGACGGCTCACCGGCTTGAACTATTGATCTCAGTAACGACACCGACGTTAAGCAGCTGTCTTGTGGCGGGTATGTTGCAGGAGTCCCCCGGAGACCTTTCCCTTCATCATGCAAGCATCGACGGCGCCAATCGCCCAGGATTTTCGGCGTTGTCGTCTGCCCCGTGATCGTAGAGTTTTTTGAGAAAGGGGAAGCGATTTGCTTTGAGGACTTCAGGGAATATCCGGTAGTGATTCAGGAACCGAACATGAAAACGGTCCCTGAATCACGGCAAGGGATCGCGAATCTATGGACAAGGATGCACCTGGCCGTCACCATTCAAACGAGTCGCAGACTTCAGTCATTTCTGCTGCACCGAAACCCGCATTCCATCCTTCAGTTCGTTGACCGGATGAAGCACGACCTTCTCCCCTTCTTTGAGACCGCCGGTCACCTCGGCATCATAGACACCGCGAAGTCCCGTCGTCACCTTGCGCTCCCTTGCCCGTCCGCCATCGATCACGAAGACCCTCCAGCCCTCACTCCCTCTGAACAGGCTGCTCACCGGGACCCTGAGCACACGGTCCGCCTCCTGAAGCACGATAGTCGCCTGCACCCGGAAGTTGTCTCCGAGACGCGGCTCAGGGCTGTCGAGAAGAGCAATGATATTCACCCGTTTTTCTTCGATTCCAAGTGCCGAAACCTTGGTAAAAGCTGCAGGCTCCTTCCTTTTGACCGTCGCATGCAGCGTACTCGGCCCTCCCCACTCATCGATCAGCACCCGCTGGCCCGCAGTGACCTTCACGGCATCGGAGGAGAGCACGTCGATGACGATCTCGATAGAACCGGGATCGCCTACATCGAATAGCGGCGTGCCGGCAGGAACGACCTTCTCGCTCTTCTCGTGTATCCTGAGCACCCTGCCGTCCGCCGGCGAGTTCACGACAAACGGTTTGCCCGACACGCCTCCATCGATCCGCGATTGCGCAGCCTCGAACTGATGCGACGCTGCCTGGACGGCCGAGGCCGACGCCAGCCGCTCCTTTTCGAGCACCTCCGCTTCGTTTCGCGCCTGTTCCCAGCTCTCCCTGGAAACCGCCCCTTCGCGATAAAGATTTTCGTAGCGGCTCTTGCGCAGTTGGGCCTGGGCAAGGTTGACCGAAACCTGGCGTCCCCTCGCATCCGCTTCCCTGAAACTCGCACGGGCCGAAGCCGCGAGTGCCGCCCCTTCGGTGAACTCCCGGGAGTTGAGTGCTGGTGGAAGGATCGCTCCGACTGCCCTACCCTTCTTGACCAGATCACCCTCTTCGAGGCCGGTTCTCATGAACCTGCCCGAGACCGGGGCGGCCACCGTAAAGCGATCGACTACCCTGGAAATCCCTTCGTCCTCGAGCGTCACCTGCAATGGCCCCCGGCTGACCTTGCCCGCATCGACCGGCAACGGTGCCGGACGCAGAACGAGCAGGAGAAGAAGCAGGGCCAGCAATACGCCTGCCCCGGATATGATTTGCGTCCTTGATGGAGGTTTCATGTCATTCCCTTGTTTTCAGTACAGCGATCAGATCAAGCGTGATCAGCTTCTGCCTGACGGCAAAGCCGGAGAGTACGGCCACGGTGATCAACACACCGAGCGCGAAAAGAAAGTTGGTGGAGCTGAACGCCAGCGGTAGCCGGTAAAGTTCGGAGCTGAGCGCCACGGATAAAAGCGCAGAAAGCCCGATGCCGATGAGGAAGCCCAGCGGTACGGCCGCGGCACAGAAAATCGCCTGTTCACCGAGAAGAATGAAGGCGATTTCGCCTTTCGTCAATCCGAGCACCCTAAGGCTCGACAGCTCCCTCGCCCGTTCGGAGAGCGAAATACGGGCGCCGTTGTACACGACGGCGAAGGCCAGGATACAGGCGAACGTTGTCAGGATGAGGGTTGAAGTGGTCATGCTTTCGGCGATCAGTTCGTCGAAACTCTGGCGCAGCGCCTTGAGCATCATGATGCCGGAGACGCCCGGCATGTGCTTGAAGCTGCGGTACAGCGCATCCTCCCTGCGCTTGTCGATCCTCAGGCTGGCCGCGTTCAGGGCTCCTCCGTCGCCGGCCAGCCGGTTCAGTTCATCGAGGCGCATGTAGGCGGACAGGCCGAGGATCTCATCGATGGTGCCGGCCACAGGCACATCGGCCGAACGCCGCGCACCCTGCAGCAGTTCGACGTGCAACCGGTCTCCGGGTTTCACCCCGAGCAGATCGGCAAGAGTCGAAGTCAAAAGAATTCCCGACGCGGGAAGAGGGTGACTGCGTCTGTCCTTGTCGACGAGCCGTTGGAGCCCATCCGTCGACTGGAGGCCGCGGATCGACTGGCGCCTCATCCGGTGCCCGAAAACCAGCCGTGCGGGCTCTTCACGGTAGTACTCGTGTTCGAGCACCCCATCGAGAGAGGCGATGGCGTAAGCCGTGGAGGGGGGCATTTGCGTGTTGAAGATGACCGTCACATCCTCCCTGTGTTTTTCGCCGAACTCCACCGCGCTCATCCGGTCGACAGCGTCGTAAGTGTATCGCCCGGCGATGAGAATGGCCACCGAAAGGGAGATCATCGTCACCGATACAGCCGATTTCCATGGTCGGCGCTCGATGTTGCGCACGATGATCCTCACCGGCACAGAGAAACGCCTGCCGAATTCGCCCCGATCGAGCAATCCCGGGCGATAGACAGGCGGCGCCTCGGGCCTCATCGCTTCGGCCGGCGGCAGGAGCACTGCGTGGCGAACGGCCGCAAGCGCACCGACCAGCGCTGCGAACACGCTCAGGAACACTGCCATGACAGCGTTTTCGGCACGAAACACGTAGACCAGTTCGGCAAAATTGTAAAACTCACCGTAAATCCTGACCAGGTTGGCGCCGAGCAGGGCCCCGATCACGGTGCCCGACACGGCTCCGACAGCCGTCGGCACCATGGCGAAGCCGAGATAGTGCAGGCCGATCTCCGTGTTCGAATACCCCATGGCTTTCAGTACGGCGATCTGGTCGCGCTGCGTGCTCACCAGCCGCTGGAGTACGATATTGAGAAGGAAGACCGCGACGAGCAGGAATATGGCAGGAAGAACCGTGATCTGCGTACCGAGCTGCTTGATCTCATCCGAAATGAAACGGTCCGAAAGCTGCTCGCTACGACCGTAGGCTCCGAGCGATCCGTATCGCGCGAACATCTGGTCGAGCCTCATGATCACGTCCTTTTCCGAAGCCCCGTGGGAGAGCGTCAGCGACAGGTCGTTGAACGCGCCGCTCATATCGAGGGCAGATTCGAGCGACTTGCGACTCATCCAGAAAACGCCGAACCGGCGCTTGTCGGGGAAAAACGCCCCCGGCTGCACTTCGTAGATATACTCCGGCGACAGGCCGGAGCCCACGACCCTGAGCTCCTTCCAACGTCCGTTGATAACCGCCCCGATCAGGGCTCCGGGCTTGAGGCCGTTGGCTCCGAGAAACGGTTTGCTGGCCACTATCTCCCCGCTCGCAGAGGGTTCGATCGTACGGCCTGAGGCGATGAACAAGCCATTCAGCAGAGGTTCACCCCGCTCCGGGATGGAGATAAGGCGAGCCGTGGCCGGTTCGTCCAGCCCCGGCACATCGATGGTGACGTCTGTCACTATCCGCGTGCTCACGGATGCCACGCCCGGGATTCGCCTGACAGCCTCACCAAGAAACTCCGGCGCCCGTTTGAGCTGCATGAACACATCTCCGAACCGGTACTTTCCGTAATAGTTCGTCCTGGAGGCCTCGAGAGAGAACTTCACGCTGGTCATCGATACAAATACAGCAATGCCGCAGGCAACCACCGCCGAGACGGCAAACATCTGACCCTTGAGGTGCAGAAGGTCCCGAAAGAGTTTTCGGACAAGTGGTTTCATCTGGAAATCACCATGACAATTCTGAAGGCGATATCTTCGTGACATTGTGCCGGTCTTCGGCGATCACCCCGCTTCGAAGGGTAATGACCCGATCGGCCATTCCGGCGATCGATACGTTGTGGGTAATCACCAGGGTCGTCGTACCGAGCTCGCGGTTAACCCTTTCGATCACTTCGAGCACCAGCTTGCCGGTCACGTAATCGAGCGCGCCGGTCGGCTCGTCGCACAGGAGCAGTTCAGGGCGTTTGGCTACAGCGCGGGCGATGGCGACCCGTTGCTGCTCGCCGCCCGAGAGCTGCGCCGGAAAATGGTTCATGCGGTCACCGAGTCCGACCAGCCTCAGCGCCTCTTCAGCAGGCATCGGGGCCTCGGCGATTTCGGTGACCAGCTGGACGTTTTCAAGTGCGGTCAGGCTTGAAATCAGGTTGTAGAACTGAAAAACGAACCCGATGGAACGGCGACGAAAGGCAGTCAGCTCAGCCTCGGAAGCGACAGTCAGTTCTTTTCCCCGGAAAGTCAGCTTCCCTTCGGACGGCACGTCCAGGCCGCCGATGATGTTCAGCAACGTCGATTTTCCGCTTCCGGAAGCGCCGAGGAGCACGACCAGCTCTCCGCTGTAAAAATCGAGGCTTACGTTATCAAGGGCCTTGACCGGAACCTCGCCCATCCTGTAGATCTTCGACACATGCTCTACCTGCAGCACGGAACTGCTTTGTGCGACAGGCATCATATCGTTGCTCCGGAGGGGTCACTCACGAAACTGCCTGCCGGGGCAGCAACAGGGAGTTGAAGAAAAAAGGAGATTGAATCGTTTTTCATGATGACTCGGGATCGCGTTGAACTGCACTGGATTAATAACCTCAACAGTGCTTATTTCATTTCTTTGGCGCCATTAAGAATGTCCCGAAATTCAAGACCATCTGCTTGTCCTGCTCGAAAGGGCATAAAAGCTGCCTTTTGAGCCCTCGCTCCCGACCCGGGAACGGGATTCATAACCGATATTCGTATTTTCGCTTATTATGGGGCTTATCCGTTTATTGTCGTTCGTAGGAGGTTGTCTCAAAAGAAAAATCAGGAACGC
>DATMYL010000007.1:0-23565 GCA_035560975.1 Chlorobaculum sp. | reverse complement strand
ATCGTTCTCGCACGCTACATGCAGGTGCTCTCGTCGCAGTTCACTGAACGCTATCCAGGCAGGATCATCAACATCCACCATTCGTTCCTTCCTGCGTTTATCGGAGGGAATCCCTATCGCCAGGCTTATCAGCGTGGGGTGAAGATCATCGGTGCCACGAGCCATTATGTCACTGACGAGCTGGACGAAGGGCCGATCATCGAGCAGGACATCATCCGGATCTCCCACAAGGACACTCTCGACGATCTCGTGCGCAAGGGGCGCGACCTGGAACGGCTCGTGCTGGTGCGTGCCCTGCGCCTGCACAGCGAGCACCGTATTCTCGTAAACGGGCGGAAAACGGTCATATTCGACTGAACCAGACGAAGCCGCCGGGAATTGCCGGTGTCGTCTTCGCTGTTTATGGAAAGAGAAGCCAGAATAATTCAATATGAGTCCGGCCGCTTATGAGCGATCAAGATCATCACGGTCACGCGCACCATCACGCTGCAGGGAGCATTCGTACCGCATTTTTCCTGAATCTTGGGTTTACCGTCGTCGAAATCGTCGGCGGATTCCTGACCAACAGCACGGCTATCCTGGCCGATGCCGCGCATGATCTGGGCGACTGCTTCGCTCTCGGTCAGGCCTGGTATTTCGAACGGCTGTCCGGGGAAAAAGGCAACGCCCGATACTCTTACGGATACAGAAGGTTCTCGACTTTTGGCGCCCTTGTCAGCACAGTACTGCTCCTGATCAGTTCGATCTTCATCCTTTCCCAGGCGATTCCCAGGATCCTCTCCCCCAGCCATCCGAACGCCCGGGGCATGGTTGTGCTCGCAATCGCCGGTGTAGCCGTCAACGGCTTCGCAATGCAGCGTTTATCTCGCGAAAAAGGCATGAACACAAAGGTCGTCGCGTTGCATCTCCTCGAAGACGTGCTCGGATGGATGGCCGTACTCGTGGTTTCGGTCGTGCTGTTGTTTGTCGATATTCCTGTGCTCGATCCGATCCTCGCCGTGCTTATAACGCTCTACATCATGTCGAACGTCGTGAAAAACCTGAAAACGATGCTGCCGATTTTCCTTCAGGCCGTGCCGGACAATGTCAGCCTCGATACGGTCGTCATGGAGATCGAGCAGCTCGATCATGTGCAGGCGGTGCATCAGGCGCACATATGGACCCTCGATGGGGAGCATAACGTCTTTACTGCGCATCTCGAAGTCGATCGCCACCTGGAGCTCGATGAGTACAGCTGCATCAAGGATTCGATCCGCAGCATCGTCAATCGGCACGGCTTTTTTCACTCGACGGTCGAAATCGAATCCCCCGGCGAACTGTGTCGCAATGTTCCCCATCAACATTGAGCAGAATCTCTCAAAATCTTGACTACAGATTGTAAAGGAAGAACAAAAGGAGGCGATAATGAAGAGGTTTATGATCGTTTTGGCTTTGCTGGCGCTGGCCGGATGCACCGGCGCTCCGGAAGGCATAGTCGCTGTTGACAGGTTCGATCTCAACCGCTACCTCGGCACCTGGTACGAAATCGTCAGGACAGACAACTCTTTCGAGCGAGGCACCGAGCAGGTAACGGCCGACTACTCACTCAGGCAAGACGGTAAGGTCCGCGTGTTCAACAAGGGGTACGATCCGATCAAGAAGCAGTGGAAATCTGTTGAAGGCAAGGCGAAGTTCGCCGGGGACCCGAAGATCGGAGCGCTCGAAGTCTCATTTTTCGGTCCCTTCTACGGAGGCTACACCGTGTTTGACCTCGACCGCGAAAACTACTCCTGGGCGATGGTTTCCGGACACAATTTATCTTATCTCTGGATTCTGTCGAGAACGCCGGTCATGGACAGGGCTCTTGTCGAACGTCTGCTCACCGAAGCCCGCTCGAAAGGATTCGACACCCTCAGGGTAATCCGTACCAGACAGGTCACGCCTGCCAGATGAGGCGATCATTCGTTTTACCGTTTGCGATGTATAAAGAATGTAATGCATGTAGTATATTCAGGTGTATTGTCTGATATGCATTTATTGTAATAACATCTGCAGGCATGTTGCAACAGGTTCCCCTAAACCGGCGCAGCGATCATTGTTTCCATAAAGATATGGTCAGGAGGCTCCTTCGAACGTTGGGCGGCTTTCAGGAAGAATGGCGTCTGTCGATCGATCCGGTGGCGCAGCCATTCCTGTCTGGCGCTATCCGATGATCTGTTCCTCCGTGACCGTCGAACAGGAATCATTTCTTCCTGCAATTCCCTTCAACCGTGGCTCAACCCCTGATGATGCCAATGCTGAAAAAATTCTTGTTTTCCCTCTTTTGCTCCCTGCCGTTGAGCGTTCCGGCAAACGCCGGGATTTCCGACCAGATCGATGCATTGGATGTAGCGGTCAGGCAGGGGATTCCTGAAAATCAGGTTGAGTTGATTTTAACGTCTGAAAAGGGGCGGGAAGTCAGGGAGTATCCTCCTGGATCCCTGAAGTTGTATAGCAAGGCCGCCGGACAGGGCCAGGCTGCGGCGCAATGCGAAATCGGCTACATGTATTTACATGGTTTCGGAGTGGCGCAGGACGACGTTGAAGCTGCCAGGTGGTTTCGTAAAGCAGCGGATCAGGGGGTCGCAAGGGCCCAGACCTATCTTGGCGCGTTGTATCAACTCGGCAGAGGCGTCCCCCAAAGTGATACTGATGCCTTGAAATGGTATGGCAAGGCGGCAGGGAACGGAGATGCGAGAGCGCAGTTAGCACTCAGGCTCAAAAATTATTCGGGCAATGGTGTTCAGCTCTGGAACAGCGTGGAGGCGAAAACGTGGCTGCAACTTTCTGCCGAACAGGGATATCCGAAAGCGCAGTGCATGCTCGGCGCTTTGTATGCAAAAGGATACGGTGTTTCCCAGAATTACGCTGAGGCTGCGAAGTGGTTCCGGAAGGCAGCAGAACAGGGGGATGCCTTGGCGCAGGTTGCTCTTGGTCACATGTATTACGAGGGACAGGGAGTATCACAAAGCTACGATGACGCTGTGGTCTGGTACCGGAAGGCTGCGGAACAGGGAAAATCAATGGCGCAGTTCAATCTGGCCCAGATGTATAAAAGGGGCAAAGGCGTACCGAAAAGCGACGCTGAAGCTGTTAACTGGTTAGTCAAGGCTGCACTGCAGGGAGATGCCCATGCACAGAACAACCTCGGTTATATGTTTGTCAAAGGTAACGGCGTGCCTGAAAATGAAGCTGAAGCAGCGAAATGGTTCCGCAAAGCCGCTGATCAGGGTGATGAAATCGCCCAATTCAATCTCGGTGCGATGTATGAACGCGGCAAAGGGGTCCCAAAGGATGAGAACCAGGCGGCGAATTGGTATCGAAAAGCTGCCGACCAAGGCAATGAGCATGCTCAGAGAGCCTTGAAACGATTGCGCATATATATTTTTTATACACCCCAATAACGATAAATTACATTATTTCAGTAATGTCCGGTATATATCATGAGACGATCTGATGAGGCGATCATAGGTTGAAGGGTCGAACGTGTATCGCTTTTCAATTGCATATATTCTCACATACATCAAAGCTGTTACAGGATCGGCGTGTCGGGGTGAAACTTGCGAGCTGATCTTGAGTCTTAAGGAATTCCGGCTATGTGCTTTGGTAGAAAAGAGAGGGAATGATTGAGGAACGATTGATCCGGAGTTTGTAGGCGTGTTGTGGCATTACATCTAATATGAAACCCTGATGTGTCGATATCTGCAGAAACCATTCTCAATCACGAGCTGCAACTCCGAAAGAGACTCATGCTGAAAACGATACTCTTACTGGTTTTCTGCTCAATGATGACGTTTGGGGCGCTGAACGCTGCAACTCCTGATAAGATAAAAGAGTTGCAGATTCTGGCCGACAGCGGAGATGCTGAGGCCCAGGTCGAACTCGGGTTGATATACGACAAAGGTAAAGGAGTAAGGCAAAACTATGCCGAGGCGGTGAAGTGGTACATCAAGGCATCTGGGCAAGGGAATGCAAAGGGACAATTCCATCTTGCCTTGATGTATCAAAATGGCAAAGGAATAACCCAGAGTTATCCTGAAGCCTTGAGTTGGTACATCAGGGCAGCCGCCCAGGGAGAGACGAAATCGCAGTACAACCTCGGTGTGATGTATGAAAAGGGAGACGGTGTCAGACAAAATTATACCGAGGCGGTGAAGTGGTACAGCATCGCTGACGAGCAGGGAAATGCATGGGCATCATATAATCTCGCCCGTATGTATATGAATGGCCTGGGAGTGCCCCAGAACGATACCGAGGCGGCGAAATTGTTCCGGAAGGCTGCAGAGCTGGGGGTCGTACAGGCACAGTTCGCGATAGGAGTGATGTACGACAAGGGCATAGGCATAACACAAAACGCCGCCGAAGCCGCGAAATGGTTCCGAAAGGCTGCAGAACAGGGGGATGTGACGGCGCAATTTCTTATCGGATCAATGTACGAACATGGCAAAGTTGTCACGCAGAGTGATGCAGATGCTTTGCAATGGTACCGTCTGGCCGCAGGACAGGGAAACAAGGCGGCACAGGACGCGTTGAAACGATTACAGAAAGACTGAACGATCGTTAAAGACCTATTTCAGGATTCTTCCCCAACATTCAGTTCATCTTCCACACAAGCTCATGTTGAAAAAAATTCTGCTCATCGTTTGTCCGGTGCTGCTGTTTGTGTCGTTAAGGGCCGCAGCTATCGAGGTGACATCTGAAAAGGTCGAAACCTGGAAACAGGCGGCAGGCAAGGGGGATGCGGCAGCTCAGTACAATCTGGGTGTCTGTTACCATAACGGTGAAGGAGTTGCCCTGGACTATCATGAAGCGGTGAAATGGTACCGTAAAGCCGCTGAACAGGGTCATCCTTGGGCGCAATGTAATCTTGGCCTCATGTATGAAAATGGTCAGGGGGTGGCCAGGAGTTATGCAGAGGCTGTAACGTGGTATCGCAAGGCTGTCGGACAGGGCGAGGTGAATGCGTTGAACAACCTCGGCGCGATGTACGAAAACGGTAAAGGCGTCACCCGGGATTACATCGAGGCGGCCCGTCTTTATCGCATGGCTTCAGAAAAGGGTCATCCGTGGTCGCCATACTTTCTTGGCAACCTTTATCTGTCCGGCAAAGGGGTTGTAAAGAGTGACGCAGATGCGGTTGTATGGTTCAGAAAATCTGCAGAACCTGGAAATGCCGCGGCACAGTTCGCGCTCGGTGTCATGTATGTGTCCGGAAAAGGAGTTTCGAAAAGCGATGCCGAGGGAGCAAAATGGTTCCGAAAGGCAGCCGAACAAGGCCATGCAGAGGCGCAACATAATCTCGGCACCATGTACCTGTACGGCAAGGGTGTGGCCAAAAGCGATGCCGAGGCTGCGAAATGGTACCGAAAGGCTGCTGACCAGGGTAATGCGGAAGCGCAGTGCCAGCTTGGCAATTTATACCAATACGGCAGGGGTGTGGCAAGGAACAATGCCGAGGCGATGGCATGGTTTCGTAAATCAGCAGAACAGGGTTTTCCCTTGGCAAGTTTCAATATCGGCGTCATGTATGAGTCCGGACAGGGTGATTTGCGCAATGATGCCGAAGCGGTGAAATGGTATCGCAGGGCTGCCGAACAGGGCGATGCTAAAGCGCAGCACAATCTCGGAAATATGTGCCGATCCGGCAGGGGTGTGGCGCAGAGCGATGTCGAAGCGGCGAAATGGTATCGCAAGGCCGCCGACCAGGGAGTCGCAGAATCGCAATGTCAACTTGGATCCATGTATGAACACGGCAAGGGAGTGGCTGAGAATTATACCGAGGCTGTGAAATGGTATCGCAAGGCTGCCGACCAGGGGTTTGCAGATGCGCAGAACCAGCTTGGTGTCATGTACAAGAACGGCAAAGGTGTGGAGCCTGACGAAGTCGAGGCGGTGAGGCTCTATATGTTGGCTGCGGGGCAGGGCAACGCAAGGGCGCAGAACAATCTCGGGGGCATGTATCTGTTTGGCAGGGGGGTGGCACAGAGCGACACTGAGGCTGCGAAGTGGTTCAGGAAATCTGCCGGGCAGGGCGATTCAATCGGCCAGACTATGCTCGGGATGATGTACTCATCGGGCAAAGGGAGCCCAAAGAGCGATCCCGATGCTGAAAAGTGGATCCGTAAAGCCGCTGACCAGGCGCAGCCGCAAGCCCGGGAAGAACAGGATAAACTGCATAAACCATGATCGGGCAATCAATTCGTTAATCAACAAGATGCTGAATAATATTCCGATATGCATCGCATGCCTGCCTCCCCTTGCTGTTCGTCTCTGCGAGGGCGGTAACCAACCCGGTAACTGAACCGTATCGAATCTCTGCAAATAAGGGAGATGTCCGGGCGCAATGTGCTCCTGGGTGCTTCCATTTTGAAGGGAAACTGGTTGTACATGACTCCTCTCCATATACCCCTGAATTAACCAGATGCATTATGCTGAAAAAGGCCCTCGTAATCGTTTTCAGCCTGTTGTTGTATTTCACGACATCATGGGCTGAAACTCCTCAACAGATTGAACAATTAAAACAAGCCGCAGAAAGGGGCGATCCGGTTGCCCAGAATAGCCTTGGCTTTATTTATGTTACCGGTGAAGATGTTCCAAGGAATTACCCGGAAGGGCTGAAGTGGCTTTTGAAGTCTGCCAATCAGGGGTATGCATCGGCCCAGAGCAATCTTGGCGCGTTCTATTTTTTTGGTGAAGGGGTGTACCGGAATTACCCTGAATCCTTGAAGTGGTTGAAAAAAGCTGCTGAACAAGGAAATGCGGCGGCTCAGAACAATCTGGGTTCGCTCTATCTGATGGGTCCCGTTGAGTTGCAAAACTATCCCGAAGCCTTGAAGTGGATTCGCAAAGCTGCCGATCAGGGAGGCTTGGTAGCACAGAATACTCTCGGCCTTTTATACCATGAAGGGAAAGGTGTCCCGAAGAGTGACGTTGAAGCCATAAAATGGTTTCGCATGGCTGCTGAACGGGGATTTGCCGAATCCCAGTGTCAACTCGGCAACAGGTGCCTGTTTGGAGAGGGTATGGCGCAAAGTGATTCCGAGGCGCTGAGCTGGTTTCGAAAGGCCGCATCGCAAGGGCATCCAGGAGCGCAGTATCAGATTGCATATATGTATTCCCTTGGCAAGGGGGTCCCGCAGAGTTATGCGGAGGGAGCTCAATGGATGCGAAAATCAGCTGAGCAGGGCTTTCCCCAGGCAGAGTATCAGCTTGGGGGGCTTTATGCGTTCGGTTGGGGGGTGCCGCAGAGCGACGTCGAGGCAGCGAACTGGTGCCGTAAGGCTGCAGAGCATGGGCTTGCAAAAGCCCAGAATCAGCTCGGCAATATGTATGCAGCAGGCAAAGGGGTTCCGAAAAGAGATTCCGAGGCGCTGAAGTGGTACCGCAAGGCCGCAGGACAGGGAAATGCTGACGCTAAGGAGGCCCTGAAACGATTGACGGCGAAATGACAGCAGCAGGCATCAAATCGCGGTCTCATGCTGGAGATTCCACATGCCGGCGTAGAACCCGTTGAGTCTGAGCAACTCGTCATGGCGGCCCTCTTCGACTATTTTCCCTTCGTTGAGCACGACGATGCGGTCGAACCTTTCCATGCGTTGCAGCCTGTGGGTGATGGCCAGCAGCGTCTTGCCGGCGGATATCCTGTCGAGGGTGTCGAGGATCGCCTGTTCGGTGACGGCGTCGAGGTTGGCCGTGGCTTCATCGAGCACGATCACCGGGGCATCCTGAAGGATCATGCGGGCGATGGCGAGACGCTGCCGTTCGCCGCCGCTGAGATTCATGCCGTGCTGTCCCGCCCAGTCGTCGAGTCGCTCATGCAGGCTTGAAAGTCCGGCCGCCGACAGGGCGGCTTTCAGCGTTTCGTCGTCAGCATCCGGGGCCGCAAGCAGCAGGTTTTCACGGATGCTCTGCCCGAAAAGGTAGGTGCGTTGCGATACGACCGCGATCCTGCGGCGAAGTCCTTCCGGATCGAGTGAAACGATATTCCTGCCGCCTACCGAGATGCTGCCTTTCGAAGGGTTCCAGAAACGCACCAGCAGGGATGTTATGGTCGATTTACCCGCTCCGCTCGGGCCGACGATAGCCGTTTTGCCGCCCTGTGGTATGGTGAACGAGACGTTGTCGATCGCCGGACGCATGCTTCCGGGGTAGGTGAAGCAAAGATCGTTTACCTCGATGTCGTGCTGAACGGGCAGCGGTTCGGGACGTTCGGGTGTTTTCACCTCGGGCACGGCATCGATGATTTCGAACAGGCGGTCGCCGGCCCGGATGTCGGCCTCAAGGTGCTGCATCGAACCGGTCAGCGGAAGGAATGCCTCGAACGAGGCAATCACCCCGAAAATGACTGCGGTCAGGGTGATGCTGCTGACGGTGCCGACCCTGACCATGGGCAGCATCGACCATAGGATCCAGATGACGGCCGCATTCATTGCCAGCCCGCTGAGCGATTCGTGCAGTCCTTCGAAAAAGGCTGACTTTTTCTGAAGGTCGAGTTTTTTCTCCTCAGCTGCCTGCAAGCGCTCGAGGTGGGTGCCGAGCATGCCGAAAACATGCAGCTCACCGAGACCCTGCACCATGTCGACAGCCAGGATCTGCTGTTCAGCCTGTAATGCCATGATCCCTTTGGCGGTTCCTCTTGCGGCACGAACGGTGATGAGCGGCACTCCGATGCCGGCCAGAAGCTGGCACGCGAGCAACCCTGAAGCGGCGCTGGTCGACCATACACCGACGACACCCCACATCAGGGCAGTCACAAGCATTGCCGTGATTGGCGGGGCGAGTACCCTGGAATAGATGTTTTCGAGGCTCTGGATGTCGTCGGTGATACGCTTGAGCAGATCTGCGCTTCTGAACGAGGCCAGGCGTGCAGGGGCAAGGGGCTCGACAGCATCATAGAACCAGAGGCGCAGCCTGGTCAGGATCTTGAAGGTGGTGTCGTGTGACAGGAGCCGTTCGGCGTAGCGCAGCACCCCCCGGGAAGCGCCGAAGACGCGAACCCCGATGATGCCGAACTGAAGCGCCGAGGCAGGGGGCAGCAGTGCGGCCCTCGTTATCAGCCAGGCGGAGGTCATCAGCAGGCCGATGCCGCTGCCGATGGTGGCGAAGCCGATGAGTGCTGCCAGCAGCATCCACCAGGCGAACGGTCTTGTCAGGCCGACAAGCCTGAGAAAGGTCTTCATGCTGCCTCCATCGATGAGATTACCGCGCGACGGTAGAATCCGTCGACTACGGAGAGCTCCTCATGGGTGCCGGACTGGATGATCCTTCCACGATCGAGCACGACGATACTGTCGGCGCTCCTGATGCTCTCCAGTCGATGGGCGATCATTACTACGGTCCGTCCCCGCATAAGCTCGGCCATGGCGGAGCGCAGACGTGTTTCGAGGATCGGGTCGGTATGGGATGTCGGTTCGTCGAGAAGCAGGATCGGGGCATCCTTCAAAAATGCTCGGGCAAGGGAAAGGCGCTGGGCCTCTCCGCCGCTCAGGCGTGCGCCCTGTTCGCCGATCATGGTATCGAGTCCTTCGGGCAGCGACTTCACCATTTCGAGAAGTCCCGCCTGTCGAAGAGCGGCATCGATCTGTTCAGCGTTGGCGCCGGGTTTTGCCATCAGGAGGTTTTCCCTGATGGTGGCATTGAACAGGAACGGGTGCTGGGGCACCCATGCGATGTTGCGGTACCAGGCCTCCTGTTCGTACTTGTCGATCGAAACGGTGCCGAGCGACAGTGAGCCGGAGTCCGGTGCGATAAACCTGAGAAGCAGGTTCATGAAGGTGCTTTTCCCTGCACCGCTGGGTCCTGTCAGTGCCGTTACCGTCCCCGGCCGGAGCGTACAGCCGACGCCGTCAAGCGCCGGTATGGGACTGTCTGGAAAGGTGTAGCTCAGGTTCTCGATGACGATCGGCTCCGTGGCGGCCGCTTCTGCCGTCAGGTCGAGGCTTCCCGGAATTTTTGTCTGGCCGTATGCCCTGTCGAGTATCGCGTGGATCTCCTTAGACGCAGCTCCCCCCTCCATTCCTGCATGGAACTTCGTGCCGAGTTGCCGCAGGGTCAGGTAGAAGTCCGGTATCAGCAGGAGGATGAACACGGCAGGACGGAAAGGCATGGTGCCTGAGGAGAGGCGGAGGCCTATGCTGACCGCAGTCAGGGCGATACCGATGGTGCCGACCAGTTCAAGTGTCAGGGATGAGAGAAAGGCGATTTTGAGCACCTTCATGGTCGAGCGACGGAATGTATCGCTCGCATCTTCGATGCCGTTCCGGCGAGCCTTTGCCTGGGCGAAGAGTTTCAATGTCGTAAGGCCTTCCAGCATGTCGAGGAAGTAGCCGCTCATCCTGCTCATGGTCGTCCACTGCTTTTCGGTCGCGGCACTTGCAGATTTGCCTATAACGATCATGAAGAAAGGAATGAATGGTGCGGTAACGACCATAATGGTGCCTGCGATCCAGTCCGAAGGGAAGACTGCGGCCAGGATCATCAACGGTGTCACCAGTGCAAGGAAGAGTTGCGGGATGTACTGGCTGAAATAGGCGTCTACCGATTCGACTCCCTTGAGCAGGGTGGTCACGAGCCGGCCGCTCTGTTCGGAACGTGCGAAGGCAGGGCCCAGATCGGCGACTGCGCCGGCCAGGCTACGGGATAATTTTTTCCTGATCTGGAGCGTGCCTCGTTTGGCAGCCTGGTTTCCCGACCAGTTCATGAGCATCCTGAGGAAGCTGAAGAGCACGAAGAGCTCTGCAAGAGGCAAAATTCCGTTGATGTTTCCCGGTGTCTTGAAGACCTGTTCGATGATGCCGCATAAAACCCATGCCTGACAGATGAGCAACAGAGCCCCGAGCGAGCCGAAGAGGCCCGACAGGATGAACGGCTGTTTCTCCTCTTTGAGAAGCCTGATGAGGTTCCTGTCAAGATTCATGTTCTGGGTTTGTCAGTCCCTTCGGGACCTGTGGATGGTAATGCGGCGAACTGTTGTAATAATAGGAAATAATACTAAAAAATTTCCCGAAAGGACTCAGTCTCACGAGCCTTCCGGGAAGGGTTTTTTCAGAGCCTGAACGCTCCTGCAACGAACCAGATGCCTGTGCCGATCATGATGAGGCTTGCCAGCCGGTAGAACCTGGCACGGCTTTTTTCTCCGATGTGTCCGGCCAGTTTCCCGACCAACAGGAGAGCCGGAGTCGTGCCCAGCCCGAACAGAAGCATCATGAAGCCTCCCTGGACCATTCCCTCGAAATGGTCGTGTGACTCCATGGCGGCGCGTGCCGAGGCCAGCAGGGCCGTGTAGGTCAGGCCGCATGGCAGGAACCCGAGTACGATGCCCATGGGGAACCAGGTGCCGATCGACCGGGGCTCGTTGAAGAGCGACATGACTTTGCGGATCGCAGGCATTACCGTAGTGCAGAGTCCCCTGGCACGCCCGGACGGGATCCAGTCGGCCGTAGCCATACCCATCAGCACGATGAAGATACCGGCAAGGGCCATGACGACCTTCTGGACGGTACCGATGGACGAAGCGATTCCGATGAAGGATCCCGTCAGGCCGACCATCGCCCCCAGGAACGTGTAGGTCACGACTCTTCCGAGGTTGTAGACCAGATGGTGGAGCATGCCATGCCTTTCATTACCAAGGGAGTAGGAGGCGACGATCGGTCCACACATGCCGATGCAGTGGCCGAATCCCCCTGCAAGTCCGGCCATGAGCATTGCGAAAGCTTCTGCGTTCATGGTTTCGGCGATTTTCCGGGCGGATTTTCGTCGTCGTCGTCGAGCATCCGGTATTTTGGGGCTTCGGGGTCGTCGAACTGGCCGCTTCTTACTGCCCACTGGAACAGGAACCAGGCTGCCAGGCCGAAGACGAAGCCGATGCCGATCAGGTAGAAGGTGCTTTCCATAGAGTGGTATCAGTATTTTCGCAGACGGAGCGAGTTGCCGACAACCACCAGCGAACTCGAGGCCATGAGCAGCGCCGAAACGATCGGGTGCAGAATGCCGGTGACCGCCAGAGGGATTGCCACCATGTTGTAGCCGAAGGCCCAGGCAAGGTTCTGGCGGATGATGGAGAAGCTTTTCCGTGAGTGGCCGAAAAGCGTGCCGATAAGTCTCAGGTCGTCGTTGAGTATAGCTACTCCGGCGCTCTCCAGCGCGATGCCTGTCGCTGTGCCGAGGGTTATTCCGGTGTCGGCTTCGGTTAGTGCAGGGGCGTCGTTGATGCCGTCTCCGGCCATCATGACCGTTTCGCCGTTCGCTTTCAGCGCCCTGATGGCATCGGCCTTCCCGATCGGGCTCAGGCCTGCCTGAACCTCTGTTATGCCACATTTAGCTGCTATATACCGTGCAACCCCCTCGTTGTCACCGGACAGCATCATGAGGCGCAGCCCTGAGGCCCTGAGAGAAGCGATCATCTCGAGCGCTTCGTCCCGGAGGTCGTCGATCAGGCCGAACAGCCCGGCGACCCGGCCACTGCAGGAGACAAAGACTGTGGTTTTGCCCTCTTTTTCGAGCTCTTCCGCCTGCCGGAGGCATTCCGGATCGATCGGTATTCCCTCTCGTTCCAGGAGTGCCGAGCTACCGGCATACCAGGCTTCGCCCCCGATCAGGCCGGATACGCCCATGCCGGGTATTGACCTGAACGCTTCCACATCGAGTCGAACTCCTTTCCATGAAGCGGCGACAGCCTTTCCGACAGGATGTTCCGACCACGCTTCGAGCGAGGCGCAGTGCTGAATGAACCGGCCGGATACGCCATAGTCGATACAGTCTGTGATCGATGGCTTTCCCCTGGTGAGGGTGCCTGTCTTGTCGAGTACCACCGTGGTCGTTTTCGAGATCGATTCGAAGATGTCGCCCCCTTTGACGAGGATCCCTTTTTTACCGACGGCAGTGGTGCCTACGAGGATCGCCAGCGGCGTGGCCAGGCCAAGAGCGCATGGGCAGGCGATGACGAGTACCGATACGGCGTTCATGACAGCGGTGACGGGTGCGGCCTTCGCGACAATCCACCATGTGAAGGTAGCGGCGGCGAGCAGAAGCGTTGCCGGTACGAACAGACCGGCGGTCCTGTCTGCAATACCCTGGATCGGCGCCTTGCGTGCCTGGGCCTCCTCTACGGTCCTGACGATCCTGGAGAGCATCGTGCTCTTTGCATCGCCGGAAACCTTGATTTTCAGGTGTCCCGTCAGTGAAGATGTTCCCGCATAGACCGGGCTGCCGGGAGCTTTCAGTACCGGGGCGGATTCGCCGGTCAGCATCGATTCGTCGACATCGGCCAAACCGTCGACGACTGTGCCGTCGAGCGGCACCCGGTCGCCGGGAATGACCTCGATCAGCTCGCCGTTTCGGATTCGTTCAAGCGGCACCAGGATCGCCTCGCCCGTGTCGCCTATGAGCAGGGCTTCAGCCGGTTGCAGCTCGGCGAGCGCCACGAGAGCGCTTCCGGCCTTGAGCCTGGATCCCGCTTCGATGAATCGCCCGAGCAGGATGAACGTGACGATCATTGCCGCGGAGTCGAAAAAGACCTCGCCGCCCGTGAAAATCCTGGCGATACTGTACCCGTAAGCCGAGAGCGAACCGAGGGCGACGAGCACATCCATGTTCAGCGCTCTTCCTTTTAGGGAGCGCAGCGCGCTGGCCATGAAGGGGAACCCGGCGTAGAAGAGCACCGGGGTCGCCAGCGCCCATGATATGAGCTGGAAGGCCAGGCGATAGCGGGACTCCATACCCTGGAAGAACCCGGCATAGAGGGCTGTAGTGAACAGCATCAGCTGCATCGAGAAGAATCCTGCCGTGCCGAACCGAAGAAGCAGATCACGCTTTTCTCCGGCGGAATTTTCGACCGATGCCGCCTGGCTTCCGGGACGCGGTGTATAACCGATGCCCGAAAGCGATTGCAGGATTTTGTCGAGACCTACGGTTTCAGGTCGCCATTCGATGAGGGCGCGCCTGGTTGCATAGTTTACCCGTGCCGAGACCACTCCGTCGAGCCTTCCGATCACCTTTTCGACCAACCATACGCACGATGCGCAGCGGATTCCCGACAGGACCACGTTGATACTGCTTGTATGCCCGTCAGACGAAACCTGGTCGGCAAAATCGGCAGGATCGATTCTGGCGAAGGCCGGGCGGCCGGGTTTCCAGTCACAGCGCTGGCTGTAGAATGCATCGAGTGCGTTGCTGTGGACGAGCTCATAGACGCCGAGGCATCCATGACAGCAGAAACTTCGTTGCTTTCCGTCGATGACGGCGGTGAGCGCTGAATTCGCAGCCACCTCCTGCAGGCAGTGATCGCAGCGCACCGTATCGGTTCGCGGGGCCTCAGTCACGGACTTCGAAAATGAATGACGGATTGCCGAGATCGGCCGACACTATTGTCGCCTTCCAGAGCTTCCGGCCGCTCATGCACCTGACGATCACTCCTTTGCCCTCCCAGGTGCACGTGCTTTTTCTTTGCAGCACGACCTGGTTTTTTCCCATATACATTCCAGGCATCGAGAGGTCGAGTGCCAATGTCGAGGGTATGGCTGTGCCGGGTGTTACGGTTACCGAGAACGTCAGTTCTGCCATGTGCCTGACCGGCCTGGGATTGATTTCGAGAACCACCGTCCGACCGGCGGACTGTTTCGTGCAGGGGCCGCTGTGGATGGCATTGCAGTCCGCTATGGTCTCTGCATGCGCTGGCGCGGCTGACAGCAAAAACGCAACGCAGCAAAGACTCTGCAGGGCGGCAGTGACTGTCAGCGAATATCGTAGAACCATGATCTGCTCGTTTTTATCTGGTTGCCGGCAATGTCCATCCTCACCAGCCATTTGCCTTTCGAAGGGATGAATGCCCTGGTTACATAAACTCCAGGGGCCCTTTCGCGCATGGCGGACGAAAAGTCATAGTCACTGGTCGATACGTTGCCCACGAACAGTTTCACATCGGCACCTGTGAGGGGCTCGTCGTGCGATGAGAGCCGTATGCTGACGTTGTTGTCGCCAGGCGAAAGGTATTCCGGGGCTTTTACTTCAAGTCCTATCTGTTGTTCGGCGGCCTTGGCTTGAAACCATCCGTTGCCTTTTTCGTAGTAGTTGGTCTCGACGAGTCCCTCAGACTGGCGGAAAGCGATAGTGACGCCGGTAATCATGGCGAAGAGAAAGAGGATGTAGAGCCCTCCGATAAAGAGCTTCATCTTCATAGGAATCCGGCCTCCTTGCCGATCGAAATGCCGTTGCCTTCCAGAGTCAGCCTGATCCGGTCACGAGGCTGAACTGATTTGATCAGCACCCTGTTCCGGACAATTCCATAAGGTTTGATGGTGATCGATTGTTCGCCGATGATCGTCATGCCGTCAGTGGCGGAGAGTTTCAGATCGAGTGTCTTTCCGGTGTTGTTGAGTATAGTGTACGCATAGCGGTTCAAACCGGCAGGCAGAGGCTCCTGGATCCGGTTGAGCATAAAGTCCAGCGGTGGGCGCATGGTGATGAGCAGGGCCAGTACCAGCGCTGCCGAGGCTGTGATACCGCCCATCCAGAAGGTCTTGAGGCGCAGGATTGTGCCCTTGTAGTTCGGGAAGGGTGGCAGGTTTCGCTTGCTGCTCTTTATGTAACAGGCGTCGATGCACTCGGCGCAGGCGATGCAACTGGTGCTCAGTCCGTTTTTGATGTCGATGCCTACCGGGCAGGCACGGACGCAATCGTCGCATTTCATGCAGGTCGCATCTCGTGACTGGTCGTATTCGATCACGAGCGTATCCCTGTCGAACAGGGAATTCTGCATCATGGAGTATGGGCAGACTGTGGTGCAGAAACGCCTGCCGAGGAAGGCGAGTTCGAGGTAGACCAGAACCCAGAGCACAAAGAAAAAACCTGTGACGACCGGCGAGACGAACAGAGCCGTCAATGCTTCGGACGGTGGTACGAAATACCAGATCATGGTCATTGAAATCAGCGCCGAGAGCGGAAACTGTACAATTTTCTGTATGGTCTTGCGATTATTCCGCCCGAACAGCCGGGAGAGATCTTCTGTCAGGTCGAGCAGCACGGTTTGCGGACACAGCCAGCCGCACCAGACACGACCGAGGATTGCCGTCACCAGGGAGATCAGCAGCAGCAGGAACAGAATGGCGGCGAGAATGAGATAGAATTCGTCGATTCTGATGATCGTGCCGAAGAAATAGAGGTTAAGTTCGCGGATATCGAACCGGAAGGCGCTTTGCCCATTGATCCTGAGGAAAGGCAATCCGGTCAGGAGCATCGCCTGCAGGATCTCGACCGTCCTTCTGTATTTTTTCCAGACTATCTGTTTCATACTACGTGTACTTGCTTAAGACGCCGCAGCCCCGGTAAAGGTTCCCGGGGCTGCGGCGTCATTCAAGGTCTCAGGCTGGTTAGGAACGCGATGATTTTATAGGTGCGGTCGTTACCGAGCTGCTGCTCGAATGGAGGCATGCCGTTCGGCCTGCCCTTCGAGATCGACTCATAGAGTTTATCAGGAGTTGATCCGTATTTGAGCGTGGTTTTCAGGTTCGGACCGATGCCGCCGCTGGCGTCCGCCATGTGGCAGGCTGCGCAAGCGGTCGCGAATTCCGACTTTCCTTCGGCTATAGCCTTGCCATCACCAAGGTATTTGCCGGGGCTCGAGATCGCTGATTTAGCAATCTTGTCGCCGGCCTTCATCTCCTCTTCGTACTCCTTGTAGAAAGACCAGCCGGAAATGGCTGGAGTGAACGAGACGATATACCAGACCAGGAAGGCGATCACACCGAAAAAGAACACCAGCCATCCTTTGGGGATCTTGTTGCTGCCTTCGTGCGGGATTCCGGAATCGCTCATATGAACCTCCTTGATTTCGATTTTTACAATCTTTACGGTTGCATCCGTTACTCGTCGTTGCGGAGCATCCTGTGTTTCGGTTCCTCGACCTCATCTTTACGCCGCGGGTTATAATAGTAGATCACGATGCCCGCGAACACGGCTGCCAGGATAATGGTGAAAGCGGTATAGGCTATTGCCTGGAAGTTCATCGCTTGGCCTCCATCGATTTAACGTCCCGGCCCAGCTTCTGCATATAGGCGATGATAGCGTCCATCTCGGTCAGTTCGCCCCTGAGGTTCGCAGGAGTGACCAGGTCGCGCGTCGCTTTCGAGTCGTAGCCTGATGCCGTGACCCGTGCCTTGTAATCGGCGAGTTGCTGCTTCACCTGCTCTTCGCTGTAGCCGAAACCCTGGATCGAGGTTTTCCTGAACGAATTGGAGGTGTCGAGCCTGTTGGCCGCGAGCCAGCCGTAAGGGGGCATGTTGGAGAGCTCGAACATGCTCTGAGGGCTCTGCATATGCTTGTAGTGCCAGGAGTCGGGATACTTCCCCCCGATGCGATTGAGGTCCGGGCCGGTACGGCGCGATCCCCAGAGGAACGGGCGGTCGTATGCGAACTCTTCGGCTTTGGAGTACTCTCCGTACCTGAGAACTTCCGTCCTGAGAGGCCTGACCGTCTGGGTGTGGCAATTGTTGCACCCCTCGCGCATATAGATGTCACGCCCTTCGAGCTCAACGGCGGTATAGGGCTTGACGTAGCTGCTGACCGGCTGGGTCGAGGGCATGAACAGCGGCACGAACACGGTTACTACCGTTCCGATAAGGATCACCAGCGCTGACAAGGCCGCAAAAACAACCGGTTTGGAATTGATACCCATGATTGATGCTCCAGTTTGTGGGTTGGTTGGTTATGCTTCGGCAGTTGCCGGTTTCTGCCTTACGGTCTGGATCAGGTTCCAGGCGAAGAGCAGGATGCCGATGAAGTACACGACCCCCGCCCCGAAACGGATGCGGTAATAGGGGTAGAGAGAAGTGAGCGCGTCGAGGAAGCTGTACATCAGGGACCCGTCCGGGTTGGTCGCCTTCCACATGGCTCCCTGCTGGATTCCTCCGATCCACATCGTGATGGTCCATATGAGCTGTCCGGCAAGGATGAACCAGAAATGCACGTTGGCCAGTTTGATGCTGTAGAGATCCCTTCCGGTGATTTTGGGGATCATGTAGTAGAACGATGCGGAGATGATCATGGTCACCCATCCCATGGTCCCCATGTGCACGTGGCCGACCACCCAGTCTGTGTAATGGAAGAAAGCGTTGAGCGTTCTTAGTCCCTGCAGCGGTCCCTGAAGGGTCTGCAGGCCGTAGAAGGTGATGCCGATGATGAAGAATTTGGCCAGGTAGTTGGAACGCATCTGCTCCCAGTTGCCCTGGAGCGTGTAATATCCGTTTATCACCGATCCCCAGGATGGTGCGATCAGGAAGATGCTGAAGGCAATGGCCACGGTCTGGATCCACTCAGGCAGCGGGGTCAGCATGAGGTGATGAGCGCCGGTCCATAAATAGGCGAAGATGAGCGACCAGAAGGAGACTATCGAGAGCCGGTGGCTGTATATCGGAAGTCCGGTCGCTTTGGGCAGGAAGTAGTAGAACATGGCAAGCACAGGCACAGTGAAGATGAATCCGACGATGTTGTGCCCATACCACCACTCTACGTTGGCGTCATTTGCACCGGCGTAAATGCTGTAGGACTTGAAAAGCGTTACCGGAACCTCGAGGTTGTTGACGATGTAGAGCACGGCGATTGTAACAGTCATGGCGACAAGGTACCAGAGCGAGATGTACATCTGCTTTTCCTGACGCTTGATCAGGATTGCGAAGACGTTGACTGCGAACATCACCCAGAGGATCACCACGCCGATGTCCAGCGGCCATTCGAGCTCCGCGTACTCCTTGGTGGTGTTCATCCCTGCCATGAGGCTGACAGCCGCAAGGGCGATGGCTGTGTTGAACAGCCAGAGATGCGCCTTGGCAAGCCACGGAAAGGGTAGTGGGGTCCGTGTCAGTCGCTGCAGCATGTAGTATGCCGTTGCGAAGATTCCGGCCAGGCCGAAGCCGAGTCCAAGCCCGTTGGTGTGTACGACGCGCAGTCTTCCGAAGCTCAGCCACGGAGTGATGTTCAGGGCAGGATTGAACATTTCGAACGCGATCCATAGACCGATAATCAGGCCGACGACGAGCCAGAAAAGCGCTGAAAAAGCAAAACCCCGAACGACAGAATACTCATAACCGGTGTCTTTCATGCCTTTCTCCTGAGATCTTGTTGGTAAAAAAATAGTAAAAAGGAGACCTCGGAAAGAGACGCGATCCCGAATTGATCGGCATAATATGGCCGTGTTGCGTGGAGTGGCGGCAGGTCGGAGGTTTCCTGAAAATGTGTGCCAGGGGCAGTGAAGGAAAGGGACATCTGCGAGGTCGAATACTGCAGGTTAATAATTAAACTTACTAAACATTGGCAATTACCGAAAGGGATATGTTACGATAACGCGCCACTTGAATGGAAATATCGGAAACAGAAAAGCCGGCCAGAGCCGGGGTTTTGCTCAAACTGCATCAGATCAGGCCGTGTCAGCGTGAGGCGCCTGTACGATACCGCGGGATGGTATTGTTCATCAATAGCCGTCGATCGTGGTGTTCCTGTCGGCAGTTACGGCCTGATGCTTTCCAGGAAAGCGATGATCTTGTAAATACGGTCGTTGCCAAGAGATTGGCCGAACGACGGCATGCCATTCGGGCGTCCTCCGGAAATTGACTCGAAAAGTTTGTCCGGAGTCGATCCGTAGTACAGCGAGCCTTTCAGGTTCGGTCCGATCCCTCCGCTGGCGTCGGATTTGTGACAGGGTGCACAGTTGGCTTCGAACGCGCTCTTTCCTTCCGCTATGGCCATGGGGTTGCCGAGATACTTTCCGGGAACTGCCGTTGTCGCTGTCCTGTTGAAAGCGCTCCTCTCTTTCTCGAATTTCGTGTAGAAAGACCAGCCGGAAATGGCCGGCGTAAATGAGGCGATGTACCAGAAAAGAAAGATGATCACCCCGGCAAACAGCCACAGCGATATGCCGGGGATTCTGTTCCCGGCCTCTTGCGGTAGATCCGGGTCGCTTTTGAAGGGACTCCTCCAGACTTGTTTAATTCGATGCTGACGCTGCACGGCAGGGGTTTCTGACTCCTCGTCACGGAGCATCTGGTATTTCGGCTCCTCGACCTCTTTTTTGCGTCGGGGATTGTAATAGTAGAATACGATACCGGCAAAGATAGCGGCCAGCGCCAGGGTAAAGAGGCTATAGGCAACAGTCTGGATGTTCACTGCGCTACCTCCAGCGACTTGACGTCACGGCCGAGTTTCTGGATATAGGCGACGAGGGCGTCCATTTCAGTCAGGCCGGTCAGGCACTCCGGCGGAGTGACGCGGTCACGCATCGCTTTCGATTCGTAACCGGGGTCGGTTACCCGCGCCCGGTCGCCGGCTATCTGCTCCGTGACCTGGCGTCGGCTGTACCCGAACCCCTGTATCACGGTTTTCCTGAATGTATTCGTGGTGTCGAGCCTGTTGGCGGCCAGCCAGCCGAACGGAGGCATGATGGAGTTGCCGGAGACGTTTCGCGGCCTTTGCAGGTGGCTGTAGTGCCAGGCGTCGGGATACTTCCCGCCTACACGGTTCAGGTCCGGGCCGATGCGGCGCGATCCCCACAGAAAGGGGCGGTCGTAAGCGAACTCTTCGCTTTTCGAGTACGTACCGTATCTCAGCACCTCGGTCATCAGAGGGCGGACGGTCTGAGTGTGGCAGTTGTTGCATCCCTCCCGAATGTAGATGTCGCGCCCCTCGAGTTCGACGGACGTATATGGTTTGACGTACCTGCTGACCGGCTGGGTCGATCGCATGAACAGAGGCACGAACATCGTGACCACTGTTCCGATGAGGACGACCAGTCCCGAGAGAATCGCGAAAATTGCCGGTTTCGAAGAGATTTCCATGATCGATGTCGTGTTTCGTGGATTACCGGTGCAGGATTCCGGCGCTCACGCACCGGTTGCAGCAGGTTTACGGCTGACGGTACGGATAATGTTCCAGACGAACAGCAGGATGCCGGTATAATAAACGGCTCCGGCCGCGAAGCGCAACTGGTAATATGGATAGAGGGCGTTCAGCGTGTCCAGGAAGCTGTAGGTCAGCGAACCGTCAGGGTTGGTCGCCTTCAGCATGGCCCCCTGCAGTATGCCGCCGACCCACATGACGATTGTCAGTGCGAGTTGTCCGGCGAGAATGAGCCAGAAGTGGACATTTGCGAGCCTGACGCTGTAAAGTTCTTTGCCGGTGATTTTCGGGATCATGTAGTAGAATGATCCTGAGATGATCATGGTTACCCATCCCATGGCGCCCATATGCACATGTCCGATGACCCAGTCGGAGTAGTGGAAGAAGGCGTTGACTGTCCTGAGCCCCTGCAGCGGGCCCTGCAGTGTCTGGAGGGCGTAGAAGGTGACGCCGAAAATGAAGAATTTCGCAAGATGGTTCGATCGAATCTGCTCCCCGTTGCCCTTGAGCGTATAGTAGCCGTTGATTACAACTCCCCACGATGGGGCGATCAGGAAGATGCTGAATGCGAGGGCCACGGTCTGGATCCATTCGGGCAGGGGGGTCAGTATGAGATGATGGGCACCGGTCCAGAGGTAGGCGAAGATGAGCGACCAGAACGAGACGATCGAGAGACGATGGCTGTAGATCGGCAGTCCGGTCGACTTCGGGAGAAAATAGTAGAACATCGCGAGTATCGGCATGGTGAAGATGAAGCCGATGATGTTGTGTCCGTACCACCACTGGACGTTCGCATCCGCCGCACCGGCGTAGACGCTGTAGGATTTGAAGGGCGTGACAGGAATTTCGAGGTTGTTGACGACGTAGAGGAGCGCGATGGATACGGTCATGGAGATGAGGTACCAGATCGAGATGTACATCTGCTTTTCACGTCGCCTGATGAGGATTGCGAAGGCGTTGACGGCGAACATCCCCCAGAAGATCAGCACGAGGATGTCGAGCGGCCACTCCAGTTCAGCATACTCCCTGGAGCTGTTCATACCAGCCATGAGGGTGGCGGCGGCCAGGAGCATGGTCACATTGAACAGGTAGAGGTGCCCCCTTGCCAGACGGGGAAACGGAAGGCTGGCCCTTGTCAGTCGCTGCAGCATGTAGTAGGCGGTTGCGAAGATGGCGGACAGGGCGAAGCCGAAGGTGAGTATGCTGGTATGTACGACGCGAACTCTGCCGAAGCTGAGCCATGGGGTCAGGTTCAGGGCCGGATCGAACATCTCGAACGCGATCCAGAGCCCTGCCGTCAGGCCCAGTATAAGCCAGATCAGCGCCGAATATGCGAAATCCCGCACGATGCGATATTCGTAAGTGGAATCATCCATAACGCTTTTCCCGGTGACCTGTAGAAACGAAGTTCAACAGATAGTTGTCAAGGGGGGCAGCGAGGAAGAGGACCAGGCCGGTTACTACGGACTACAGTTCAACGTACGAAACAGGATTGATTTTCAAAAGATGGTGGATACGACCGATCGATTGCCTTGCGTGAATTCGACATAAAATCTGCCGGTATGCAAAAAGGCCCCCTTTTTCAGGGAGCCTTTTGACGCTGTGTAAGCTTAAATGGCGGGTAGCTCAGCCATTGACGATACGCGCAAGCGACTCGATGTAGTTGCCGACAACGGCCTCTTTCTCGGTGATGATGCCGCGGATGAGCGTACCGGGAGTGACGTCGAACGCATAGTTCAGCACCGGGGTGGTCGGTGTGGCGACCTGGGTGCCGAAGATGGTGCGCAGTTCGTCACCGTTTCTTTCCTCGATCGGAATCAGCGAACCGTTGCTCATCGTGATGTCGATGGTGGAGACCGGAGCTGCGATATAGAACGGAATGCCGTGGTGGCGAGCGCTGACTGCATGGGCATAGGTGCCGATCTTGTTGGCCGTATCGCCGTTTGCCGTGATGCGATCCGCCCCGACAACGCCGAAATCGATCTGGCCGTGCTGCATGATGAAGGCTGACGACGAATCGGAGATGGAGATGAACGGGATGCCGTCATGCTCAAGCTCCCATGCGGTCAGGCGGAGCCCCTGAAGAAGCGGCCGGCTTTCTGACGAGATCACCCTTTCGATAAGCCCCTCTTTCCATGCGAGCCTGATGACGCCGAGCGCCGTACCGGTGCCGCAGCAGGCGAGGGTGCCGGTGTTGCAGTGGGTCAGGACATTGAGCTTGCGAGTTTTCAGCACATCGGCGAAATCGCTTTTGATCAGATCGACGCCGTGGCGCGAGATGCGGTCGCAGTTTTCGATTTCATCCTCATGGATTTTGACGGCCTCTGCTGTCATCTTCGCGAAAAGCGTTTCGAGGGAGTCGGACTGGAAGTTGGCGTCGTAGACCGCTTTGAGCTTTCTGGTGGCGAAGAAGAGGTTGACCGCCGTAGGACGGGAGGCCTCGACATCGGCGATGAGGCGGCTGAAGAATGCCGGGAACCCGTCTTTGTCACCATCGTAGCTGTTGATGCCGAGGATGACCGTATAGCCTGCGGATGCGCCGATCAGTGGGGCGCCCCTGACTGCGAGAGTCTTGATGGCTTCGATTGCCTCCTGATGGTCCCTGGTTTCCACGTATTTCTCCTGCAGGGGGAGGTAACGCTGGTCAAGGTAGCGGAACTTTCCGTC
>DATMYL010000006.1:0-36113 GCA_035560975.1 Chlorobaculum sp. | reverse complement strand
GCTGGCCAGAAAGGTACATCCGGAACGATGGGGGGCGAGACCGGCAAGAGCATGGAGCATCCCTCAGGAGGTGCTGCTCAACCCGGACGAAAAGTGAGTATTTTTTTCTAAAAAATGCGACATCTCTGTTGACATAATCCGGAGCGCAAGATATGAATGTCCGGGCGACTGAAGTCTCCCTGAATGCAGGAGACCGTCCGGGGCAACTGAAGAGAATGTAATAAGTTAGTGTTCGGGAAACTGAAGTCTCCCTGAATGAAAGGAGCGTCCGTGGCAACTGAAGAGAATGCGAAATCTCAGAGTCTGTCATTCCTGATTGTAGCGGCTCTTGAATACGATCAGTTGACGCATGTCTTTAAGATCATTCAGGACGCTTGAGCAGAAATCCGGTTTCTGCACGTTAGCCGCTGTCTACACAAATTTCATGCTGCTATTTCAGACCTCGTCTGAATTTGCGTCGAAGGGAAAAAGGATCACCCACCCATTACGGCCTGAAGGGCGTTCTGTTTTATAGACTGAAGTCGGATAAGAAAAGGGAATGTCCTCTTTGTTCAGCTCAGCGCTTTGGCTATGGCTTTGGCGAAGCTCGGACCGTCGAAGTATTCGGGGATGATGTCGACCTTGATGCCGATCTTTTCGAGAGCGCCGGAGGTGGTTGTGCCGATGGCTGCGACGAGTACGCCCTCGGGCACGATCTTCGATCCCATCGCTTCGAAGAAGTTGGTGGCAGTCGACGGGCTGGTGAAGGAGAGGCAATTGAGTTTTCCGTCCAGCAGCATGGCTTTGACCTGTTCGGTGTCTTCCGGCGATGGCTGGATGTTTTCGTATACGGTCAGCTCCACACAGATGCCGCCGCGTTCGGTGATCAGTCTCGGAATGGTGCCGAGAGACAGGTTCCCGCGGACGAACAGAAATGTTTTTCCTTCGATCTCATTCGGATCGATGTTCGCCATGAGATTTTCAGCATCGGCGATTTTCGGCAGGGGTTCGGTTTTGACACCGTGTTTTTCGAGGTCGCCCGAGGTCGTTTTACCGACAGCCCAGACCTTGACGTTCCGGAGGTTGGGCAACTCTTCTTCAGATTCGGCGAGGAGCCGTTCGAGGAAGAACTGGACGCTGTTGGCGCTGGTTAAGAAGATGCCGGAGAACCGGCTCAGGTCGGGCACCCGCCAGCCGGCAACCGGCCTGATCTCGATCGTCGGGAAGACGATCGCGGTCAGGCCGTACTGCTCAAGCTCCCTGACAAAAGGCGCTGCCTGATGTTTCGGGCGAGTGACGAGAACTGTTTTCATCAGCGGGTTTTGCGGATGTCGGCAAGGATCTTTTCAGCACCCATCGACAACAGGACCTCTGCGAGTTCGATACCGACGGCCTCTGCCTCTTCCGGCGTGCTCAACGCCCTGGTAACTTCGTTGCGGATGGCGGTTTTGCCGTCCACTGAACCGACGTAGGCAAGCAGTTTCAACGTACCGCCGATGTAGGAGCCGTAGCATCCGATCGGGATCTGGCATCCGCCCTGCAGGTGCCTCAGGAGCGCACGTTCTGCACGGCAGCAGATTTCGGTGTTGCTGTCGTTGAGTACCCTGACGATCTCCCTTGTTTCGGCGTCGTCCGTGCGGGTCTCGATGCCGAGGGCACCCTGTCCGACAGCCGGAAGCATGACGTTGTGCGACAGGATTTCGGAGATGCGGTCGCTGAACTCGAGGCGGAATACGCCTGCATAGGCAAGCATCATGGCGTCGAATTCGCCGTCATCGAACTTCTTGAAACGGGTATTGAGGTTGCCTCTGATATCGAGGATCTGCAGATCGGGACGCATGCTCAGGAGCTGTGACATCCTGCGGAGCGAACTGGTAGCCATTCTTGCATTCAGCGGCAGGTCTTTGATGCCTTTGCCGGACTTGGAGATAATGACGTCCCGGGTATCTTCACGTTCGGTGAACGAGGTTATGACAAGGCCTTCGGGAGTTCCTGTCGGCACGTCCTTGAGGCTGTGTACGGCAAGGTCGATCTCTTTTGCAAGCAGGTGCTTTTCGATGTCCTTGGTGAACAGGCCCATGTCCCCGATCTTTGAAAGGGGAGAGTCGAGCAACACGTCACCAGTTGTCTTGATGAGCTTCAGCGTGATGTTGAGTTCAGGAAAATGCTTTGAAAGCTCTGCCTTGGTGAAATCAGCCTGCCACAAGGCAAGTGGGCTGGAGCGAGTGCCGATGATAATCTCTTTTTTCAATTCGATTACTGATTGATTTATTGGAGTGACTGGTTTGGTTCTTCGAGGTCAAAGATGTTCCTGACGAGGTTGACCTTGCTGGGGATGTTATCGGCGGTATCGATCGGGGCCTTGAGCATTTTGATCGGATGGTGCAGAATCTTTTTAAGGATCCTGTCGGTCAGATGTTCCATACGCTTGAGCTCCTCTTCGCTGACCTTGTAGCGGTACCGTTCGAGCTCTTTCTCCTTGATTTCGATGAACTTGGACTGGAGATCGACGATCGTCGGCCGGACTTTGAGGGTGTTGATCCACTGTCCGAAAGCGACCAGCTCCTCATCGATGATGGCATGGACCTTCGGCAGTTCGGCGCGGCGACGATCGAGGTTCGAGTCGATTATGTGTTTCAGTGCGTCGATATCCTTCAGGAACATGTTCTGGAGCTTCGAAATCTCCGGATCGACGTTTCTCGGCAGGCCGAGGTCGAGGATGATGACCGGTTTCAGGCGGCGCCTTGTCATGCTCTGCTGCATTTCAGCTTCGTTGAGGATGTACTCCTTGGTGCTGACGGCAGTGATGATGATATCGAATTCGTGCAGGTGTTCCTTGTAAGTCTCGAACGGGAGCACCCTGTTGGTGCCGAGTTCTTCGGCAAGCGATTCGGCTTTGGACATCGTCCTGTTGGTGATGACGATGTTCCTGGCGTTTTTCGCGTAGATGTGCTTGGCTGCCAACTCTCCGGTTTCACCGGCGCCGATGAGCAGCACCTTTTTCATGGAGAGGTTGGAGAAGATCTTCTGTGCAAGTTCGACGGCCGCATAGCTTACGGAGACGGCGCCCTCCATGATCTTGGTCTTGGTCTTGACCTTCTTTGCCACGCTGAATGCGGTATGGCAGAGGCGGGTGAGCAGGATTCCTGCCGTGCCGACTTCAGCGGCGATGCGATAGGCATCCTTGACCTGGCCGAGAATCTGGCCTTCGCCGAGCACGAGAGAGTCGATGGCGCTGGAGACCTCGAACAGGTGCCGGGCGGTGCCGCAGTAGAAGCGGTTGAAGAAGTGCTCGGGGCGGACCTCCTTGCGGGCGTCCTTGTAAGAGATCAGATATTCCTTGAGGTAGTCGCAGTTCACTTCCGCCATGGCGGGAACCACGTACAGTTCAGTGCGGTTGCAGGTTGAAACAACCATGGCCTCGCTGGCCAGGCCGCTCGATATCAGATCAGTGACGAATTCCTTGTTTTGAACTTCTGAAAGAGCGATCCTTTCACGGATTTCAATAGGTGCAGTTTTGTGGTTGACACCAACTGAAATGATGTTCATAGCAGGATAGTTTATGATGAGACGTTTGCGTACCGTGCCAATAAAAGCTTAATCGCGTAGGAACAAAGAGTGTTCAATATACCCTAATGGGCTGAATTTTCAAACGTTCCTTGTTTAAAACCTCAGACCGTGAAAACTTGGAGACATCAGGCTCATCACGAACAGCAACGCAGTGATCAGTACGAAAAGCGCGATGAGCAGCACCGCCATATGCTTGATATCCCAGCCGAATAAAGGCTTGATCAGAAGGCTTATTCCATAGAGCAGCCAGATGATGACGAGTGTGATGAGCTTGGGTTCGAGCAGGTTGATGGTTTCACTCATTGCCCGCTGTTCGAGAACGCCGGCCACGATCGTGATCGACAGGAAAAAGAATCCGAACCCGACTGCGTGCATGATCAGAAGCTCGAGAGCTTCGAGGTTCGGGAGGCGCTGAAACAGCAGCCCGAACCTGTTGAGGCGGATCTGGCGGAACAGCACCAGGTAGAGCCCGCTGTAGAGCCCTGCTATGGCGACGGAACTGAATCCGAAGATCGCGGCGATAAGGTGGATGCCGATGCCGATTCCGCTGAACGCCGGTCCTGCACTTGTCGTGTGGGCGCTCAGGAACGCGGAGAACATCGCCGAAAGGGTGGAAAAGGCAATAACGAAAAATCCGGTTTTGTCGCTTTTGGTGGTGAATTCGATGAACATGTAGGTGATTGCGAGCGTAAGGGCCACCATGCTCATGAGATTGTAGGCGGAATAGCTCAGCCGGTATCCCTCCATGGATGTGAGAAGCCCGAGGTCGGCCACATGGGTGATCACCGTCAGGATCAGCGCCGGCTGTTTCAATGTTCCGGCAAGAGGAGTTTCCTTAAAAAAGTGGATGCCGTACAGCGCCGTCGTGAGCAGATACAAGAGCGGTACGAGCTGCGTCAGTGCGAACAGTATGCTGTTTTCAAAAAATATATTAGCCATAATAGGGAAGAAGGGAGACGTTCAAGGGGAAGCGGATCACCGTTGCCGGGTCTCGGCCCGAAAGCGGCTGGATACGCAAAAGTTAATCCGGCCTGCAATATCACGGGAAAAAGTGTATATTCCGCCCAAGTGACCGTAAGAAACTAAATATACTATTTATCGCAAAAAGATGAGCAGGAAACAGAATATTAGAAATATCGCCATTATCGCTCACGTCGACCATGGCAAGACAACCCTGGTTGATGCCATTTTTCAGCAGACCGGCGCATTCAGGGACAATCAGCAGGTGAACGTCAGGGTGCTGGATTCGAATCCCCAGGAACGGGAGCGCGGAATCACCATTTTTTCAAAAAACGCTGCTGCACAGCACAAGGGCGTCAAGATCAATATCGTCGATACTCCCGGCCACGCCGATTTCGGCGGAGAGGTGGAGCGCATCCTGAAGATGGTCGATGGCGTGCTTCTGCTCGTCGACGCGTTCGAGGGACCGATGCCCCAGACCAAGTTTGTGCTTCGCAAGGCGCTCGAGCTGCATCTCAAACCGATCGTGGTCATCAACAAGATCGACCGTCCGCATTCGGATCCGGTCAAGGTGCACGACCAGGTGCTCGACCTGTTCATCGCACTCGGCGCACATGAGGACCAGCTCGATTTCCCCTATATCTTCACTTCGGCCAAGAACGGCATCGCCAAGCTCAGCATGGACGACGAAGATCATGACATGAGCCTTCTGCTTGACCAGATCGTCAAGGAGATTCCTGCTCCGGAAGCAGATGTGGACGCCGGATTCCAGATGCTGGTTACCAGCCTCGATTACAACGACTATATCGGCAAGATCGCTATCGGACGTATCCACAGAGGTACGGTTACCCCGGGCTCACAGCTCACGCTGTTGACTCCTGACGGGGTTGTCGGCAAAGGCACGGTCACCAAGGTGTTCCTGTTCGACAAGCTTCAGAGGGTTGAGGTCGCGCAGGCTACCGGAGGCGATATCGTCGCCCTTGCGGGTATCTCCTCAGCCAACGTCGGCGAAACGCTCGCGGCCAGCGACGTGCCTGAGGCTCTCGAATCGTTCGAGATCAGCAAGCCGACCCTGTCGATGCTGTTCTCGGTGAACGATTCTCCTTTTGCAGGCCAGGAGGGCAAGGAGGTGACCAGCCGCAAGATCAGGGAGCGTTTGATGAAGGAGATCATGACCAACGTAGCCCTCAACGTCGAGGAGACCGACAGCGCCGATACTTTCCGGGTTTCAGGCCGCGGCGAGCTTCACCTTTCGGTGCTGATCGAGACCATGAGGCGTGAAGGTTACGAACTGGCTATCGGAAGGCCGGAAGTGATCCTCAGGGAGGACGAGAAAGGCGGGAAGATGGAGCCGGTCGAGCATGTGACCATCGATGTTCCCGAAGAGTATACTGGCGTGGTCATCGAAAAGATGGGCCGCAGGAAAGCGGAGATGACCCATATGGGCACCCTGCGTGGCGGCATGGTCAGGCTCGAGTTCGAAATCCCGACCAGGGGCCTTATCGGTTACAACCTCGAGTTCACCACCGATACCAAGGGTGAGGGCATCATGTCTCACGTCTTCCACAACTACCAGCCTTTCAAGGGCAAGCTGCCATCGCGCGAAACCGGTGCGCTGGTTTCTGCCGAAACCGGTGTGGCCGTGGCTTACGCACTTTCGAGCCTCGAGGACAGGGGAACCTTTTTCATCGGGCCGAACGCGAAGGTCTACGAAGGCATGGTCGTCGGCGAGTCTACCCGTGACCTCGACATCACCATGAATATCTGCAAGACCAAGAAGCTAACCAACATGCGTGCTTCAGGTTCAGACGATTCCATGAGGCTGACGCCGCCAAAAAAGCTCTCTCTCGAACAGGCGCTCGAGTTCATCAACGATGATGAGCTGCTTGAAGTCACTCCGGAGAACATCAGGATCAGGAAAAAGATCCTCAACTCGGACATGAGAGCCAAAGCGACGAAAAAAGCCAAGGCAATGGACTGATCAGACGTATCTGACAGCCACGCTTCCAATGTAATCCATGAGTTCGCCGGCAAGACGTTCGATCATGCCGGCGTCCCTGGATATCGCTGCTTTCTGTATCTCCTCACCGAGTTCGCTTATCGCTTCGAAGCCATACCCGCCTCCCGTACCTTTCATGTTGTGTCCCAGGATTCTGATTGATTCGAAATTTCCGTCTGGCAATGCGTTCATGATGGCTGCGGCATCCTTTTTCCTGCTGTCCAGATAGTCCGGGACAAGGTATTCGAGCTCACGGGCGATAGTGACGGTCTCATTTTCCTTTCCGGTCATTCCTGTCCTCCTTTTGTTGTTCCTGTCAGTCATTATTTTCGTCCGTTCGTCCTGCCTGAGCAGCGAATGGCTTCGAGTAGCTTCGATTTTTTTATCGGCTTGGTCAGATGGCCGTCGCAGCCTGCATCAAGGCATTTCTGGCGTTCGTCCGTCGTAGCGTGGGCCGTAAGGGCGATGATCGGGGTACCGGTTCTGCATTGACTGTTTTCGAGTTCCCGGATTTTCCTTGTCGCGTCATAGCCGTCCATCAACGGCATCTGGATGTCCATGAGCACCAGGTCGTAGCTGTTTTTTTCGAACTTGTCCACGGCGTCGACGCCGTTACAGGCTATATCGATGCTGTGGGGCGAGTCGGCAAGAAACGCCGTGATCAGTACCTGGTTGTCCGGATTGTCTTCGGCTATCAGGATCCTTTTGCCTTCCATACCGTTTCCGGACGGCCCGCGTTTCGTCGCAAGGGCGAGCGAAACCGCTTCGAGCAGCTTCTGACGCTTTACCGGCTTGACCAGGGGCGGCGGAAGGCCCAGTTTGCGAAGAGTGTCGAAATCCTCTTTGGATGGATCCGAACTGAGCATGAGGCAGGTCGTTTCAGGTTCTTTTTGCGTGAGTAACGTTTCGGCGATTTCGCTACCGTTGATATCCGGAAGGCGTCCGTCGAGCATCACGAGCTCGAACGGTTCGCCGCGGTAGGATGCCTTCCTGAACGTCCGGATCGCGGTCTGTCCGTTTTCTGCTTCTGTTACCGATGCTCCCGATCCGGAAAGCGTTTCCCTCAGGATTTCACGGTTTTCGGCCTTGTCGTCGATGACGAGTATCTTCGCTCCCCTTATGTCGGCAGGTTCTGCGCAGGTCGTCACTTCCGGAGACGGGGCTGCGACGAGGGGGATCGTGAAGGTGAAGCAGCTGCCTTCTCCTTCAGTGCTCCGTACGGAGATCTCTCCACCCATGAGATTGACGAGTCTTTTGGAAATCGCCAGCCCGAGCCCCGTTCCTCCGTATTCCCTGGTCGTCGATGATGATGATTGCGTGAAATTGTCAAAAATGACGGAGAGCTTGTCGGCGGGTATGCCGATGCCGCTGTCTTCGACACAAAATTGCAGGAGGGCTTGTGCTTCCGTCTTTTCGCCCTGCTTCTGTTTGTTCACGGGCTCGACTCTCACGGTAATGGATCCCTTCCTTGTGAACTTCACAGAGTTGCCTACCAGGTTGACCAGGACCTGCCTGATCCGGGAAGGATCTCCGACGACATAAGCGGGCAGTCCGGGCTCAATGAAGATCCTGAGATCGATGCCTTTGTTCATCGCCCTGGAAACCATGATTTCGCAACTGTCCCTGATCAGGGGGGCGAGTTCGAATCCTGTCTGCTCCAGTTCCAGGTGTCCGGCCTCGATTTTCGAAATGTCGAGTATGTCGTTGATGATGATCAGCAGATTTTCACCTGCGGACTGGAACATCGAAACGTAATGCTGCTGTCTCAGCGTCAACTGGGTTTCGTTCATCAGTTCCGCCATGCCGATGATGGCGTTCATCGGAGTGCGTATCTCATGGCTCATATTCGCAAGAAATTCGCTTTTGGCGGCGTTGGCTTTTCTTGCATTATCGGCCAGGGCGTTGGCGCGTTCAGTTTCCTCGGCAAGAACCTTGTTCAGCTGTTCGGTACGTTCGAGCAACTGCTGCAGTTTTTGCCTCGATTTCATGATTTTTCCAGTGCCCTGCATGATACCGGCAAGGCCGAGGAGCCAAAGCAGTCCATGTCCGAAAGACAGGACGGCGAGTTGATGGTTTTCGGATGAACGATAGATTTTCATGGGCAGTACGATGCTCATTCCTCCGATGATCTGACCTGAGCGGTATCCCTGGCGGCTGTGGCAGTGAAGGCAGGATTTCTTTGCCACAAGGGGGCGCATTAAACGGAGGTACTCTTCTGCCTGTGCGCTGTACATCGCGATGGTTTCACCGGCTCCTCCGGTGAACGATGCGAGAGAACTTCTTTCCCAGCTGTCCGGGGTATTTTCCGGCATGGTGGGGCGCAGGCCGGTCAGACGGCCACCCACGTCTTCCCGATATCTGATGGGGCCATGGAACCGGTTCGGGACATTGACGATATTGGCCGTGGAGATGACTCTCCCGGAGGGGCTGACGATCGTTTTGTTCATGAACATCTCCATGGGCGAGGCTGTGCTCCCGGGCTGCTCGACGATGGTGGAAACCTTGTCCTCGAACTCGCTCCATCTCCTGAATCCGATCTCCTTGTCGAAAGCCTGCCGGGCATGGACGCTCGCTATGCTGTAGACCGTCTGATGAACCTGGAATGAGGAGATGCCGAGCGAAATGGCGATGGCAAACGTCCAGGTCAGACAAAAGGTCAGCGTCAAGCTGTCTTCGGCTTTGCCTTTATGTGCGTAATCTCCCTTGGTCATGGCGCCGGCAATCAAGTTGGCAAGCTTCGGCGAATAATTCCGGTCATTTTATGGCAGGATCATCAAGGTCCGTCGAAGAATCATGGCATCAGAGCCTGTGTTCAATTCGATGTGCGAGATGACGGTGCTTCGGACGACCTGAAAAAAGCCGGGAATGGTTCCTGAAAAGGGGATGTCAGTATTACTGAAACAGGGGGGAGTCCAGATGCATGCAGGGGGATTTCGGCCGACATTCGAAATACGGGCCGATCTTCGTTCAGAAGTAATGTAAGTAAAGGATTTGTAAAAAGTAAAGAAACGGCGCCGGCTTATCGATCGGCTGTTCTCATCACAGGTCGAAAAACAGTTTTTTCAGCGCCTTGCGGGCACCGGTGATTCGATCGTTGACCTCCTGCAGGCCCAGATTTTTAAAGTCGGCTATCTGTTCGGGTGATTTTCCCTCGATCTCCAGAAGCGTATAGATTTCGCGCTCTGCTTCCTCAAGCTTGTCGATGCATTTGAGCATGTGCTGTCGTTCGCTGTCGATCGATTCGTCAGGATCCTGCCTGCCGCCGTTGCCGTCAGTCACGGGGCCGGATGCCGGATTGGCGGTTGCCGAGCTTCTTGAGAATAGCTCTTCAGACGAAGCAGCAGCGGGAAGTTCCGAGCTGACATCGCCGAACAGCCTTACGAAATCCATGAATTCGAGACCGTTCGCCTCGCAGGGGGTGACGGCGTCGTTAAGGATATCGGTGGCGAGATGGTCGAACTGTTTGCGGATTTCAGGCAGCCTGACGGCAAAATCGAAGCTGTCGTCCATGTCCCTGGCCTGGGTATCGTAAGGGACCTTCATGAGTACATTGATTCCTGCAGCCCTGGCATAGTTCTCCGCCATGCCGCTGCCGTCGTCACGGTTGACGATAAGGCCGAGCAGCCTGGATCGTCCTCCGATCGTCTTGAAGTAGTTGTTGGCCTGGCAGATGTTGTTGGCCGTGAAGATCGACTGGCGGTCGTTGCTGGTGACCAGCAGCACCTCTTCGCTCAGGGATCGGGCGAGCGGCGTGGCGAACCCGCCGCATACGACGTCGCCGAGAAAGTCCATCAGGATGACGTCGATGTCCCAGTCGAAGATGCCCAGCTTTTCGAGTACATCGAATCCGGAGATGATGCCGCGGCCTCCGCAACCGCGACCGACCTGGGGGCCTCCGAGTTCGATGCCGTAGATCGGTTGAGGAAAGTCGGGGATGTCGCGACGGAAGACGATGTCGCTGATGGAGACCTGTTCGTTACGGGCGTTCTTTTCGGCGAACACTTCGGTAACCGTCGGCAGCGATATGCCGCCGAACAGCGAGGTGGTCGAGTCATGCTTGGGGTCGCAGCCGAGCTGCAGCACCCGCTTGTTCATCAGGGCGAAGGTCGCGCTGAGGTTCGTGGTCGTAAAGCTTTTGCCTATGCCGCCTTTTCCGTAGATGGCGATTGTCCTGGAAGCCATAAGGTACTTAACGCCCCTGTTTGCCGGTTACCGAGCAGTCGGCTTCATTCTGGCTGTCGGCAGATTTCCAGTGTATGACCATCTTCATGCAGTCAGGATCTCCGAATGCCTGCGAGTAGGCGCCCATGAGATCGTCGTCGACTGTGCACAGGTGGGTGAAGATCTTTGCGGCATTCAGCTTTCTGGCCGCGATCAGTTCCCTGACCCGTTGAAGGTCGCCCTTGGCCCACTGCCTGGCGGCTATGAACGTGAGCTCCTTGTCGAAGGCCTGCGAATAATCGATGTTCATCCGCTGGTAGTATCCTCCGAAAATGACCTTGCCGTGGAATTTGACGAAGCGAAGCCCGGTTTCGATCGCGCTCATGATGCCGGTGCTGTCGATAAGCACATCGAATTCATAGCCGGCCAGCGCGGCGGAAACATCCTGGAGGTCAGGGTTGACCCGGATGTCCGCCGACGAGAGGTCGAGCCGGTTCTGGTGCGGTTCAGTGACGGCGACCAGGCTTGCGCCCATGTGTATCGACAGTTCGGCGGCAAGGATGCCCACCGCTCCCTGGCCGAGCACCAGGACATTTTTATCCTTCACGTCACCGAGGTCGACGATGTGGAGAGCCGTGGCGCCGAGGGGCAGGGCGATACCGCATTTAGGATTTTCAAGACCGTCGAGCACCGTGATGCTCTCGACCGGGCAGACGATGTACTGAGATGCTCCGCCAAATGCCGCGTTGACGTCCTGGTAGCCGAACGAACCGGCCACATAGGCGAATTTTCCGATGAGCCCCTGATTGACATGATCCCCGGCTTCGATGATCCTGCCTACCGTCTCATAACCGGGAATGAACGGGAATATGAACGGGGGAGAGGGGATAAGGCCGTTCAGGGCCATCTTTTCCGTTCCGGTACTGATGGACGACCACCAGGTTTCGACCATGACGTCGGTCGACGAGACCGGCTTGAGGGTCACCTCGCGCAGCTCGATCTGCCGGACCCCGCTGAAGACGATGGCTTTGGATTTTTTCGCTTCCATGCTTCTCTGCCTTATGATTAGACTGAACGCCCGGCGTTGAGCTTTTTTTCGTTGTGTTTTTCCAGAAGCAGCCTGATGACGAACTGGGCGGCATTGATCAGGTAGCTCAGATAGGCAAGGTATGCCGTCAGGATCAGGATGTGCTGCTCAAGGCCCATCCAGAAAAGGATGAAGTAGGAGATGTGCACGATCATGGCGATGGCACTCCCGAAATCCTCCCAGAAGAACTCGTGCGCGAAGGCGAATTTGCCGAATACCTCGAGCTCGAAGAAACCGCCCGTGACGAAGATCAGGACGAGCATGAAGGTTTTGAGCGTGACGAACGTGGTGATCCAGCTGAAATCGGTTATCGTCCCTTTGGTGTATAGCCAGGTGACTGTAAGGCCGGCAAGGAAGATGAGGAACTGGATCGGCGCCAGGATTCCCTGCACCTTGGTCCAGACCGAGGCATTTCGTTTCTGAAGCTGTTCAGGTGTGTAACGAGGCATGAGGACAAAACTTCTTTGAAGATGACGGCGCCGAAATCAGGTGCCAAAACGTGGAGGAATATAGCAAAATAGGGGAAATAGTTGATAGTGGACAGTTGATAGTTGATAGTTGAAAACGCCATCTTCACTATCCACTATCCACTATCCACTATCCACTATCCACTATCCACTATCCACTATCCACTATCCACTATCAATTATCAACTGTCCACTATCAACTGTCAACTGTCAACTGTCAACTATCCACTATCAACTATCAATTACTAATTGTCCACTCGTACATATTCCCCAGCGTGGCAAGCAGGCTGAGCCTGACGTTTTTCAACCTCGGGCTGAATCCTTCCAGTTCGTCGTAATAGTACAGGAAGGTTCGCGGCTGCTCTTCGTGCAGGATCTGCTGATAGGTTTTCCAGAGTCCGGCTTCCTCCTCTTTCGGC
This sequence comes from Chlorobaculum sp., assembly GCA_035560975.1. GTDB lineage: Bacteria > Bacteroidota > Chlorobiia > Chlorobiales > Chlorobiaceae > Chlorobaculum. The sequence continues at coordinate 23,471 of DATMYL010000006.1, read as the reverse complement.
AGGGGTCCCGTGAGCCTGGAAACCACGCCGTCGAGGCGGGCGTTCTGGAAGGCGGAGGAGTTGAAGGGTTTTCGGGCGAAATCGGAGCCCCAGATGACGAGCTGGAACGGAAGCGTTTCGGCGGCCAGTCCCGACAGGGCGGCATCGTAGCGGAACTCGTTCTGGTTCTTGTTGAACATGAGGCTTTCGTCGAATTTCAGCTTGCAATCGATGCCGATATCCCTGAGGTTCTGCTGGATGATGGTGGCGGCGTAGTTGCGTCTCGGGTTCCCCACAGGAGCGGCAAGTTCAAACGAGAACTTCGTGCCGTTTTTCTGGAGGATGCCGTCAGGCCCGGGCGTCCATCCTGCCTCCTTGAGCAGGGCCGTCGCCTTCGCAGGATCGTAAGCATACGGGTGCAGGGAGTTGTCCGTGATGGCAGTATAGGCCGGTGAAAGCGTCGTGTTGACGATGGTGGCGTGTTCCGGGCCCATGAACCCGTCGATGATCGCCTGGCGGTCGATGGCGAAGGTCATGGCCTGCCGGACCCGTTTGTCTCCGAAAAAGCGGTTGGGTCGCACGGTTTTACTCTTCCGCCAGCTTTCGCCGTCGATGTTCAGCCAGACGACGCTGTCGAAATAGCGGTTCCCGAGCGGTTTGATCGAGACGTCGGGATTATGCCTTGCCATTTCCGCGGCATCTTTCGGGTTGATGCCTCCTGCCGAAATCATGGCGTCGATCTGTCCGGACTTCAGCATAGCCAGGCGTGTCGTGTATTCCGGGACTACAATGAATGTGACGGTGCCGGTCGCAGCCGGGTGCGGCAACACGGAAGAGGGACTCGACGAAAGCACCACGCTCGACTGGCGATGCCACGCCTTGAGCTTGAACGGGCCTGCGCCGACGACCGGAAGTTCGGCTGATTTCGGCCGGATAAGTTCGGGAGGTATCGAGGCGAAAACATGTTCGGCAACCGGCATCAGGTCGTTGAAATGGTCCAGCACGATGCCCGGCGCCACAGGCCTGTTGAAATGCAGTACGAGCGTCGTGTCGTCAGGGGTCATGACAGCTTTGTCGAAATCGATCGTCCCGTCGGGTTTCAGCAGCAGGTCATGCAGGTAATCCTGACGGCTGCTCGCTATGGCAGGGTGGGCGTAGAGGCGGTAGGAGAAGCTGAAATCCTTCGAGGTGACCTTCTTGCCGTCTTCCCAGAGAACCTTGTCGTTCAGATGGAAGGTAGCTGTACGACCGTCCGGCGAGAATTCCCAGCTTCTGGCCGCATTCGGTTGATAGGTGATCGTACCGTTTTTGTCGTCGAAAGAGGGCTTGACCAGCGACGGGTAGATCATTGTGCAGACCTCTCGGGCAAGCGACAGCTGAATCAGCAGGGGGTTCAGGTGGTCGAAATCCGCCGACACCGCGACCACGATGTTGTCCGGACGGAGTTTTTCTGAAGATTTTCCGCCGCACCCGGCAAAGAGCGTCATGATCAAAAGGGCGGTGATGGTATACAACGATTTGCGCATGGCGTTCTCTGGTTGAGGAATCAGCAGGGCTGCCGGCGGATCCGGTTTTTATGCCCGCGGGGGAAACATCCCTGAAAAATTTTCGACGCCGAGCATTCCCGAAAGCAGGAATCCTTCGCCGTACATCGCCCCGATCTGCTCGCCGAGGGACCGGGCACGGGCTTCGAGGCCCGGCAGGAACTCTTTTCTGTTGATCATCGTCACCGGCTGGTCGCTCTTTTCGTCCCGGTGGAACTGGGAGCCGAATGCCTCGATGCCGCTTCTTGAACGATCGAAGGTCGATGATACGTCAACGACGATGTCCGGATCGGTCTGTTTGAACTGGATATAATAAAGCAGGTGGCGGGGCCGGTGGGGAAGCTGGATATCGCCGTCCAGAGTGGTTTCGATCTTGCGCAATCCAGCATAGAAACATGCGTCGTAAACCAGTCTCGATGCCTTCATGTGATCGGGATGGCGCTCGTCGGGAGGGTTGCAGAAAACGGTTTCCGGCTTGTATTTCCTGACGATCCTTATGATTTTGTTAAGGTTCTCCTGGTTGTAGAACAACTCCGAGTCGCCCAGGTCGAGCATCTCACGGGAAGCGTAGCCCATGCGCTGACATGCCAGTGCAGCCTCCTTCCGGCGTGTTTCGGGTGTGCCGAGCGTACCCATCTCGCCATGCGTGAGGTCACAGACGGCAACCCGGTGGCCTTCGTCGATGATTTTCAGCAGGGTCGCTCCGCAAGCCAGTTCAACATCGTCGGGATGGGCTCCGAAGGCAAGCGCGTATACTTTGTCGGGTTGAGGGGTCAAGTCAGGTTTTTTTATATTATTGGCGTTCAGAATTCAAGGCTTTCGTAATGTACCGGGCTGATTCCCCTACCATGATGATAAAAGTAAAAATAGTTCGACTAAACCAAAAGGCGATCCTTCCCGCATATGCGACCCCCCATGCGGCAGGTATGGACATTTCGGCATGTCTCGATTCAGCGGTCACCGTGGCTCCGCTTTCGACCGGACTCATTCCGACCGGGTTCGCCATCGAGCTGCCTGAAGGCTTCGAGGCCCAGCTTCGGCCAAGGAGCGGCCTGGCTTTGCGTCACATGATATCCCTGCCTAACACCCCGGCGACCATCGACGCCGATTATCGAGGCGAGGTCAAGGTCATCCTGATCAACTACGGCAAGGAGCCTTTTACGGTCAACCACGGCGACCGGATCGCGCAGATGGTTGTGTCACGGGTGGACCAGGTGAGCTTCGAAGAGGTGGATGAGCTTTCCGATACGCAAAGAGGTGCCGGCGGATTTGGCCATACCGGCATCCGTACCGACGGATAGCGTCTGTGTTTTACAGCCGTGCCTGGTGAAGGGAAGTCTCGGATCTTTTCTTTACGCCCGCTTCAGGTAGCATCCGCGCTTAGCACCAGTTTGAGCTCCAGGCCGAATACGTCCTGTTTTCCGCAGTCGGCGATCAGCAGTGAATTGTATGAACCTTTCGGCAGGGAGGAGAGATCGATCTCCCTTCGGATGCTGCATCCGGGCAGGATGTTGCCCGGTACGGTAACGAATCTGCCGGTTTTCTGCCCGCTGCTGCTGTATACTTCAAGCCAGAGTTCGGGTTTTGCGATCCGTGTTCCCCTGTTTTCGATATCGACCACCAGCAGGCGTTTGGAGTTTTTGCTCACCACGGTTGCGGAGGTGAACTCCAGCCCGATTTTGCCCGTTTCGTCGATCTGGGTGATGATCTGCACGCCGTAACGGAATCCGGGCGGCGAAGAGGGGTCGATAGATTCCAGGCCGTTCGTTTTTTCCGGATCACTCTTCGGCATGTCCTGTACCATCAGCATACTCCAGTAGGTGCCGCATTTGGCGCTGTCTTTCGGTGCCCTTATCAGGTATCGGATCTGGGATTTCTGCATCGGGGGGATGGTTACGACCTTGGGGCTGAAGGTAAGCCATCTTGCGTTGGATCGACTGTTCGTGCCTGCTGCGGGAAAGAGGTTTTCACCGTTGGCGAGATAGGCGTAATCGGTCTGGTAAACCCTGACCATCTTTATGGCAGGATCCCTGTTTTCGAGCTCGATCACCGCTTCGTGCGTCTGGCCCGGTTTTAACCGGTAATCATGCGTCAGATCGCCGAGAATGACGATGTTGGCAAATGCACTCATTGGGCCTAAAAACATACAGAACAGAAAAATGATCGGTCTGATTGGATGGAACATGGTGATTGCTTGATGAAAAGTGCTCCTCATAGAATACCTGCCGATTTCTTTTTGCTCCCGGCTTGTCTGCCAACTGATGCTGTGATAGTATGATTCGTCCTGCCGGTCGAGGGCTACTATCATCGAAATCGGCTGAGTTCTCAAATGTTCCAGCAATATCAATGCCATCCCGATCATGTGTTGCCATGGGTCAGGGCAGCATCGTTAATCGACGCGGGTTGACGACGGAATAAAGAGGAATTGGAAGTGCGATGGAAGGATTGCTCTATTACCGGTTTACCTGCGGAACCTCTCAGAGTGTATCATCGAGTCTCACCGTGAGATCAGCCAACGATGCCGGCCGTCGTTGAACCACCGGCATGATGAATTGAAGGGGGATCAGCTGGAAATCCCGAATTTCTTGAGTTTCCTGTAAAAGGTCGCCCTGCTTATACCGAGACTTGCCGCTGCACGGGCGGCATTGCAGTTCGATTTGGTGAACGCTTTCTGGATGGCGGCTCTTTCGAGTTCATCCATCGTGAAGTTGTTGTTGCTTTCGCCATTTTCGCCGTGCCTGCTCCCGGCTGGAGCTTCCTGGGGCTGAATTGGCTGACTGACGGAGATTCGTTCCGTCCTTGCCGGTTTCAGGGACGATACAAGCCTTTCGATGATCGGGCCCCTGGAGGTCACGGCTGCGCGCTGGACTGCGTTTTTGAGCTCACGAACATTGCCGGGCCAATGATAATCGCTGATGTTCGCAAGGGTTGCCTCGCTGATCTGCATCGGGCCGAGGTTGTTCGCGATGCAGAACTGGTCGAGAAAATGGGTGGCCAGTACAGCGATATCCTCCCTGCGCTCACGCAGCGGGGGAATGTCGATCGGAAACTCTTCGAGACGATAGTAAAGGTCCTCCCGGAAGGCGTTGTTGCTGATCGCTTTCGCAAAGTCGTGGTTCGTTGCGGAGATGACCCTGAAATCGACCGATTTTTCCGCTTTTTCTCCTACCCTGCGGATTTTGCGCTCCTGGAGCACTCTCAGCACTTTTGCCTGGATTTCCGAGTTCATGTCGCCGATCTCGTCGAGGAAAATAGTGCCGCCGTCCGCCTGTTCGAAATACCCGGTATGATCGCTGTTTGCCCCAGTGAAGGAACCCTTCTTATGGCCGAACAGAAGGCTGTCGGCAAGCTCGTTCGAGATCGCCGCGCAGTTGATTGAAACGAACGGCCCGTTTTTCCGTTTGCTGCCCTGGTGGATCGCCTGGGCGAAAAGCTCCTTGCCGGTACCGCTTTCTCCGAGAAGAAGCACGTTCAGGTCGGTTTCCATGACCTGCATGGCCTGCTCCATCGGTCGCCTGATAGCAGCGCTGCTGCCGATGATATACCTGAACACCTCTTTTGTCTTCAGCTCCTTCTTCAGTTGCTGAACTTCGTTCTGGAGGCCGGTCTCGGTTACGGCATTCCTGATTACTATCTGGAGCCTCTCTATATCGAGCGGCTTGGTAAGATATTCGTATGCCCCCATCTTGATGCACCTGACGGCAAGAGGTATATCGTTCGATGCCGTGACCATGATGACCGGAATCTTGATCTTCCTTTCGGCCAGATTGCTCATGACTTCGAAACCGTCCTTGTTGGGCATGTTGATGTCAAGCAGCAGAATGTCGACCTTGTTTTCGATAAGCTGCGCTATGCAGGCCTCTCCGTCTTCGGCAAAAAGGACCTTGTGGCCCATCTTTCCTATGAAGTGGCCGAGAAGCTTTCGCGATGAACTGTCGTCATCGGCGATAAGCACTATTCTACAGTCGGGGGTTTTTGCTGGTACTACTCTTTCTTCAGCTTTCAATGGTCGGTTTTGATTGGTTCAGGACTATTCATGATGTCGTTTGTCACCGCATCTGAAACCGTGTTCGTCACAAGGGCTGATAGTACCTATGGTGAGCCCTTGTGACGAAACTTGCCCGGTAAGGCTTCAGATTTTCGTTGCAGGTTTGTTTTCTGGAGCCGGCGGAACCGGATCTACCCCGGAAATGGTCTTGGGTGCCGGTGCGGGCGCAGGCGCAGGGGTCGGTGCCGGGGCCGGGGCGGCTGCGGGCGCCTCCTTCGGGCTGATCATATGGATCTCCTGGACATGCTTTTTCCTGTCGTCGATCGGCATGAACGACGGCGGCATGCCCGGCGAGAAGATATTGCCGGCAAGCTGGTTCATTCCTGCGCTGACATTGTCGAACAGGTTCTTGACCTGGTCTGAATTGACTGTCGAGTTCAGGTTCGAAATGAGGCCTGCCCAGAATTTTCCGAGCTCGTTGAACGAGTTCTGGATCGGTTCGGATTTCAGGGTGGCCGTAACGTTTTCAATGAGCTGGCCTGAAACGGTATTGACGTTCTCGATGAGCTGGCCTGAAACCGTATTGACGTTCTGGATGATCTCCTTGACAGGATCGGAGTTGATGGTTGTCGTGACGCCTTCAATGAGCTGTCCGGTAGCTGAGCTTACCGAGCTGATCATTCCCTGTACGGATTCGATGGTAGAGTCGATAATGAGGCCCACGTTGCCGATAAGGTGAGCCATGTCGCCGTTGCCGACGTTGCTCTGCTGAGCGCCTGCCGCCGGCTTTGGTGCTCCTGCGGGATTGTTGATTTCTTCAGTTGCCATGTTCGGTGCGGTTTGAGGAGTATGAGGTATATGGATTCGTATTGTTAAATATAATAATAAATAATCTAAAAAGTGTCTCACGCGAAAGGATGAGACAGCTTCGTCGATGTCGGTCGGGGCGGCGAGCGCCGGAAGGCATGTTCAGACGACGGAGTCTCTGTAAAACGCCCTGATCTCTTCCTGGCTGAAGCCGAGGGCGTACATCAGGTGGATCGTGCCGAAAACAGCCTGCAGCCTGAGTATGCCGTTATCGCGGTATTTTCGCGCTGACGTGGTTACCCGGCTCTTGAGGATCTCGAACTCTGCATGCCGCTGGATACGCTCGATGATCTCGATGTCTTCCATGACCTGCAGTGCCTGGTTGAATCCGCCGATCTGCATGAAGAGCTCTCTGGTGATGAAGAGGGACTGGTCACCTCCACGGCAGATCGGCAGCGGGAATTGCGTGAACCAGCCGAACAGCTGCATGAGCCAGTCAGGGTCATCGAAATTCATCTGGAAACACCCGGCTCGCTTTCCCTGATGCACCGTATCGAGAATATCGTCGCAGAACGACAGGGGCGGGATGGTATCGGCATGCAGGAAATAGAGGGTCGATCCCGATGCCAGTGCAGCGCCGGTGTTCATCTGGATCGCCCGTCCCTTTTCTGAACGGCAGACCTTGACCGGAAAGCCTGATGCCGTTTCCGCAGTCCGGTCATCTCCCGAAACGCTGACGATGACCTCGGTGTCGCCGCGTTTTTGCGTGACGGCCAGTATCGATTCGAGCGTACGGCCGATGCAGGCCTCCTCGTTCCACGCAGGGATGATTATGCTCAGTTCGGGCTGTCCCATAGTCCGCTGTTTATGAGATCGTCGATGGTGTCGATGTCGGACAGCGCCGGGAGCAGCGCGCAATTCACCTGGTGTTCCCTGGCGATGCGGAGCGAATCGTTCAGGACTTCCGGGTTGCTCCAGGAGCGATCGAGGAAAAGCTCGGGGAACGGCCGGTTCAGGCCTGCGAGGTAAAAACCGCCATCCCTGGCCGGACCCATGACCATGTCGTCGATCGTGAGGCACTGAAACGCCTGCCCGATCAGGAACGTGCTCAGTTCAGGGCAATCGGTGCCGATCAGCACGATGTGCCGGAACCCGAGCTTGAACCCTTTCAGGAAAGCCCGGTGCATCCTTTCTCCCAGATCGACTCCTTCCTGGAGATGGGCTACGGCATTTCCTGTCAGGAGGAGGTCGGTTTCAGGGATGAACTCCGAGTAGAATATGGCTCGCGATACCTCTGCTCTGGATGCCACCTGCCCGGTAAGGCTGCGCAGGGTCTCGTAGACCATCAGTGCTTCCCGGTCGCCGATCGATGCGGCCAGACGGGTCTTGACGTGTCCGGCAACCGGGTTTTTCGAGAAGACGATCAGGAGCCGATCGCATTTGTCACTCATGGACACCTCTCATACAAGGCTTCCCTGGCAGCTCGATCCTGCGCCTGCCGTGCAGCCGAAACAGTGCATCCCCGTTGCGATCGACCTCCCGGTGAGCGATGTCCGGTCGAACTCACCGATATGGCGCGAGGCAGGAGCCCGGAGCGGGAGATCGAGCATCTGGTTGAAATCGCAGTCGTAGAGCATGCCGTCCCAGCGCACCGATACCGTGTTCCGGCACATCAGGCCTTCGACGGCGACAGGATTGAACGATGCTGAGAGCAGCTCCATGTAGGCGCAGAGTTGTCCGGATTCTTCGAGCTGATCGAGGAAGCGGCTGATCGGCATGTTCGTGATCGTAAAGAGCCGGGTGAAGGTGATGCCGAACTGCTGGAGCAGCTGTTTCCTGAACTCCCGTTCGATCGTGTGCTGGCAGTCAGGCAGGACCGGTCCGGGAGGATTGTATACCAGGCTCAGTTCGTGGTCTCCGCCTTCTTTTCCATAGCCGATATCGTTGAGCATCTTCAGTGCCTCTATCGAGCGCTCGAAAACCCCTTCACCTCGTTGCCTGTTGACCACCTCACGTGAAAAGCAGGGGAGCGAAGCGATGAGGTTTACCCTGCGATCCTTCAGGAAAAGAGGAATGTCCCGGTAAGCCGGGCTCAGCAGGATGGTGAGATTGCTCCTCACCAATATCCGGAGCTCCGGCAAAGCGGTCCTGAGCTGATCGATGAACCAGCGGAAATCGGGGTTCATTTCGGGAGCGCCGCCGGTGATGTCGATTGTCCCGATCGGGTTTGCCTTCAGCACATCGATGCAAAGCTGCATCGTCTGACGGCTCATGACTTCCTCACGGTCCGGCCCTGCGTTCACGTGGCAGTGCCTGCACTTCAGGTTGCATAGATAGCCTGTATTGACCTGGAGTATATCGATCCCGGACGCGTGGAGCGACGGTATCTGATGGCTCGCGAGTGTCGTTTCGAACGGCGGGACGGAGCATGTGTTTTCAATGGCTGCCGGCCTTGAACAGGTCGTTGTCGAAGCCGGGGCTGTCTGACGGCATGATGAATCTGATGTCATAATTCAGGGTGGTCGTTTCAGGACTTCACATAATCACTACCCGAGCCTGGCATGCAGTTTTTCCGCTACTTGCCTGCCGCTCAGCGCAGCCCCTTCCATCGAGGCCAGATAGTGTTGGTCCGTGTAGTCTCCTGCAAGGAAGAAATTGTTTATCGGGCTGACCTGATCGGGGCGGAACTTGTCGACGTCCGGCACGGCCTTGTAGACCGATTCCGGTATTTTGACGATGGTCGACTTGAGCAGTCTGGCATCCCTCGATTTTGGGAAACGGTCGTGGATATCCTTCATAACCATCGAAGTGATCGTATCGTTCGGCAGGCCCATGAGCTGATGGGCAGGGGCGAGCACGAGGCTCATGACGCTGCCGCCGGTGGCGGTTCCCATACCAGCCTGGAAATCGTCCGGGCAGGTGAGCGAGACGTCGGCGAAGGTCGCAAAGGTCGTGCCCTGCGAGAACATCAGGTTGTCGGTATCGGTGATTTTCCTGTCGAACCACAGCTGGCAGTTGGCTACCGGACTTCCGACGAATTGGTGCAGGTTCCTGAAATAGTCGTGCTCCAGCCATTCGTGCGGCAGCAGCTTCTTGACGCTGTGCACCGGCAGGGCGGAAATGTATGCGTCGGCCTCGATGGTATGGCCGTCCTTGAGCACGGCGCGTCTGACGGTATTGTCGTCGTTGAGCTCGAACCTGGACAGGCGTGCGTCGATGAAGATCCGGCCACCCTTGCCCTGGATGTACTGGCGCATCGGTTCGATCATCGAGTCACCCGGATTCTTGCGGAAAAATCCGAACTTAGTTGCTTCGTAGTTGGTGCCGAAATACTTGAAGATCGTAATCATCGGCCTTGCGCTGATCACGTTGGGCTCGATGAAGTTCATTGCCAGGGCGATCGCCTTCCAGAGCTTCTGGAGCGAGTGTTCCGAAGCGCCGTGCAACCGGTGCCATTCGGAATAGGTCATGTGGTCCTGGCTCCTGAAATACTCCTCGTTACCGGCCAGGGCAGGGAAGAGTCCCTTGATGAGGGAAATCTTGTCCCACATGGTGAGGAAATCGGCCTGCAAACCGCCGACAACTTCGGCCCACGGGCTCGGCAGATGGGCTTTTTTGAAGAACGACTGCTTTCCGTCCGGTTCTGCATAGATCAGGGAGTGCTCTTTCCACTCGTAATTGTCTGCAGCTCCGACTTTCCTCAGATACTCCTGAAGCTGTGCGTATCCGCCAAAGACAATGTGCAGACCCGATTCGACAGAGTCTCCGTCACTGTCCTTCCAGACTGAAACTTTTCCTCCTAGCACCTTGCGCTTCTCGTAGAGCTCGACCGTATGGCCACGGTCGACTAATTCGATAGCTGCGCTGAGACCGGCGACCCCGGCTCCGAATATGGCTACTTTCAACGTTGGTTGGCTTACTGGTTGTAGTTGAACAAGCTGAATAATCGCAGAATATAAGGATTTACCGGTGCATATCGAAAGCGGGCTGGAAATGCGAAGGCCCTGAAAATGCCTCTTTCGCCGGCTTGCCGTGAAGCGACATGCCGGGGGGTCCGGCTTTAATCCTGGATTTTTTTCAGCATCGTATCGATTTCGTTGATGAATCGTACTCCAAGATTGTACGATTCCTTCACGACGAAACGCAGGTCATGCCATGCCGGGCCCTGCTGCTGTGCCGGAGGCTTTTGCTGCTGTTCGTTCGAACTTTGCCGATTGTCTTTCTCTTCAGAGAATTTTCTGGCCAACTCCTTCATGTTGGTACTTATCGAATAAAGGTGATCAGGGGATGGTCAGCCGACGGTGCCGGCCGATCAGGCGCCCGGCGTCGAGAAACCAGTTGAGACACATTCATTAATAACTTACATTCTTGTTTGCAAATAGCAATATTTTGCAGGAAGTTTCGTTCTGCTTGCGAGGATGCCCCTTAATTATTTAGGATTTTAATCACCAGAATCCTCTTTTATTTAGAATAAGCTTGTTTTTTTCTTAGATTTCATTAATTTCCTACAAAATCGAAGATTCTGCCTATGTCCGGACACCTTGACCTTATCGATCTGAAAATCATCGAGTCTCTCGGTGGAAACGGCAGAGTTCGCCTCAGCGAGCTTGCCGAGGTTGTTGGACTGTCGATTCCCTCTGTCAGCGAGCGGCTCGACAAGCTTCAGAAGAACGGGATCATAAAAGGATTTACGATGGAGGTCGACGAGCGTCAGCTCGGTTTTGACATCCAGGCGTTTGTCCGGGTCCGTGTCGATTCCTCCAAGCATTACAAGTCTTTCATGGAGCATGTCATGAAGGAAGAGGAGATCATGGAGTGCTATTCGGTCACGGGCGAGGGCTCGCACATTCTGAAGGTCATGACGCATAACACAGGTTCTCTCGAAAGGTTTCTGTCGCGGATCCAGAGTTGGCCGGGAGTGCTGGGCACCAATACCAGCTTCGTGCTTTCCCAATTGAAGAAAAACAACAGGATCAGCGCCGAGATCGTTCGCAACAATCTGCAGGACAGGCAGGTGCTGTTGACCTTCGATGAAAAAAAGTCCAGAAAGTAAGCATAGCATCATTTCAAAACAAGCAAAGGAGGATCTCTTGAGTAACGAGACCAGAGTACAGGTGACGTCCTATTATGGTGCGTTGACCTTCGGCACCGAAGCCATGCGCCAAAGGCTTCCTAAAGAGGTGTTCAAGGCACTGCAGGACACGATCAAGGCGGGAAAGAAACTTCCTGGTGACATCGCCGGCGTCGTGGCACACGGCATGAAAGAGTGGGCCATGGAGAACGGGGCGACCCATTACACGCACTGGTTCCAGCCGATGACCGGTTCGACGGCCGAGAAGCATGATGCCTTCCTGACCATCGACAGGGACGGCACAGTGATCGAGCGTTTCTCAGGCGAGCAGCTCATCCAGGGTGAGCCCGATGCATCGAGCTTCCCGTCAGGCGGCATGCGTTCGACCTTCGAAGCCCGCGGCTACACGGCATGGGATCCCACCAGCCCCGCATTCCTGATGAAGGGCGGCAAGGGCGTGACCCTTTGTATCCCGACCGTCTTCATCTCCTACCACGGTGAAGCACTCGACGAAAAGACCCCGCTCCTGCGTTCCATGGACGCGGTCAGCAATGCTGCCATCAGGCTGCTCGACACCCTCGGCGTAACCGGCGTGACCAAGGTCAACACCTATGCCGGCCCCGAACAGGAGTACTTCCTGATCGACAAGAAATTCTATTCCCAGCGTCCTGACCTGGTCATGTGCGGCCGTACCCTTCTTGGTGCCCTTCCGCCGAAAGGCCAGCAGCTCGAGGACCACTACTTCGGTTCCATCCCCGACCGCGTGCTCGAATACATGCAGGAGGTCGAAGAGGAGCTCTTCCTGCTCGGCATCCCGGCAAAGACCCGTCACAACGAGGTCGCCCCTCACCAGTTCGAACTCGCTCCGATTTTCGAACAGGCAAATATCGCTTCCGACCACAACCTGCTCGTGATGGAGGTTATGCGCAAGGTTGCCGACAAGAAAGGGTTCGCCCTTCTCCTGTTCGAAAAGCCCTTCGCCGGCATCAACGGTTCGGGCAAGCACAACAACTGGTCGATCGGCATCGACGGCGGCATGAACCTGCTCGATCCGGGTGATACTCCTGAATCGAACATCAACTTCCTCGTGTTCCTTGTCGCAGTGCTCAAGGGTGTTCTCAAACGCGCTGCAGTGCTTCGCGCTTCCGTCGCCAGCATCGGCAACGATCACCGTCTCGGAGCCAACGAGGCCCCTCCGGCTGTCGTCACCGTGTTCCTCGGCGACCTGCTCGAGAAGGTGCTTGACGCTATCGAAAGCGGCATCGTCGACCTGAAGACCGAGAAGCAGATACTGAACCTCGGCCTCGGCCAGCTTCCGGTGATCAACAAGGATTACACCGACCGTAACCGTACCTCGCCGTTCGCCTTCACCGGCAACAAGTTCGAGTTCCGGGCCGTCGGCTCCAGCCAGCCGGTCTCTGTGCCCAACACGGTGCTCAACACCCTCATGGCCGAAGCTGTCGATGAAGTCAACGATGCCATCGTCGCCAAGATCAACGCAGGCATGTCCAAGGACGACGCCATCCAGGCAGCCATCCGTGAAGGTATCACTGCAACCAAGGCTATCCGCTACCAGGGCGACAACTACAGCGATGATCTGCAGAAGGCTGCTGCCGAGCGCGGTCTGCCCAACATGAAGAACACTCCCGAGTCCATCCGTGTCTGGATCGAAAAAGACAATGTGGATATGTTCGTCAAATACGGCGTGTTCACCGCAGAGGAGATCGACTCCAGGTACAACATCCGCATCGAACGCTATGTGAAAGGCATCGACATCGAGGCCCGCACGCTGCTCCTGCTGGTCAAAACCATGGTAATTCCGGACGTTTCGGAATACCAAGGCGACATCGGCAGCTCGTTCAACAACCTTGTCGCAGCCGCTGAAGTCATCGGCCTGTCCGATGAGGCGTTCAGAAGCCAGGCAGGTCACCTCAAGTCGCTGGCCGAAGATCTTTCCAAACTGATCGATCTGACCGCCGTCCTCGAAGAGACCATCGAAGATCTTGAGGAGATTGAAGATGAGCTCGAAAAGGCAGATTTCTGTGCCGCAAGTGTTCTGCCCTGCATGAACACGATCCGTGCCGTCGCCGACAAGCTTGAGCTTCAGGTCGACCGTAGCAGGTGGCAGCTTCCGACCTACTCCGAAATGCTCTTCGAGCACTGATTCCGGAGTCGGAACAAGAGTGAAAAGAGGCCTGCATTGCAGGCCTCTTTTTGTTTTGGGGGGGAGAAGGAGAATGTAAGAAATGGACGAATTGAAGAATGGACGTTATGGACTTGATGGACGGAATGGACGGAAGAGAGGATTATTCTCCGATGATTTTGATGAGGACGCGTTTACGGCGACGTCCGTCGAACTCGCCGTAGAAAATCTGTTCCCAGGGGCCGAGATGGAGCTTGCCGGCGGTGACGGCCACTACGACCTCACGGCCCATGATCTGGCGTTTGTGGTGTGCGTCGCCGTTGTCTTCGCCGGTACGGTTATGGCGGTAGCGCGACGGGTCGTGCGGGGCCAGGTCCTCCAGCCAATCCTTGTAGTCGGCATGCAGACCCGGTTCGTCGTCGTTGATGAAGACCGACGCCGTGATATGCATGGCGTTGACCAGGCAGAGTCCCTCCCTGATACCGCTTTCGCCCAGCGCACGTTCGACATCACGGGTGATGTTGACGAAATCCATCCTGGACGGAACGTTCATCCAGAGCTCTTTGTGATATGATATCATTGGTTAATGGTCGACAGGTTTGGTTGTTCGCCTTGATTATTCTGTTTAGAACAACGCATGAAAAGCCGTATTATTGACCTTAAAATAACAAGAAACTTTACAAGGTTCGCTCATGACCGACCTCTTCCAGTACCCGATGTCGTTTCCCGGCTGGTGGCTCGATAATTACTACTACGCCACGTGGTGTCTGAGCATGCTTTTTCTTGGAGCAGTATGGGCCGTGTTTTACCGGTACGGGAAGTTTTCATACGGGGTCGATTTCGGATGCTTCTGGAAAACTACGCTTCTTGTCCTCATGACCACCATCGCTCTCGGTGGCCCCCAGTATTACAACACCAGGTTCAGTGCCGAGCACGGCAATGACGGCGACACCGTAAAACTTTCCACTGACCGCATCGAGTACCGATTCCGCAAGGGCGACAGGAAGATGTTCCTGCTCAAGGACATCGTGTCGATCTACCAGGAGCAGGTTACCTATAATCCTCCGGCGAAAATCTTCATCATAGCCAGGAATGCCGGCCTGAGGGACTCGGTTTTCGTCACTGAAGGCGATCATGGGCTTCCTGGTTCCGCAAAGCTCATGACCGAGCTTTCGTCCAGGACCGGATTGACGGTCAAACGTCCGTAACTTCCGCTTTCCTGCACACTCTTTCCATGGAACGACCTCAAACAGGATCGACCGCCGAACACGCAAGGCTGGTCGTGGTAATCGGCAACACGACAACCACGATGGCAGTGTTCTCCGACGGACCAGAGCCTGTCGTTGAGCGTATGCCCAGCAACCGACTGAACGGTACTGACAGTACTGCCGATGCCATCAGGGAAGTCGTGCTGCGCTACGGCGTTCCTCATCATATCGCCATCTGCAGCGTTGTGCCGGATATTGCTGCGCGTTGCGCCGCTCTTTTCGAATCGATGCTTTCCGTGCCCGTACTGATTATCGGCACCGGCCTCAATCTTCCGTTCAGGCTCGATTACAGCAACAGCAACTCGTTCGGCGCCGATCGTGTCGCCTTGTGCGCATGGAGCCAGAAGCTTTTTCCTAGCCAGGCGCATATCGCCGTCGATATCGGGACAGCCATAACCTTCGATGTACTCGATTCGAACCGTAACTATGTCGGTGGTCTGATCATGCCCGGACTCGACATGATGGCCGGAGCCCTGCATACGAGAACCGCGCAACTGCCTCTGGTCAAAATCGACAGGACCGAAAGCCTTCTCGGAAAATCGACGGGAGAGTGCATAAGGAGCGGCATTTTCTGGGGAGCGGTCCGGCAGATCGGCGGCCTGATCGACGAAATCAGCAGTTATCTGAAAAGGGAGCTGGGGGAGGGGTCGGTCGGAGTCATTGCGACCGGCGGCAACAGCCGTCTCATCGCCGCCGAACTCGAAAGTATCGGCGTTGTCGACGAACTCGCCGTGGCTCGCGGGAGCATGTTGTTGCTGGAGCTCAATCCCTGAAGTAATTCATGGCGTCGTCGATGGCGCCGAGCACTTCCGCTTTCGCCACATCCTCTCCGTGAAGGAACGCATGGCCGATGCTGTCGAGTAGCACGAACCTCAGTTGACGGTCGATTTTTTTCTTGTCCGAATACATGCTGCTGAACAGCTCTTCGCGGTCGAGAGCGAGAAACCGTTTCGCGACAACACCTCTCGGGAACCTGAAACGCCCGATCAGGCCGACCCCTTTTAAAAGCTCCGTTTCGGGCAGGAACCCCAGCCGGTGCGACAGGAACAGCGCACAGGCCATGCCGATCGTCACGGCTTCGCCGTGTCTCAGGTTGCGGTACTCTGCCAGCTTTTCGAGCCCGTGTCCGAACGTGTGCCCGAAGTTCAGCGTCGCCCGCAGGCCTGTAGTCTCCCTGAAATCCTTTTCCACCACATTCGCCTTGATGAAGGCGCTGCGGCTGACAGCCTCGGTGAGCCAGGGCTCCCGGAGGGCGGTGATATCGTCGAAGTGCTCGTCCAGAAGGTCGAAAAAGCTTCGGTCGGAGATGTATCCATACTTCACCACCTCGGCCAACCCGCCATAAATCTCCCTCGACGGAAGCGTTTTCAGGTAGGTCGGATCGATCAGCACCAGTTCCGGCATATGGAAGAATCCGATGAGATTTTTGCCGAGCGGATGGTTTATTGCCACCTTGCCGCCGATCGAGCTGTCGGTCATCGCGAGCAGGGTGGTCGGCAGCTGCACGACTGGAATGCCGCGGTAATAGCTTGCCGCGATGAAGCCTCCGAGGTCGCCGACCACGCCGCCGCCAACGGCCAGCAGGTTCCAGCTTCTGTCGACTTCGTCCTCGATCATCTTTCCGTAGAGTTTCCAGGCCGAAGCGAGGCTTTTCGATGTTTCACGAGCGGGTACGACAAGCTCCCTGATCTGGAATCCCTGACGGCGCATCGATTCCATGATCCCGTCGCCGTAGAGCTTTCTGGTGTTTTCGTCGAAAAGGAGCACGCTTTTCATGCTCAACCCCCTTGTCGCGTAGAGCTCGGCGATCGAGTCGATGACCGGAGTCCTGACGATGATATGACTTGTCGGGGTCTGCATGCTTACTTCTCCTTTTTGGTATTCCGCGAAGCACGTCGGATGTGCCTTTCTATTCTTCTTGTCAGCTCTTCGACGGTGGTGCCGATTTTTTTTGAATCGGTCAGGACGATCAGGTCCGCCTTCTGGTACCGGGGTTCGCGCTTTGCAAGAAGGGCTGCGACTTTCTGTTCGATCTCTTCCCTGGTGAGCTTTTCGCCCTCTTCGCCTTTAAGGAGAGGCCGGTCTGTTTTATGCTGAAGCCTGGCTGTCAGGATTTCCGGGCTGGATTTAAGGTATACCAGCGTACCGTGTTGCCTGATCATGCTGAAACAGCGATCGTTTTCGAGGACTCCTCCACCGAGCGACACGATCATCTCCCTGCGATTGGTGATCCCTTCCAGGGTTTTGAGCTCGAGGCTCCTGAAGAACGGTTCTCCGTCCTCAGTGAAAATCCGGTTGATGCTTTTTCCTGCAGCCAGCTCGATCTCCCTGTCGAGGTCGATGAACTCGAAGCCGAGGGAATTGGCCAGCAGCGGCCCGATGGTCGATTTCCCGGAACCGCTGAATCCGGTGAGGAATATGAGCGAATGATGTTTCATCCTTCGAAACGAAGAGCTGCTGTAACAGTCGTGGCGAAACCTCCGTGGCACCTCTTTTTCAGGAAAGGTTCAAGGCCTCCGGCGATCGCACCATGGTTTGCGGCAAATATACGAAAAAAGCAGCGACATAACCTGTTACAGCTTTCCGGCAACGGGAAAGTTGATACATTATGCACAAATTCTCGACGCTGCAACCATACCATGCAGCCTCTTTTTTTAAATATTGTATCATCACAACCACTGAAATTCATGAAGAAGCTTTTCATCGTCAAGGCGGGCAGCACCTTCAATTCCATGGTCAAACCTCTTGGCGATTTCGAGGGATGGATCAATGCGGGCCTTGGTATGAAGGGAATGCCTGTAGTGGTGATCGATGCTGTCCGGGGAGACGAACTTCCCCGGGCCGAAGCATGTGGCGGTGTCGTGGTTACCGGCTCTCATGCCATGGTTACCGACGACCTGCCCTGGAGTATCCGCATCGAGCGCTGGATCCCGGCCCTGCTCGACGCATCGGTGCCTTTCCTCGGTATCTGCTACGGTCATCAGCTTCTGGGGAGGGCAGCAGGCGGAATGGTCGGATATCATCCGCTCGGCAGGGAGGTCGGCACCGTAACGGTTGAGCTGACAGACGAAGCGGTCAACGACGGACTTTTCGACGGGATTTCCCGACGATTTCCGGCTCATGCGACGCACGCCCAGAGCGTATTGCGCCTGCCTCCCGGTGCGGTGCTTCTTGCCGGCAATGACCACGAACCGCACCATGCTTTCAGGGTCGGTCGCTGTGCATGGGGAGTGCAATTCCATCCCGAATACACGGCAGAGATCATGAACGGTTACATCGAAGAGCAACGGCGAAGCCTCGAAGCTGCAGGAAGGGATGTGGATGCGATGGTGGCCGGGGTTGAGGATACTCCCGATGCAGGCAAAGTCCTTACGAATTTTGCCACGATTGCGAATCGAGAGCCTTGAGCCTCGATACCAGACCGGTCAGCCGGAGCTTCGATCTGCAGTTCTGGACAGCCGTGTGAAGCGCTTTGGGTTCCGCTACGATCACCACCAGTTTTTTACCTCGCGTGACGGCCGTATAGACCAGGTTCCGTTCCAGGAGCGTGAAGTGCTGCATGGCGAGCGGGATGACTACCGCGGGATACTCGGAACCCTGGCTCTTGTGAATGCTTGTCGCATAGGCGAGCGAAATCTCGTCGAGCTCCCCGAAGGGATATTCCACCCGGAGCCTGTCGAAAAGCACCGTCATGACGCCCTCGTCCGGGTCGATGCTGTCGACCATTCCTATATCCCCGTTGAATACATCCTTGTCGTAGTTGTTGACCATCTGGATCACCTTGTCGCCGGGTGCGAAAACGCTGCCGAAGCGGTTTATTTTGGGTTCCGCCTGTCCGTTGAGCGCCTGTTGCAGTTCGGCGTTCAGGGACCTGGCACCCAGGCCTCCGCGGTTCATCGGCGTCAGTACCTGGATGTCACGGACCGGGTGAAGCCCGAACCTTTTCGGGATCCTTTCCGTAACGAGCTGCATCACCTTGCCGAGGATCTCTTCCGGCGATCTGGCCGGCACGTAGTAGAAATCGGAAAGCGCATCGCTCTCCATACCCAGAGGCATCAGCTCCTGGTTGATGCGATGAGCGTTGACGATGATCATCGACTCGGCAGCCTGCCTGAAAATTTCGGTCAGCCGGACGGTTGGAACGGATCCGGAGGAGATCAGGTCGGAGAGTACGGCGCCCGGACCGACCGACGGCAACTGGTCTACGTCGCCGACGAAAACGACGGCCGCCCTGTCCGGAATGGCGGCGACGAGCTTCTGCATCAGTACGACGTCAACCATCGAAGTTTCGTCCACGACCACGAACGAGGTGTCGAGAGGGTTGCCCCTGCCTCGCCTGAAATCATAGGCTTTCGGGTCGAATTCGAGCAGGCGGTGTATGGTTTTCGCCTCGATCCCCGTCGATTCGGTAAGCCGCTTGGCCGCCCGGCCGGTGGGAGCGCAAAGCGTTACGGAGACTTGCTCACGGCGGAGCACCGAAAGGATCGCCTTGAGCAGCGTGGTCTTGCCTACGCCTGGTCCTCCTGTAATGACCGATACCTTGCTGGCCAGCACAAGAGTGACGGCGCTTCGCTGGGAAGGGGAGAGCTCGAGCCCGGTTTCCCGTTCGATCCATGGAAGGACGTCGTGAGGGTCCATGAACCCCCATGGGAGGATACCCTGCTTCAGGCGCCGAATCCCCGTAGCGAGGGCTTTCTCCGCCTGGTACAGCGGTGCAAGGAAGATGCACTCCTGGTCGTCGATCGTTTCTGCGATGATGTTGCCACGGGACTTTTCAGTCGTCACCGCCTCGACGATGATGGATCTGTCGATGCCGAGCAGGGTAGAGGCCTCAGTGAACAGCGTCTCCTCCTTCACGGCACAGTGCCCCTCGAGCGACATGGTGGCCAGAACGTGCCGGATGCCTGCTTCCGCCCTGATCAGTGAATTTTTTTCGATACCGAGGCTGTCGGCGATGGTGTCGGCCGTCTGGAATCCGATGCCCTCGATGTCCAGCGACAGGCGGTAAGGGTTTTCGGTCACCAGGGCGATTGCCCTTTCCCTGTATAACCGGTAAATTCTCCATGCCCGTGCCGTGCCGACGCCATGGGTCTGGAGGAAGAGCATGATGTCCCTGACCGCTTTCTGTTCGCTCCATGAAGCGGTGATGAGCTCAACACGTTTATCGCCGATCCCGGGAATTTCACGCAATCTTTCCGGTTGCGTTTCGATGACGTCGAAAACCGAATCCCCGAAAGCCTTGACCATTTTTTTTGCAAAATAGGGGCCGAGCCCCTTGATCAGTCCCGAACCGAGGAATCGTTCGATGCCCTCGATCGTCGTGGGCGGCACTGGAGTGATCTGAAGCGCTTTGAACTGCATTCCATGCGTGCGATCGTTATGCCAGGTACCGACGCACTCCATGAACTCGCCAGGGCTTGGAGATGCGGCCGTGCCGACGACCGTCACAGGCTCGCGTCGTCCCCTGACCTTCAGGCGCAGTACTGAAAATCCCGACTCCTCGCTGTAAAAGGTCACCCTTTCGACGGAGCCGGAAATCCGTTCTTCATGGTTATCGGAGGGTTTGTCGATCATTGAGGCAGATTGATCTGTTACCGGACTGAACGTATGGGGCACTCAGCTATTGGCTGCAATCTGGACCCTTTCGGAGGCATGTCCTTTGGTATGGTTCGTCACGAACCGCTGTGGGCTTCGCTTGACTTATACGCCTGCAACGATTTCAGCGCACGGTCGCATTCGGCTTCTGCAAGGCGTTTTTTACCGAGTGAGAGCTCGACAGCGCTCCTGTTGGTGTTCAGGTGCGACAGCCTGACGATCTCTTCGTTGACCCGCATGAACTCCCCGAAATCGGCAATTGCCTCCCTGACGTAAGCCCGGCTTTTATTTCCGGTCATGGTATCGAGCGTTTTCAGCGACGCGCCTGCTTTGAGTCCTTCAGCCTGCATGGAAGCTTCGATGCTATTTTTGTCGGCATCGGCGGCTGTATAGATATGGCGCGGCTGGGATAAAGCGATGTTCCTGACAGCGATGCTTACATCAGTAGCGATTTTTTCCATCTGTGTGCGGCGTGCAGGGGGAGTGACCTTTGCGGTCAGTTTCACCAGATTATCGTCAATTTTCCGGAGCAGTTCTGCGCCGATCGTATTCGACAGATCGAAAGCCTTGACATTGGTGTTCTGCATGGCCGACTCAAGCAATACCGAATCGATCTGGCGCACATTGTTCCAAGCTACCTCGAATTTCTTCACCAGGTCGCGCTCTTTATCCGATCCGCCCTGTGCTATTATCCGGTTGAGGCTTTTGAGGTCGCGGTCGACCTGGACGGATGCGCTCTTTGACTGCTCGACAAAATTTCGGGACTGTTCGTCGTTAGATGCCAGGACTGCGCTTTTTTCCTTCTCCACTGAACGGACAAGGTTGATTCTCATATCAGCAAGAAGAGCCTGCTTCTGCATAGACAGGCTGTTGGCATCCCGGTGCCATGACCTGATATAGTAAGACGACGCAAACAGGGTTATCAGCGCGGTGATCACAAGGCTCGCCGCCCAGATGATGCCAATTTTCCTGCCTGTTGCTGTCTTGCCGCCCTCCATGCTGTCTGCTCCTGAAAAATCGAAATTTGAAGTATGTTTTGATGAATATACGAAAGGGCTATTTTTATCAGCCTGATTTTATGGAGCGACGCACTGAAAAGCAATGAAGGTTTTTTACGGAATAAGTGAGCCTGACTGGACCTCCATGACTGCTCCCGGCCTCAAGCCTGGAAACTGTGCTTATACCGATACCGTTGAGGATGTACAAACATCTGTTTCACCGGCACTCAAGGAATATGATCGGCCGTCGTCGTTTTTTTCAAGCCCGTTCGCAGTCAATTTTGTAAAATTCTCCGTACCTTTGCTTTTGGTCATATCATGAGAGGTTTCTCCGGCTGAACCCGGTTTCGGATATGACTACCCCCTTTTGTAACCCTTGCGGATCCTGAAACTGCCTTTTTCCGGCATTGTTGTCTCCCCCGGAAATTCACGTGAAGTTTAAGCTGACTTTTCAACCATTGTGAAAACGGCAAGGAGTTCTGCGTAATGGAACAGATCTACAACGAGAGAGTGGCGATGCGTGTGAGGATACTTCTTGAGATTGCGCAAAGAGGCGTGATGCGCAACGGCATCATTGATATGTCGTGGTTTACGGATAGCCTGGTGCGAGAGAGTCATGAGAAGATCGATCTGTTTTTCGATGCTTTTTATTCCATGGAGCGACAGGGGCTGATCATCAGCGATCCTCCTCATTTCCGGCTCTCAGACGCTGGCGAACGATTTCTGAACAGTTGATCCAAAACAGGAGGGTATATGCACAGATTCGATGCTTTGGCTCAAAAGGCTCAGATAGAATATCAAAGGCAGCCGGGGTTTAAATGTGTGGTCGTTGAGGGCGAACCGGCGATCGGTCTCCGATACAAATTTGATAACGAAGTCTCTGCAGATCGTTTCAAGGTATTACGCGAGCTTCATAACAGCTATGAACCTGCACACGCAAACGCTTTGATAATAGAGGGGGGCGACGTCGTCGAGATTTGGGCCTGACGAGGTGTGCGTCCAGCCCCTTGAGTCGGTACGTATCCGTAGCGGGGGCTTTGTTTTATCGTTCCTGCTGCTGAAATTTTCTCATTGCATGATATCGGCTGCCCCTCGTCCGGACTCATAATGTTTCCACCTCCTGTATCCGCTTAAGAAGCCTGTTTTACTCATGGATATTGTGGCGGATGTGTCCCACGGTTTGTCGATAACCTGTAAAACATTGTAACAGATGACAAAAATCCTTGTACTCTACTACAGCATGTACGGCCATACGGAATCGATGTCGAAGGCTGTGGCGGAAGGAGCTGCAAGCGTCGAAGGAACGGAAGTGACGATCAGGCGTGTCCGGGAGCTCATGCCGCTCGAACTGGCCGTCAGGTCCGGGGTCAAGCTCGAGCAGGAGGCGCCGTTTGCTACCGTGGAAGAGCTTGCGGATTATGACGGCATTATTTTCGGAACCCCGACACGTTACGGCAACATGTGCTCACAGATGAGGAATTTCCTGGACCAGACGGGGGCGCTGTGGACCAAGGGCAGCCTGGTCGGCAAGGTGGGCAGCGTTTTTACCTCAACGGCCACACAGCACGGCGGCCATGAAACGACGGTCACTTCGTTCCACACCACCCTGCTGCATCTCGGCATGGTCATTGCTGGTGTGCCATACAGCTGTCAGGAGCTGGTCAACATGCAGGAGATCACGGGCGGATCGCCATACGGAGCCGGCACATTGGCCGGCGTCGACGGCAAACGCCAGCCCACGGAGAACGAACTTGCCGTCGCCCGGTTCCAGGGCCGGTATGTGGCGGAAATCGCCCGCAAGCTCTCAGCATGAGCCGGCGCCTGAAGCGAAAGAAGATTCGCGCTTGTCTTCAGGAGCCTGAGCAGCAGGTCGTTGCTGTTGATGAGCTTCTGGAGCCATTTCGCCAAGCCATCGGGCCGGACTTCGATGCTTATCGGAACCACTGCAGAAGGGTCTATCTTATCTGCATCGCATTTGCCGGCGGTGAGGATGAGGCTGTTCGCAGGAAAGCGGCAATTGCCTCGGTATTTCACGATCTCGGCATCTGGACGGCAGGGACTTTCGACTATATCAAACC
>DATMYL010000005.1:0-13688 GCA_035560975.1 Chlorobaculum sp. | reverse complement strand
GCGGTCAGAGATACACTATTACCGGCAACCCTGGTCCCACCATTCTGGAGAATGTTACCAGTCGTGGTCAGTGTGGTATTATTAGAGATATTACCCACCGCTGCGCTGAGCGTGATATCTCCTCCTGCATTCAGTACTGTGTCGGATGCGCCACCAGTATTGACCGAGCCGGAGACCGTGATCGCGCCGCCTGCCGTCAGGTCATAAGAGTTTGCAGCCGCGCTGTTGGTCCCACCCAGTGCCACACCATCAGTTTCATTCACATACACCCCGCCGCTCGTCGAGCTGCTGGCTTCGAGGGTTGCTGCTGCAGTTTTAACACGATTGGAAGTGTCAGAACCGACGCCTGTGGCGCTGGTCAGTTTCACCGCGTTACCGGTAACCGTGTTTACACCCTCCAATATCTTGCCTACCGTGGCATTGAGCGTAATGTTGACGTTAGACAGGCCGATATTGCCACCGGTAATTATAGCATTACCAGCCGCCGTATCATTGATCGTCACCGATTGACCAGAGTTGAGTGTCGACAAACTGACTCTGTTTGTATTCAGTGCATTGCTTTCCGTCACAAAAATATCACCAGCCGATCCTGCGCCTGCACTGGACAAAGTAAGCGTGCCCGTGCTTGTCGTATTTATAGGATTTGCTAAAGACCCTATGCCGTTGTTAGAAGACAATTCGATGTTGACGCCAGTAAGCGTTCCTGCCGACTGGGTGATCGATCCTGCTCCGGCCGCAGTCAGCCGGATATTCCCTGCCGTTGAAAGAGAGGCATTCAACGTAACGGCACCGCCTGCGCCTAAATATATCTGGCCTGTACCACCATTGGTAATTGCAGCATTGACGATAATATCACTAGCAGAACCAATCGTCAAGCCGTGGGAGCTGCTCCAACTGATAATGTCTGCAACAGTGATAACACCATCTCCGCCGCCACCAGTTTGAACCGTAACATCTGATCCAGCAAGAGCCGTGGTCAGTGTTCCTGTATTAAGAATAGATACAGCACCAGCCGGAGTGAATGGAGTTGCTCCGGATATATTGCTGTCAGCTGCCGTACTGATAGTAATATTTGAAGGGTCGAGCAGCAACTTTCCAACTGTGCCCTGAGGAGCACTCAGGTCCGTGAATCCGTTGTAATCAAGATATGCTTTGCCCGAAACTTCGGCGAATCCGCCGTTGCCGCCGAGCTGGCCGCCGCGTGCAGAGATGTTGCCGTAGAACTGGGTTCCGTCGTTCGACCAGACGATCACCTTGCCGCCGTCGCCGTTGCCGATCGCGTCGGCCTTGATCTGCGCGTCGCTGCCGACAAAGGTCCGGCTGGCGTTCTGCACGTCGGCGTTCTTGCCCTGATAGTCGCCGCCTACGAGCACGGTGCCGCCGCCGGCGTTACCCGATGCGTCGATGCGGGTGCCGTCGAACAGGCCGACTTTCTCGCCGAGCACTTCGACAGTACCGCCTTTCTGGCCGGCGAGCTTGCCGGAGACGTCGATGGAGCCGCTGTTCTGCGTGATGCCTTCGTCGCCGCCGGAGAGGATGACCGTTCCGCCCTCTTCGCCGAGAGCCGTGGCTTCGATGACGCCGCTGTTGTTGACGACCGAGGAGAATACGTTTCCGCCTGCGTTGCCTACAAGCACGACCTCACCGCCCTTGGCCGTGATGGTGCCGCTGTTGGCCACGCCGGATGACATCGGCTGGCCGTCCGGACCGATGACGGTTTCGAGCACTTTGCCCGAAACCGTGTAGGTCATGAGACCGTCGCCGTTGAAGTCGAGGGTGAGCTCCTTGCCGGAGGCCATGACGACCTTTCCGAGCTGGGCCACGATGGTACCCTGGTTGCTGACTCCCGGTGCGACCAGGAAGCAGAAGCCGTTATCAGCTATATGTATTTCGCCCTGGTTGACCACATAGGAGTTGGCCTTCGAGAGATCCTGGGTGAAGAGGTACTTGCCGTTCATGAAGTTGTCGTTGCTGATCGACAGCGTGGTGGCCGTCAGGCCTGCCACGTCGACCTTCGCAGTCGCTCCGAACAGGATGCCGTTCGGGTTGGTGATGAACACCCGCCCGTTGGCCGAGAGCTGTCCGAGGATGTTCGACGGGTCGCCCCCTGTGACCCTGTTGAGCACGACGGCACTCGAATTCGGCTGGTTGAACTTGACCAGCTCGTTCGTATTTATCCCGAACCCTCCCCAATCGATGACCGCTCGAGCACTACCCTGGTCGATCGTGGTGGTTGTGCCAATCTGGTCAATGGTTGCCGAACCCTTGACCACCAGGCCGTTGGTCGGAGCGGTAAAGGCGTACATCGGATAGAAGAAAAGCATGGCACCAGTGGTAACGATGCTGATCAGCGGTTTCCTCATGTAGCGCAATATGCGGGCGGAATGGAATGAGTGCCTCATGTTCTATATCTCTCTTGGGGGTTCGGAAATTTAGATTAAAGTCTGATCGATGTCTGGAAATAGAGCACCGGCTTGTCGTTTATATGGTTGGTCGACGAGTTAAGCGGGAATCCTACGTCGAACCTCACATCGGTCGGGGCAACGGTCATGAGATGTGAGGAGATGCCAAACCCGACGCCGGTAAGATCCGTCCTGTGCTGCGAACCGGCGAAAATGGTTCGTTTGTAGGAGTATCCATAATCGATGAACGCGGCAAGCTGCAGGCTCTGCTTGTTCGAAAGCGGATTTGCACGCAGCGAAAGACTGGCGCTGTAGCCTCTGTCGCCGGCACCTTCTCCGATCGAAAAGCCGTGGACGGAGTCAATACCGCCGATGAGCCACTCTTCACTGGCCAGGAGGTTGTCAGGCGACCATTGGCCGGATGCCCTCACGAGGAGTGAAAAGTCGTCGCTTAAAGGCTGAAAACGGGCCAGGTCGAGATTCGCCTTGAAGAAGTCGTTGTTCGCGTCGACACGGCTGGCGTAGGTGCTGCCGTTTTCGGTTCCGCCGAACATGCCGCCGAGCCCTTTGGCAACGGTAAGGTTGGCAAGTCCGCGACCGCCTGCGAAGACGCGATCACCCTGTAGCTGCAGATAGGCGACCCTGGTGTTGTCGCGCGATGAAAGTTCGTCCATCAGGTAATATTTCGCCTCTGCGCCCCTGAAGCCGATCTTGGCGAAAAGCTTTTCGCCGCGCTCCCTGATCAATGGCTGACGGAGATAGAGGTCGACACTGGTCTCTTCGTTATGAATGCCGAGATCCGAGAAATCCTTGCCTACGTCGAAGTTGCCGTTGAATGCGCTCATGCCGACTATGGTACCGCATGAATTGATGGGGAATTCGTAACTGCCGCTGTACACATTCATGTCTTTGGGCTTGTCGCCGATGAGGCCGCCCAGGGTCATGTATGCGCCAGGCAGCAATGCGTTGGTCCATTCGGCCGTAGCGCCGTAACGGTAACGGCTGACATAGTCCGAACCGAAGTTGTTTCCGGAAAGGGTAACATGCACGGGCGAGCCGTCATCGACCTTGACGTGGATGTCCGTCGTGCCGGGCAGTTCACCCGGAGCGAAGTTCGCCGTGACCTTCAGGTCCACGAAGTCCTCGTTCAGGCGAAGGAGCCCTTTTTCGATGCAGTCGATCGTCGGCTTGGCGGTTTCACGCCCGCCGGTGAGGTTCTTGCGGATAAATTCGGTCGAGTAGTTTTTGTTGCCCTCGACGATCACGCGGCCGATTCGCCCTTCGACGATCGTGACCGTGACCAGTCCGCCGTTCACCCTCTGCGGAGGGATGTAGGCCTTGGCAAGCGGATTGCCGCGACGCAGATACTCTGCGCCGACTTTGCCGGCTGCCTGTCGAAGGTCGATAAGGCTGCATCTCTTGCCGACATACTCTTTCAGCAGGCCGTTCAGTTCAGGGCTGCTGATCGAATTGTTTCCGGAAAAAATGAAGCCGTTGACCAGGACGGTCGCGGGGTTCGGGTCAGCTGTCTTTTCGACAGAGACAGGGGAGCGCTTGTTCATGTCCGGGTTTACGGCTGCGCTCGCTGCATCACCTGCAGCAAAGGCGGCCTGGGCCGGAGAGAGCATCAGTAACGAAAGCAGGAAAAAAGGGTTGAGTAGGTCACCTGCTCCGCGCGTCAGAGGGGATATCGTTTTCTTCATGACATGACATCAGTGTTATTATGAAAAATCTTGCCTGTAAGGCGTCAAAGGCCAAAACGATCGGTATTGCCATAGCATGATCATTCCTCTCAATGCTGCAACAACACCTCCGGCCAGCTCGACCAATTGCCGCTTTCGCGGCACACTCAATCAGTCTACCCTATCAAACATCATTTTCATCGTCACACTGTGCACGTCATAACATCATCACAAACCTGAACACCAAACATCACGTAGTACATCCGTAGACTAAACCATCATATATCAAATCTGCCCTGTGGCGGCCGACTGCCCATACTATCGCAGTTGACTCCGGCATTCAATCATGCAGGACTTACCCCCGATTGCTGATTCCCGTTCCGGCCTGATGCGATACACGAAACCGTGCATGCTGGTCCGGATTATTCTTGTGTGAGAGTGCGGAATTCATCTTTTTCATAACCTCAGGGTCAGGCTTCAGGGGAAAAAAGATCATTTTATTACGCGGCGCCAAAAATTTCTTACCACCAGCCGTATGAGATAATATATTCATACAAAACGTGATTACAAACGGCTCGCTCATATGTTTGCGTAATTTCGCCCTTCATTGAAAAAAAATTATCAGTAACGTATAAATGAATTACAGCGCCGTTTCCGTGCCGTTTCAGGTGTTCCCGAGTGCTCTTTGCAGAGCCTCATGAGTGCCGTAATAATTATTTTTGCCCTGACCTGTATGACTTATTATTCAAAGCGTTTATTCAAAGAATACCATCGATGGCGTAATATTTGCCGGCTGATCCGCAATGCAGGCATATCGCTCTGTTGCCTTGATTTTCCAATCCTCCCCGGGAACACCGTAATAATTAATTACAGCGCCCATCAGATTCGTCGAGTTTTTAAAGCAATAATCACCTCCCCTCCTGTATATATTATATAGAGGCAAGCGCCGACCGGACAAGACCTTGAACAGTGCTTCTTACTGTACAAAGAGGTGGTCGGATATATAACCATAACTACATAACTCAAGGCAAAAGACCATCCAATTGCCGGTCATTCAGTACCTCTATTACTCTTCAGATGAATCCAGCACTCCCGAGTACTGCGATGCAGCAAATGACCGGTTATATATTGCTTGGGATAGTTTGTATAGCCAAGAAAAACACTTCAAGCTACATCAAGTCGTGTCACTCCCTTGATGTTGTGAGCTTCAGGAATTCGCTGATTTCCTTGCATGCGATCCGACTCTGCCCGGAGGGTCGTCACGCCCAAAAGCGTTCGGGGTCGTTTTGAAGAAATAGTGTGGCTACGGAAAAAAAGCGAGGTAGGAAAAAAAATAAATAGGGGCGCCTTTATTTTTTTTGCACGTGAGAGGCTGTCTCAACATTCGATCTGAGGAAGCCTTTTGCTTTGCCCTGGGAGCCCGGCTGTCTCAGAAGTCAAGATGATGCAGGTTTATTGCATTGCCGGGAGCGCCAAGCTCCAGCTCGGCATTATCATGGATAATCAAAAAGACTCTGCATCAACGCTACCAGACATCATTTTTCCCTTTCATTGAACAATCCGGAGCTCGCTTATGAATTGCCGAGCTGGAGCTCGGCGTTCCCAGGGTTTTGGCGTTCCTGAGTTTTTCTTTTGAGACAGCCTCATTAAGATGGATGAGCTAAGCACCCGACATATATGATGCCAGACAATAATTCGACTCTTTGATTGCTCAAGGCGGAGTTCGGGTATGAATTGCCGAAAGGAGTAGGGGCGGTTCGCGAACCGCCCCTACACGACAATAAACAGATGAGCCCATACGATGCTTCGCTATTTTCGACTCACGGAGGGTTCGAATTCAAGCGAGATGGAGTTCATGCAGAAACGCTTTCCTGTAGGCGGGGGGCCGTCGTCGAAAACATGGCCGAGATGGGCGCCGCAACGGCCGCAGAGCACTTCGGAGCGCACCATCCCGAACGAGCTATCCGTTCTGTAGGTGACGCTGCCCGGACGAACCGTTTCAAAAAAACTCGGCCATCCGCACGTGCTGGCGAATTTGGCGTCGGAACGGAACAGCGCGTTACCGCAAGCGGCACAGTAGTAAGTACCTATCCCTTCATAATCCCAGTATTTGCCGCTGAATGCCGTTTCTGTGGCACCTTTGCGTGCCACGGCGTAGAGCTCGGGAGAGAGCACTTTTCTCCACTCTGCATCGGAAAGATCCAGCTTTGTGGTGTCGGTGCGTGAGTAGTAGGGATTGACTGGTGAGGTATGGCTGCTCATGGCGCTTCCGGTTTTCGTTGCTTTTGAAGTCGGCTCGGCCCGGCAGGCCGATACCGCCGTCAGCAGGATGAGAATAACTATCGTTGACCGTATCATGGCTGCAATCGTTTTCCTCCATAACGGAACGACGGCCGTAAGGGTTCCTGTCAGCTTCCCGATGAGGCCTGATACTCTTCCCAGGCCGATCCTATCTGTTTCCGGGAGTTTATGAGGAAAAGCGTTGCGACGATGGTCACCACGACGCCTGCCCTGATGGCGACAGCCGTGCCGAAATGCTCTGAGAGGATGCCTACCTGGAGATTGCCGAGCGGCATGAGGCCCATGAGCACCATCAGATAGATGCTCATGACCCGCCCACGGTAGCGGTCTTCGACAAGGCGCTGTACCGTTGCGGTCATGGTCGCGAAGGCTGAAAGCATGCCGAGCCCCGAAATGAACAGGAAAAACAGCGCGAGGGGTGCGTTAGTGGTGAACGTGAACGCCAGCAACGCGAGGCTGAAGGTCAGGATGCCGCCGACCACCATTGCGCTGGCCCTGACTTTTCCGCTCGACATCGACACGAAAAATGTGGCGGCAAGCGAGCCCAGGCCGAACGCCGAGAACAGGGTACCCATGCCCGATGCGCCGAGGCCGAACGTCCTCTTCGCCACAACAGGCAGCATCGCCATGAACGACCAGCCGAAGATCGAGACAACCGCAACAAACAGGACGATCGTCCTGATGAGCGGATGGGTCCACGTGTAGGAGATCCCGTCCCTGATGGATTGCAGTGGGTGTTCATGTTCAGCACGCGCAGGTGCTGCTGCGGTCGTAATCGACAGCAGGGCAGCGATCACGGCAACGTAGCTCAACCCGTTTGCCACGAAAGCGCCGCCGGTACCGATCCACGAAATCATGAGGCCGGCGATCGCTGGACCGATCACACGCGAAGCGTTGAAGATCGAGGCGTTGAGCGCCACGGCCGAATGAAGCTGGCTTCGGTCGACCATTTCACTCAGGAATGCCTGGATGGCCGGTGTGGCTACCGCTCCAACGCAGCCGAGCATGAATGCAAGCACGAGGATGACGGGTATCGTGACCATACCGGAAAGGGTGACGATACCGAGGATGAAGGCGAGCGCCATCGATAACGATTGCGTCCAGAGCAGGATGGTCTTGCGGGAGTAACGGTCCACGATCACCCCGCCGATGAGTGAAAGGAAAAGAGTCGGGAGCGTCGATGTCGCGGCCGTAACGCCGACCCAGAAAGCTGATCCGGTCATTTCGAGCACCAGCCACCCCTGCGCCACCATCTGCAGCCAGGTGCCGACCATGGAGACGATCTGCCCGATGAAGTACAGCCGGAAATTCCTGCTCCGGAATGCGGGAAACGCTTCAAGGACTTTTTCCCTCAGCCCACGAGGTTCCTCAGGGGATATATTATCGTTTTTTTCAAGGCTGGATTCATCAGCAAATGCGCTCATAGATCGGCATATTCAAAAGTGCAAGGATAACGTATGCGAAGAAAAGGTAGGAAAAGTAGCAGAAGTTCAAACGAAGCAACCTCAAAACATGCTTATAAATATAATAGGTCAAAATCTGTAAGAGTAAGCTTGGATCTTAGTGGTTAACCAAACGAGCAATCTCTGCTTTGATTTCATCGATAATCTCTCTGTTGCAAATTTCTTTTTTCTCACCGTTTTTACAAGAGTATATGTAGAACACCTTACCGCCATATGCCTGGGTGAACTGACGGTGCGTTTCTTCCTGAATGGCTTTTTCCTTGAAAATTTCAGGCAATTGAATGCTGCCTCCAGAAAACGTGACCGGCTTAATCTGAAGACCGATAAATTTTTCATCCACCCTGATGAAAAAATCAACATTAAACAGCCTGTCCCACTCATCGGATGCAGGCTCTATCTTTACGCTGAGAATGTGCTCCAACTGACCGTAAACCGTCTGAATTTCAGTCATATAACCATCGAAGGTCCTATCGATGACTAACTGCTTCATGTAGTCGATACAATCATCTTCGGTTACGTCCGAAACTTCTGCCTGTATGACTTCGGTGATCTTGATGTAGAGTCTTTTACCAAGTTCGATGATATGCGCTTCCGGCCTGACTTTGGCAAAGTAATACTCACGCCACTCGTCAAGTCTCTTTGGCGCACACATCCTGATAGACTCGGAAGTCGCACCTACGTTTCTCTTGAAGTTAAGCTGAAAGCGGTTCATTGCGCTGTTCAGTATCCACTCTTTAGCCATCGATGTTTTCGGATAGAGTTAAAAACTTCTCCCTGTATTTGTATTCGTAGCTGCGGTCTATACCAACGAAGCCGCTTTTTATGAGATGAGCGTTAACGAACGTTTTGTTTTCAAGGTAAAGATAACAGAGCAGGTTGTGCTGTTCGTCATGCTTCTGGTTGTCATATTTCATAAAAATACGCTTCCCCTTTATCTTGTCAGCAAGAAAACGAATTGCCTTGTCTTGCAAGTTACTATCTGTTTTTACTCCAATCATCTTGACCAAAAGACCGTTGGACAATCTGATCCTTTCTGGACTCAGAATATCCTTGACTGTATAAAATTCTTCACGCGGAGTTGAATTCTGCTGATCGATCCTTGAACCAAATGTCAGCTTTCGCGGGTCAATCTTTTTATCCAGTTTGTGGGGATCTGTAAACTTGTATGGAAGTTTCTCAAGACTTGATGAAAGGAGACCGTTAATCGAATCCTTTTCAAACAGATATTCCGTTCCTGCGAGGTCCTGCTGGTCTACCCTCAGTTTCAGTCTGGCGATATCGATAAATTCAGGGTTAACCTCATAACCAATCGAGTTCCGGCCAAGATTTCTTGCCGCTAGCGACGTAGTTCCGCTTCCCATGAATGGATCGAGTACGGTATCTCCCCAAAACGCGAACATCTTGATCAGCCTCATTGGAAGCTCTTCAGGAAACATTGCGATATGTCCGTCCTGCTTTGCTCCAGCAAAATTCCAGTGCCCGGCAAAGTAGGTGTTCCACTCTTCTTTAGTCATCGCTGACCGCTCTTTCTGAGTCGCGGTCGGCTTTGGAGCATCCCCAGGTTTCTTGAAAATGAGAATGAACTCGTAATCAAGCTTGAGAATGCCGTTTCGAGGATATGGAAAACTGCCCATAATGGAAGCCCCGCCGGTCGTATTTGTAGTCGTCACCTTCTGCCAGATTACTGCCCCCATATAATCAAGCCCGATCGTCTCGCAGAATTTGATAATTTCCGTCCTTATCGGAATGACTTTGTAGCGGCCATAATAAACCGAACGGGCGAACTGATCGCCAATGTTTATGCATAGGCGACAACCCGGATACAGAACACGTTCGCATTCACTCCAGACAAGGTTCAGATTGTTGATATAGCTTTCATAACTGTCATGAAAACCGATCTGTTGCTCTGTACCATAGTCCTTGAGCTGCCAATAGGGAGGCGAGGTAATGACAAGATGTACCGACTCATCCGGCAATAGATTCATCTGACGGCTGTCGCCTTGTACAATGGTGTGACGGGTCTTCACTGTTTCAACTTGTTGTTCTGAAGTAATATAGCTAATACTGAAGCGTCACTTGGAAGCATCGCTAATATAAATTCGAGGTCATTGGCTTCAGCTCGAAAGTACGGGATATTTTGCACAATCTCATTGCGGGCTTCAAATAAGATTGATAGCATGCTTGGAAGTCTCTCTGCAATGCAGCGTGCATGACCCTTGCGTGTTCAATTATACTAATCTTCAAATCGCTATAACGCCTGATGACCTTGAATGGCCAGCGCACTAAAGGCATCGAGGTCAAAGCCGGTGAAGGCGGAGGGCTAACTCCATGTATTACCTGCCTGTAAAAATCGTGACCGATCCGTCTCCATTATTAACGTATATTCGGCCACAATTTCCGGAAAATTCCGTAGGAAATGTTCAGGAATTGTGACGTAATCTTCAATAACATAAAAGAAAGGAGATCTTCCGATGAATGTAGTAAATCCGGAAGCAATCGGTGTTTTCGGGCTGATGGTGACCGTATGGGTATTCGGTCTTGAGCAGCTTGGATTCGGGATGAACAAGGATACGGACCATGCGAAGCTCGGCAGAAGTCTCGCGAACGTCGCACTCTATTTCGGCGGCGTATCACAGATTTTCACGGCCGTCTGTCTGTACCTGTTCGATGTGGGGATGCCTCCAGAAATCAGAATCTACCTGGGGACCGTCTTCGCTACCTATGGACTGTTCTGGGTCGTCGTAGCAATGCATTTCTACAATCCCGGTGACAAGAAAGTCTACGCCCATTTCTTCCTCGGCATTTTCTTCATGACCGCGCTGTTCAGCTACAAGGCGATCCTGCTCGGCAAGATCTGGCCTCTCGCTACGGTGCTGTTGCTCATCAACGGCCTGACAATTCTCCTGCCGTTCACCTGGTACAAGCAGAACGACGTGATCACCAAGATCTGCGGTGCACTGAATGTCGCCATCGGTGTTTGCGCTGCGCCGATTCTCCTGCACGCCCTCGGTCTTTAAGCGCCATCAATTTACCGGGCCGTTCTACCCCAAACCTGAACGGCCCGGGGGAACCCACTCCTCACGTTCGAAATCAATCTCCCTCAGTCATTCCATATCCCGGCCTTTCCGGCGAGCAAGGGAAATCCTTTCTGTCCCCGATACGGTCCAGGCCTGTCTCTTCGGTGCAGAAGGCCTTGACGGATGAGCTCGTCCCCTTGCGCTCGGTCACACCGTCCCCTGTCTTTCTGAGGGTGGCTTTCATCTGGCAACGGTAAAAAAATGGCGAGCAGTTTTCAGGCTCCATGGTCTGTCCTTTATAAATATAGCATGTCATATACGTCATCGTCACTGGGTCATCGGCTCGATGCGCCCCCTTCTTTTCAGCGACCACCGGACATGATGCCGCTGGCAGCCACGAGAAGTACTAGCACCTGCAGGGCCGTGATGGCCGAATATAGGTGCTTTTTTTCGCTGATGAACACTGCAACTGCGGATGCGAGGCAAATAAGCGTCGCCAGTGAGAGAAATATCACTGAAATGTAACTGAAGATGTCACCGTGAAGCAGGCCTGCCGGGCTCGTGAAACAGCCCCATCCGCAGGGCAGGTTCAGCTTCGCCTGGAGGTGGGCTGCACTGAGATGCCAGTTGCCGGCGATCGTTTCGATCGGCACTGAAAGCGGCAGCAACTCCGTCAGATAGAGGAAATAGCCGACTGCCATCAGAATGATGACCGAATGCGCTACGTAGTCGAGCGTCCGCGCGTAGACGAGCTGCACCTTGTCGGCATACCCGCCCTCTCTTGGTTTATCGCTCATATCCCGAGTCCTTTCAGAAGTGAACGAAAACCGGAGAGGGCCAGAATGGCGATGACGATCAGCCTTATGGTCCTGGTGTTTACCTTCGGGAGCAGTTTTGCCCCGATCTTCGAGCCGAGCATCATCCCCCCGATCGACGGAACGGCGATCAGAGGCAGCACGGCCCCTTTGAACATGTAGATCCAGGCGGCGGCAGAGCCGTTGATGGAGAGCACGAGGCCGCTGGTGGCCACGGCGACTTTAAGCGGAACGCCCATGAGAAGGTTGAAGACAGGCACGTTTGCAAAGCCGGCGCCGAGCCCGAACATGCCGCCGATGAACCCGATAACGAAGAAGAGCAGCAGACCGACGGGCGTCCTGTGTACTTTCCAGGAGACTTCGTGCTGCCCGAACTCTTCGTAATAAAGTCCGGAGATCTGCAGCATCTGTGACAGGCGATCCGGCCGGGTGACTTCGGGATAGCCCGATTTGCCGGCCTTGATCATGATCGCGGCGATCGAGATGATGACGATGCCGAGCAGCAGCTGCACGTTCTGCGCAGGCATGGCCAGGCCTACCAGCGCCCCTGCGATGGAGCTGATCGAGCCGACCAGCGCCATGGGCAGGCCGAGCTTCAGGTCGGCAAGCCCCTTCCTCATCAGTGGGGGACCTGCGGAAAGGGCGCCGGCAAGTGCCACGAGCAGACCGGCTCCACGTACGAAATCGAGATGAAAAGGAAAAAAACTGCTCACGATCGGCACATAAAGAACACCGCCGCCGACGCCGCCGAGAACCGCGACGATCCCGAGCAAAAAGGAGAATACGAACAGAGCGAGCACCCATACCCACCATGCAGTGACGCCTGCTGCCTGGGGCGCTGCGGCAAGCAGGGGCATGGCCGGGATCAGCAGCATCAGAAGGGCGCCTGCGACCACCGCCGGAATAATCAGGCGGCGGGGGACTGAAATCTTCATAGGTGGGCCGATGTTGACGGTTCGTTCATTATGGCTTCCCGATGTAATAGGTCGATTCGTCAGGCCTGAAGGGGCGGTTCATCCAGAGCGGACGGCGCAGGCCGCCGGGGCCGGGCGCAGGCCTTGTCATGGCGAGCCACTCCTTGTAGATCGCAAACGATTTGTCGGTATCGACGAACACGTCGCCGTAACGGTCCTCCTCATGGGCCTTTTCGATCCTGACTTTCTGGTGCCAGCAGTGCATGCCGCTGATCGGGTCGGGATGGACCGGGAAGGTGATGTTCTGGTGCACTCCGCCATCGGACCAGAAGATCCTCGACGTGTCGGGATCGTTGCTTTCGAACGGCTTGATGCTCTCTTCGACGCGCATCTTCCATTTGCCTTTGCCCTCTTTGACGATACTCACCTTGTTGGTCGACCAGCGGTTGCAGTCGGCATCCTGTTCACGGCGCC
The DNA here is from genome assembly GCA_035560975.1 of Chlorobaculum sp. Taxonomy (GTDB): domain Bacteria; phylum Bacteroidota; class Chlorobiia; order Chlorobiales; family Chlorobiaceae; genus Chlorobaculum. The sequence goes on along the minus strand of DATMYL010000005.1, from coordinate 620 downwards.
AGCGTCCGATGTGGTGCGAACAGGCGACGACGCCCGGACGGATCCCCTCGGTCACCCATGCGCGGTTGATGAAGTAGCCGATATCGGTGTTCACCCTGATCAGGTCGCCGTTCTCGATGCCCAGCGCAGCGCCGTCGGTAGCGTTGATCCAGACCGGGTTGCGGTTGGCGATCTCGGCAAGCCACTTGGCGTTGCCCGAGCGGGAGTGGATCAGCACCGGCAGGCGGAAGGTCGGCACCAGCACGAACTCGCCCTTGCTGTGGTCCATGTTCTCTTCATGGATATGGCTTTTGATGTAGCCGGGAATAGTGTATTCGGGCCACTTCCAGTCGACCATCGTCTGCGAATAGAACTCCTGTTTCCTGGAGGGGGTGGGAAAGCCAGTGCAGGCCTTGCCTCCGACCTCTACGCCGACCGTCTTTCCGTTTTTCCGGATGAGGCCTGTCGACTGTTCGACCGTGGCACCGTCAGCATCGGACGGCGACACAGGCTTTTCATTGACGTCGTAGACCAGGGTCTCGACCTCGAACGCTCCGTACTTCTTCATGTATTCGAGCGGGTTGAGCCCTTCGGCGGCCGCAGCTTCGGGAAGCTTCGGTACGCGCTCGAAAATGTAGCGG
>DATMYL010000004.1:0-42099 GCA_035560975.1 Chlorobaculum sp. | reverse complement strand
GCATCCCTCTTGAACTCTAAAGTAGGTGATTCGGGCCACGCGTCATCACAAACCATTTTCAGGAGTGCCATGTCAATTTTAGAAAAGCTTTCAGTGAGCATATTGGTCGAATTAGGGGTATTCAGACTTTGATATGTTGCTGAATACCGTAATGTTTTGCGTCTGATGAAGTCGTCATTATCTATTTATGTCAAGCAGAATTTCTGCGTCTTTAATTTCTTTTATTTTAATCCGATACCTGTACTCAAGCTCCATCCAAAGATCAGCCGGAATACCAACAGCCCTTTCAAGCTGAATGGCAATTTCAGAACTAATCTTTGCTTTGCCTTGGATGATTTCGTTAACGTTTTTTTGGGAAAGACTTATCCACTCAGCCAATTGTGCTGAGGTCATCCCTGTAAATTCAAGATGTTCGGCGAGCGTGTCACCGGGGCACGAAATGATTTCACGGGCTATGGCCTTATCTTTTTCAGTTCTATAGATGGTCATAAAGTCGTCCTTTCGTTAAGAAGATACTCAATGGATATTTTAGCAGTTGGTCAATATTATATTTCCTCTCGTTCATTCTTGCCTCAATAAGCATCTTCTGAAGTTTTTCAACGACAAGTCAAGCATCCTCATACTGTCCAGTCTTTCGTGCACGGTCTCTTGAGGCAAGTCCGCGAGCTATGAACTCCTTAAGGCTGAGTCGTCGCTCAACGGTTGCGCGCAGTGATGAGACGACGAATGAAGAAAGGAAGGGTAATGATTGGCTATTCATACATCCTTCGGATTTCAAGAATCGCGTTGCAATTACAACGTAATTTAACAATTCCCTCACGAACGATCTATAGGGTTATTTGTGAGGATCATATATTGAAAGTCAGTCGTGTCATTTTATGGCCGGAGATGGATCCGGGAATCAGTCACAATGCTTAGCTGATATGGCAATACAATCACCTGATACTGTACCTCATCTCATTACCGTCGGAGATGCTTCGCTGCCGGGGATAGTGTTCCTGCATGGGTTCCTTGGTTCGGGACGGGACTGGCTGCCGTTTGCCGAAAGCCTCGGCGATCGGTTTCAATGCCTGTTGCCTGACCTTCCGGGGCATGGGGCGAGCAGGAGCCGCGACCAGACAGGGCCTATGGCGTTCCATAACGCAGCCCTCGGGTTGCTTGAGTCAATCGCGAACGTCCGTCCCGGGCCGGTGCATCTGGCAGGATATTCGATGGGTGGACGTATGGCGCTCTATCTGGCGCTGAAATTTCCCAGGCGTTTCAGTAGTGCCACACTCATTTCGGCTTCGCCGGGACTCCGGACGGACGAGGAGCGACGGGAAAGGCGCGTGCACGACGAAATGCTCGCGGCAGAGCTTGAACAGGATCCGATAGGCTTCTTCGAACGCTGGTACCGGTTGCCCCTTTTTGCCTCCCTGGCGGCCCTGCCTTCGTTCCCTGAAATCCTCGCTGCACGTCTCGCGGGCAACCCGAAAACGCTCGCCTCGAGCCTACGGGCGCTCGGTACGGGAAACCAGCCTTCACTGTGGGACAACCTTCCCGAAAACAGGCTCCCGATCATGTTCTGCGCGGGCGAAAAAGACTCCAAATTCGTTGAGATTGACCGTCAAATGGTTAATTTATGCCCTAATTCCAGCCTCGAGATCTTTGAGGGCTGCGGACATACGTTGCATTTCGAGAACCCCACACTGTTCCTCGACCGACTGACCTGTTTCATCAATAACCATCGTCACTCCTGATATGAGCACTGTCAACTGGATACCAGCCGGTGAGTTCACCGACATCCTCTACCACAAGGCTGAAGGCATCGCCAAGATCACCATCAACCGTCCCGAAAGGCGCAATGCGTTCCGCCCGCAAACGGTGGACGAGATGATCGTAGCTCTGCAGGACGCACGCAACGATGAGCAGATCGGCGTCGTCATCCTGACGGGCCAGGGCGATCTGGCGTTCTGTTCGGGCGGTGACCAGAAGATCCGAGGCAACGCAGGATATGCCGATTCGAAGGGCGTCAACAAGCTCAACGTGCTCGATTTCCAGCGCGACATCCGCACCTGCCCGAAACCGGTGATCGCCATGGTGGCCGGGTACTCGATCGGCGGCGGACACGTACTGCACATGCTCTGCGACCTGACCATCGCCGCGGAAAACGCTATTTTCGGCCAAACCGGTCCGAGGGTCGGCTCGTTCGACGGGGGATGGGGCGCAAGCTACATGGCCCGTCTGGTCGGTCAGAAGAAAGCTCGTGAAATCTGGTATCTCTGCCGCCAGTACAACGCTCAGGAGGCTCTCGACATGGGTCTGGTCAACACGGTCGTGCCGCTCGAACGCCTCGAAGAGGAGACTGTGCAGTGGTGCCGCGAGATCCTCGCCAATTCCCCGCTGGCCATCCGCTGCCTCAAGGCTGCGCTTAACGCCGATTGCGACGGTCAGGCTGGACTTCAGGAGCTTGCCGGCAACGCCACCCTGCTCTATTACATGAGCGAAGAGGGTCAGGAAGGCCGCAACGCATTCGTCGAGAAGCGCAAACCCGATTTCGGAAAATTCCCGAAACGCCCGTGAAGCCACTCCATGCCGACATCAGCCGGTATGGTATCCCTTTTACCGGACCAGTCACCGTCAGAGGCGTCGTCCTCGAGAAACGCGAGGGGCTGGTCCTTTCCCTGAAGAGCAAAGGGGCGACTGCCTGCGGTGAGATCGCCCCGCTGCCCGGCCTGCACGATGAATCGCTCCATGAGGCCGAAAAGGCGCTCGTAGCGTTTGTACCGAAACTCTCCAGCCTCGATCGAAACACCACTGAAGAACGGCGCAGGTTGTTTGATGGAGCGGAATTACCCCCGTCGGTCATTACCGGCCTCGAAATGGCCCTGATCAACCTCGAAGCGACCAGGAACGGCTCAATTCCCGGTTTTCCAGGCTCTTTCCCGCCTGCGCGTCAGGTTCCGGTCAATGCGTTGCTCGCCGGCGACGCTTCGACGGTCATGAACCGTGCCCAACTGCGCTTCGCCCAGGGGTTCCGAGCCTTCAAGCTGAAGGTGCGGGCCGACCGCATCGACGAGGCTATTTCCTGCATCCGCAAGTTCCACAGCGCTTTCGGAGATAAGGCCGAACTCAGGCTCGATGCCAACCAGTCGCTTGAGCTGGAGCAGGCTGTCGAATTCGGCAGATCGCTTCCTTCTGGCAGCGTCACCTACATAGAAGAGCCATTAATGGATGCCTTGCTGATCCCTGATTTCCATGCCCGGACCGACATCCGTTCGGCGCTGGACGAATCGCTCTGGCAGCAGCCGGAGCTGCTCGGTCTTTTACCGCCTTCTTCGATAGGGGCACTGATCCTCAAACCGAACCGCATCGGAGGGATCATGAAATCTCTTGACCTTGCCGCTATTGCTTATCGAATGGGAATTCCGGCTGTGTTGAGCTCGGCATTCGAAACAGGCATCAGCCTCGGCTTTTATGCACTTATGGCCGCTGTCTCCGCTCCTTCACCGGCTGCATGCGGACTCGACACGGCCAGCTTCCTCGCCAACGACCTTCTCGACATCCCGTTCAGCTCGCCGGAAGGCTTTACCGATCCCATCGCTGCGTGGAGAAACAGCGTCTCGGTGAGGGAGGAACTGCTCAAACCGGTCGAGTCATGGACATTGTAGCCGAAGCCGCAAACGCGTTCGGCACTGCTCCTGCGCTGATCACCCCCGGACGTACACTCTCCTTCGTCGAACTTGACTATGAGACCGCCCTTGTCGCGTCAGCCCTCGCTTCGGCGGGAATCAAGCAGGTAGATATCGTAGCCATTGTCGCCCCGAACAGTCCGGAGATGTTTCTCATGCTGGCGGCGCTCCTGCGTATGGGCGCAGTGGCCGCGCCGGTCAACAACCGCTTTCCTGCCAAACAGATCGAAGGGGTGCTTCAGCGACTCGCGCCGAAAATGACGTTGGTCGATCCTTCGACAGGCCTTACCGGAACGGGAGGGGCCATAGAACTCGTGAAGTTTGTCGCGGATGCTGTCGCTGTTGCTTCTACAGATTTTCCGGCTGATATCGATACGCAGCGCCCCGTGTCGGTCATCCATACCTCGGCGAGTTCAGGCAAACCGAAGGCCGCCCTGCACTCATTTTCCAACCACTGGCACAGCGCGAAGGGATCGGCCATGAACCTGCCGTTCGGTCCGGGTGACTGCTGGCTCCTTTCGCTGCCGCTCTACCATGTCGGCGGCTATTCGATGATGTACAAATCGCTGCTTGGAGGCGGCGCCATAGCGGTTCCTGCACAGGATGCATCCCTTGCTGATTCGCTGTCCCGGTTTCCTGTCACCCATCTTTCACTGGTGCCCACGCAACTCTACAGGATGCTTCGCGCTCCCGGAGGCAGCGATCTGTTGAGAAGGTTGAAGGCTGTGTTGCTCGGCGGCAGCGCTGTAAGTGCCCCGTTGCTCGAAGAGGCGGTGAAAGAAAAGGTGCCGGTCTATGTGTCCTACGGCTCGACCGAGATGAGCACCCAGGTATCGACTTCGCCCCGCCCGGTAACCGCGCCCCGGAACGACAGCGGCGCAATGCTGCCCTACCGTGAAGCCAGGATCGCCCCGGACGGCGAAATCCTCGTCAAGGGGCAGTGCCTGTTCATGGGATATCTCGATGAAGGACGGTTAAACACAGCAAGGGACATCGATGGCTGGTTCCACACCGGAGATATGGGTGTTATCTCGGAAGAGCGCCTGCTGACGGTTATAGGCAGGAAAGACAGCATGTTCGTTTCTGGAGGGGAAAACATCCATCCCGAGGAGATCGAGAAGGCGCTGACCTCCGTTCCTGGCATTGAGGAGGCTGTCGTCGTTCCCGCGCCCGACACGGAATACGGGATGCGTCCCATGGCATGGCTCCGCATCTCCGAAGGGGTTAGCCTGGATGATGCGCTCATTGGGGCGTCAGTCGGCGATGTGCTCGGCAGGCTCAAGACGCCGGTGTCGTTCAACAGAGTGCAGGAGTGGGTGACCATCGCCGGCTCGGCCAAGATCGATCGTGGATGGTACAGGAAGCTGGCCGGCGGCGATATGGCCTACTAACGCTAACCCTCTGTATTCAATGAAGATATTGGACTGAAGTCCATATTTTTTTTGATCATTTGTCCCCGGACTGAAGTCCGGGGCAACTGGAATGCAAGAGGGTTGAATGTCCGGCTCACAACTTGTCGGGACTCCTGAATATGGGAGGCTGAAGTCCGGGGCTACTGGAATGCAAGAAAATGGAATGTCCGGCTCACGACTTGTCGGGTCTCCTCAATTTGGGAGGCTGAAGCCTGGGGCAACTGGAATGCAAGAGGGTTGAATGTCCGGCTCACGACTTGTCGGAACTCCTCAATTTGGGAGCCTGAAGTCCGAGGCTACTGGAGTGCAAGAAAATGGAATGTCCGGCTCACGACTTGTCGGAACTCCTGAATATGGGAGGCTCAAGCCCGGGGCTACTGGAATGCAAGAGGATTGCATTTCCGGCTCACGACTTATCGGGACTCCTCAATTTGGGAGGCTGAAACCCGGGGCTACTGGAATGCAAAAAAATGGAATGTCCGTCTCACGACTTGTCGGGACTCCTGAACGCAGGAGGTTGATACCCGTAGCAACCGGAATGTATAAGGGTTGAATTTCCGGCGGTCCATCAAGTTGTGATAACGGGCACTATAACATTATTATTTTTACAGTTGAAGGCAACCTTGGAAACAATGCCGAGGCTGCCTCTTCCTGTTTTCATATAAAATTGCAAGGGACCAAAGGGACGTAAAGGACTATAAGGACATAAGGGGTTCAAGAGGAGTGGATGATGCCGTATGGCGCATCTTTATTTCGCGGAAACTCCGGGATCCCGGCTTGCCAATGCAAAAAGGCTGCCTCACCTTGACATTTTGAGACAGCCTTGGGAGAGCCCTCCCAATATCCGGGACTTTAGTTCAATTTCCTTTTTCCGGCAAATCGGGGTTCCTGAACAGGGAAAGCTTCAGAAGGTCTGCAGAAAACGATCGGTTATGATGCTCGCCGGGCCTGCCGTTTGAGGACCAGGACTGTGAGGCGTGCTCCGAGGCCTGAAAAGGGGGCGTAGAAGATGCCGGTGATGAGCATGCTGACGAGCAGGTCGGTGAGAGAGACTTCGACCGGGGCCGTCACTACCGCCAGCATCTGCCGGAAGGTTGCGGCTTCTTCAGGAGCGACCCGGCTCCCCCACTCTACCAGCAGCCTGACGCTTTCGAGCCCCGGACGATATCCGGTCACTCTCTCCAGCAGATATGCGACAAGCACCGAGAGCACCCCACCGATAAAGCCGCTCATTGCGCCAAACACGAAGGCCTCGCCATAGCTCAGCCTCACCTGGTGGCGGATAATGTAGATGTAGGCCGCAACAGCGCCGGAGAAGACGATGCCCGAAAAGAGGAACGCGTTGACGAGAGTCAGGTAGGGCACTATCGTCGTCAGGATCAGGATTACAGCACCGGCAATCAGCTCGGGCGCCTTGCCGGGTTTCGCGGGTATGATTTCAGCTCCCATGGTTCAGACGGAAAAGAGATCATTCAGGAAATCGTCCATCGTGTAGAACCCCGGCGTGACGGCATGGCGGCCGGCAAGCCACTCTGCGGCATGGACAGCGCCGGAAGCGAAGCCGGTGCGGCTCTTGGCGGTATGGGAGACCTCGATCGTGTCCGATTCCGAATCGATGATGGCTGAGTGTACGCCGAACACCGAGCCGAGTCGGATCGATGCGACCTGAAGTTCGTCGCTCCTCAGCTTGCGGCCGTCTTCGAGCTCCCTGACGACCGTTCGCTTGCGCGGATTGGATTTGAGGATCTCCTCGGCAGCCTTGATTGCAGTGCCGCTCGGAAAGTCGGCCTTTCCGGTATGGTGCTGCTCGGAAAGGGCGATGTCGAACTGTTCGAACGGTGCGATCAGTCGTGCGGCCTCACGAAGCGTCCTGAAGAAAATGTTGACCCCCAGCGAATAGTTTGCCGAGTAAAGCATCGATGCGCCCGCGGAGGCGACATCCTGCCTGACGCGTTCCATGGCGTCGTCCCAGCCTGTGGTGCCGACGAGAACCGGCACGCCGGAAGCGAGCATGGTCGGGTAGTTGGCCAGGAAAGCGTCCCTGACGGTAAAATCGATGATTGCGTCCGATCCCCTGAACGAATCTGCATCGATCGTATCCTGGAAATCGAGCACTCTTTCGATGGTATGTGAGCCCGAACGGGCGACGATATCGGCTATCTGGCGGCCCATACGGCCATTACCAACCAGTGTAAGTTTCATGATCCCGGTATATGCTAAAATTTCTTGGTAAAGCTCAGGAGAGTGGTCGAGTCCATGTTCGCAGAGGCCTGTCCGCTCCCCCTTTCGGTATTCTTGTCGAAATCGAACAGATGTGCATCGACGTACGCATCGGCAATGCCGACCAGATGGGTCATAACAAGCCAGATCAGCTGGTTGTTTCGCCTCTTCTGGAATGATTCGCGGTTGCTGAGGTTCGTCGCGGCATCGGGGCCTGAAGGATCCGCGTCATAGAGTTTTTTGTACTTGTCGTACTTGTTGCCGTCGTCGATGGCATTGGACGCAAAACGGACGAGCAACCCGTAATAAATGGGGAGTTTCCAGGCCGAATGGTTGTAGATCTGCCCGTAACCAGGCAACACGGCTGAGATCAGGGCCACTTTTGACGGCGACTGGCGATTGCCTGCGGCCGGAACGGGCTGTACTGCAGCCGGTTCCGGATCTGCGCTGGCAAGAAGCGCATCCTGCACCGGCCCTGAAGAGGCCGCGACCGACATCATGCCGCCGGGTGCGGCCAGAGCCGGATCGGACAGCGGGAAAAATCCGAGAAAGAGAACCATCAGGAGTGTCGATGCCGCACGAATCAGGCCAGTCGAAGTATTTCCGGCACCATTCGAGAACTCAGTCATTGTTCATCAGCTCCAGAATGCGGTCGAGATCTTCGCCGGAAAAATATTTGATGTGGATCTCACCCTGTCCCCCTTTCTTCTCCACGACCTTCACCTTGGTTGCGAGCCGGTCCCTGAGCTGGCTTTCGATCTGTCCGAGGTGGACTGAGCGCTGCTCCGGTTCCTGGGCCGCCTGTTTGGGAGGATCCTTGAACATGTTGTTGACCAGCGCCTCGGTCTGACGAACGGAGAGCTGGCGCGACATGATCTGGCGCCACACCTTGAGCTGGAGATGCTCGTTGGGCAGGTTGATCAGCGCGCGTGCATGGCCGGAGGTTATTTCCCTCGACCGGATGCTGTCCTGTATCTGCCGCGGCAGTTTCAGGAGTCGAAGGAAATTGCTTACCGTTGAACGGTTTTTACCGACCTTCTGGGCTACTTCGTCCTGGGTAAAGTTGCATTTGGTGACGAGACTCTTGAGGGCGAGCGCGATTTCGATCGCGTTGAGATCCTCTCTCTGGATATTCTCGATCAGGGCGAGTTCGAGCTTGCTGGCATCCTCGTGGGCCTCGATGACATAGGCAGGAATGAACTTGAATCCGGCCGTCGTGACCGCACGGAGTCGTCGTTCGCCGCTGATGAGCTGGTAATCGTCGCCGTCACGGCACACGGTCACCGGCTGGATCACACCGTTTTCTATGATCGAGTTCCGGAGCTCCTCGAGGGCCGTTTCGTCGAACTCCTTGCGGGGCTGGAACGGGTTGACCTTGATCCTGTCGACAGACAGGCTCCCAATGGCGCCTTCCTTGAGCTTTTCGGTCTCCTCGGCTTTCTCTGCGGCCGCAAACCCCTCTTCAGAGATCAGCGCCTTCAGACCTCTTCCCAGTGCTTTTTTCGACATAGGTTCCCGGTTAATCGGCCAGCTATTGCTGCCGTACTTTGAATTTCCTGATGTTGCCATCTCGCTCGAAAATCTCCTGTGCAAGATCCAGGTAATCTTTTGAACCGATGCTCTGGGCATCGTAAAGAAGGGCCGGCTTGCCATGGCTCGGCGCTTCGGAAAGCCTGACGTTCCTGCGGATATATGTCTTGTAAACCTTGTCCTTGAAAAACTTCTTGACCTCTTCGGCAACCTGCGCTGCGAGACGGAGGCGTGCATCGTACATGGTCACCAGGACGCCTTCGATCTCCAACCGCGGATTCAGGTGCTTCCTGACGATACTGATGGTGTTCAGCAGCTTTCCGAGTCCCTCGAGGGCATAATACTCGGCCTGGACTGGAATGAGCACGGAATCTGCCGCAGTGAGCGAATTGAGCGTGATGAGACCGAGCGAAGGGGGACAGTCGATGATGATGTAATCATATTTGTCTCGGACCTGTTTCAGGGCCTTCTGCATGACGTACTCACGTTCACGCATGTTGACCAGCTCCACTTCCATTCCGACAAGGTTGACGTTGGAAGGAAGCACATCGAGGTACTCGAGGCTCGAAGGCTTGATCGCGTCCTTTATCTCACCCCCCTTCACCATAACGTGGTAGAAGGTGTTTTCGATCTCGTCCCCTGTTTCAAGGCCGAAGCCGGACGTGGCATTGGCCTGAGGGTCGATATCTATCAGGAGGGTCCTGAATTCGGATATTGCAATGGAAGCCGCAATATTTACCGCAGTGGTTGTTTTACCAACCCCACCTTTCTGGTTTGCAATCGCAATAACTCTGCCCATGAACAATAGCCGGGGTAATGAAAATATTCAAGCGGTTGATCTTCTTCGGCGACTTGCTACATTATAATACTTACGAAAGCTTTTGCAAATACAATAATCATACCATGAAAAGGCTCGGATCCGATTTCTATGAGGTTCCGACCCTCCTGCTCGCCGAACGCCTCCTGGGAAAGATCTTCGTCCACTGCGAAGGGCCCGGCCGGATGATGAAGGGAAGAATCGTGGAAACGGAGGCCTATCTTGGCGAACATGACCTGGCGAGCCACGCATGCAGGGGAAAAACCCCGCGCAACGAGGCCATGTTCGGACCGCCGGGCACCCTGTACATCTATTTCACTTACGGTTGCCACTACATGACCAACATCGTCTCTGAGCCGGTTGGATCGGCCGGGGCGGTGCTGCTCAGGGCCATGGAGCCGGTTGAAGGGATCGATCTGATGCGGGAAAAAAGGCAGACTCAGCCACTGACCTCGCTTATGAGCGGACCCGGCAAACTCACCCGGGCGCTCGGCATCGGCCCGGAACTCTACGGCGAGTCCCTTCTCGGCCGGAACTGCTGGCTCGAAGAGGGCCTGGAGCTGCCTGCGGAGATGATCGGGACGAGCCCGCGGATCGGTATTTCCCGAAGCACCGGCCTGCCATGGAGAAAATTCGTCGTCGGTTCAAAGCATGTATCGCAAACACGTGCAGGTGCAATTGCAAAAAAGGGTTCCCTGTCGTTGGAATGTCGATAAATTTTCCTTTTTTACGCTGAGTCGGGTCAATCGAGGGATTTATAACAAGCCAACCTCCAGTCATCATGATCGGCACTCCAATACTTCCAGAAATTCGCGAGCTGATCGAGCAAAGGAACTTCAGCGCCCTTCAGCGCCTTTTCAACGACTGGCTCCCTGTGGATCTGGCGGAACTGATATCCGACCTTCCTGAAAACGAGCAGGCGATCCTGTTCCGGCTGCTGCCGAAGGATGTGGCCACCGAAACGTTCGAGTACCTCGAGTTTGACGCCCAGCAGAACCTTCTCAAAGCCCTGACCCAGAAGGATGTCACCCACATCCTGAACAGCATGTCGGCCGACGACCGTACTGCCCTGCTCGAAGAGCTTCCGGGAACGGTCGCCCAGGAGCTTATCAAGCTGCTCTCGTTCAAGGAGTTCAAGATCGCCAAAACCCTTCTTGCGTATGCCGAAAACAGCGTAGGAAGGCTCATGTCCCCGGACTTCCTGAGCGTCAAGAAGGACTGGGACATCAACCTGGTGCTCGAATATATCCGCACCTTCGGACACGAGAGCGAAACGCTGAACGTGATTTACGCAGTCGACGACCACGGCAAGCTCGTCGGAGAGATGCTCGCCAGGGACCTCCTGCTATCGCCGCTGGACAAAAAGGTAAGCGAGATCATCTCCGAAGACAAGATCATCACCCTTACTGCGACCCAGGATCAGCAGGATGCGCTCGAAGCGTTCAAACGATATGACAATGTCGCCCTTCCGGTCGTCGATTCGAACGGCTACCTTATCGGCGTCGTGACAGTCGACGACATGCTCGACGTGGCTGAAGAGGAGGAGACCGAGGATATCCAGAAATTCGGCGGTATTGAAGCCCTCGACGATCCCTATATCGACGTGCCGCTGCTTCAACTGGTCAGGAAACGGGCCGTCTGGCTGGTCGTTCTGTTCCTCGGCGAAATGCTCACCGCTTCGGCCATGACCTACTTCGAGGGTGAACTCGCAAAGGCGATCGTACTGGCCACCTTCATCCCGCTGATCATTTCGAGCGGCGGAAACTCCGGTTCGCAGGCTGCGACGCTGATCATCCGTTCGCTCTCGCTCGGCGAAATCACGATCCGGGACTGGTGGGCCGTGATGCGTCGTGAAATCCTCTCAGGCATCATGCTTGGCGGTATCCTCGGTACGATCGGGGTATTCAGGGTCGTTGTCTGGTCCATGATTCTCAATAATTACACAACCGTCTGGCTGTTAATCGGCATCACGGTCGGGATCTCCCTTCTGGGTATCGTGCTCTGGGGAACCATAGCGGGTTCGATGCTGCCGATATTACTTAAACGTCTCGGCCTCGATCCGGCGACTTCATCGGCTCCGTTCGTCGCAACGCTCGTCGATGTGACAGGCATCGTAATTTATTTCAGCGTCGCCTCCCTGCTGCTGAAGGGAGTGCTGCTTTAATAAAGTAAAAGGTTTAAACCCGGGTCAACTGAAGAGAATATAAAAGTCTGAATGTCCGTCTCCCGACTTGTCGGGACTCCCGAATGTAACAGGTTAATTTCCGGAGCAATCGTCACATGAACGTACAGCAACATGTCATTGTCGGTCTTTCCGGCGGAGTCGATTCGGCCACGACAGCGTGCCTGCTCATCAGGCAGGGCTTCAGGGTCACCGGCCTGAACATAAAGGTGCTGGACACTCCCGAACAGGAGCCGCTCCTGACCCCTTCGGCAATGCGCATCAGCGATCAGCCGGAATTTTCCTTCCCTGTCTTCACCCTGAACCTGAGCGTCAAATTCAGGAACGACGTCATCAGCTATTTTCACGACGACTACCTGGCAGGAAGGACCCCGAACCCATGCATGGTGTGTAACAAAACCATCAAATGGTTCGGCCTGTTCGAAGCCATGCGCATGCTCGACGCCGACCTGGTCGCCACAGGCCACTTTGCCCGATCGGAGTTCCACGACGGTCGATACCGCCTCTTCAAAGGGGTTGACCCCCAGAAAGACCAGAGCTACTTCCTCTGGATGCTCACCAGGGAAGATCTCGCCAGGACCCGCTTCCCTCTCGGCGGATATACCAAACCCGAAGTGCGTGAAATGGCCCGCTCGTATGGGGTGCTTGCCGCCGAAAAGAAGGAGAGCCAGGAGATCTGCTTCGTACCGCATGACGACTACTGCGCTTACCTCAGCAGCGCCATCCCGGGGCTCGAATCGCAGGTTGCCGGCGGCGAAATCGTAGACGAGGACGGAAAAGTTATCGGCAGGCATCGCGGCTACCCGTTCTACACGATCGGACAGCGACGAGGCCTGGGCATTTCGACCGGGGAACCGGTATACGTCACGGAGATCGACGCTGAACACAACCGCATCCATGTCGGGACGAAGGAGCATCTGAAGAACCGCACCATTATCGCTTCCGGCATCAACTGGATCGGCGTCGACAAACCGGAGTCCCCTCTGAAGGCTTCCGCCAAAATCAGGTATCGCGACAGGGAAACCCCATGCACCATAGAACCTCTCGAAGCCGATCGTGCAACGGTGTCTTTCGCTGAGCCGAAAAATGCCGTCGCCACCGGACAGGCGGTTGTTTTCTACCGTGACGACGAGGTCCTCGGCGGGGGCATTATCTCCGAGGTCGTCCATCAATAGGGTAATCGTAACAAAACTCAACAAGATGCTGGAACGAAAACACGACACTTTCACCTATCTCGACTATGCCGACCGGCCGGAGGAAGAGAGTCATTTGCTGGTCATGCTCCACGGGTACGGCAGCAATGAAAAGGACCTCATCAGCCTCGCACCCGACCTCGACAACCGCCTTCGCATCATCAGCGTCAGGGCTCCGCTTGCGCTCGGGGATGATATGTATGGCTGGTTTCCGATCGAATTCACCCCTTACGGCATCACAGTCGATCGCGAAGCGGCAGGCAGGGCCCTCGCCCAGCTTACCGGGTTCCTGCGTGAACTCGTCGCCACCTACCGACCCATGGGGGGAAAGGTGTTCCTCATGGGTTTCAGCCAGGGCGCAGTCATGAATTACCTGACCGCCTTCAACGCCCCCGAGCTCCTGCACGGCGTCGTCGCCCTCAGCGGCCAGTTACCGGACCCGCGACCTGAGGAGTGCAAGATGCCGATCGGCCTCGAAAGCCTGCCATTCCTCGTGGTCCATGGCCTTTACGACGACGTGCTGCCGATCGCCAAAGGCCGGGATGCAGGGCTATGGCTCAAGGAAAATATCACCGACGTAACTTACAGGGAGTATCCCATGGCGCACCAGATAAACGACGATACCATCGACCTGGTTGCAGCATGGCTCAGGAAACACATCAACGACAGCATCTTCTGATGCGGCTATCTACCCAAAGGGGATTTCCACGCTTTTTTGTTACCTTGAGAACTGATTTTTTATAGTGCCGCAAGGCACCCTTAATACATATAAATTGAGCCGCTGCATGAAGGACAATCTGTACAGTCTGCTCGAGCGCAGGATTCTCGTGCTCGACGGGGCCATGGGCACCATGATCCAGAAACATGGTCTCGGAGAACAGGATTTTCGAGCTGACCGGTTTGCATCACACTCCCATCCTCTCAAGGGCAACAACGACATTCTCGTCCTGACCAGGCCCGACGTCATCCGATCCATCCACTGCGACTTCCTCGATGCGGGTGCAGACATCATCGAGACCAACACCTTCAACGCCAACCCGATCTCCCAGTCAGACTACCAGATGCAGCACCTCACGAAGGAGCTGAACGTGGCAGCAGCCGCACTGGCCAGATCGGCGGCAGACGAATATACGGCCCTGACTCCTGACAAGCCGCGCTTCATCGCAGGCTCGATCGGGCCGACCAACAAAACCCTGTCGCTTTCGCCGGACGTGAACAACCCCGGCTTCCGGGCAGTCACCTTCCAGGAAGTGGTTGACAACTATACCGAACAACTCGAAGGATTGCACGAGGGCGGCGTAGACCTGCTGCTCGTCGAAACAGTGTTCGACACCCTGAACTGCAAGGCTGCGCTCTACTCCATCGAAGAGTATTTCAATAAAACCGGCTGGCGCGTGCCGGTGATGGTCTCAGGAACAGTCGTCGACCAGAGCGGAAGGACGCTCTCCGGACAGACCACCGAGGCGTTCTGGATCTCGATCTCCCACATGCCCGACCTGCTCTCGGTCGGCCTGAACTGCGCTCTCGGCTCAAAGCAGATGCGACCGTTCATCGAAGCGCTCTCCGGCATCGCCGAGAGCTACGTGAGCGTCTATCCCAACGCCGGCCTGCCTAACGAGTTCGGCGAGTATGACGACTCTCCCGAGTACATGGCCGCCCAGATAGCGGGTTTCGCCGATTCCGGTTTCGTCAACATCGTCGGAGGCTGCTGCGGTACCACGCCGTCCCACATCCGGGCGATCGCCAAAGCCGTCAGCACGCTGGAGCCGAGGAGACGCCCTGCAAACAGCCACGTCCTGAAACTCTCCGGTCTCGAACCGCTCAATGTCGACGAGAACACGGGGTTCATCAACGTGGGCGAACGGACCAACGTGACCGGCTCCCGCAAATTCGCCCGCCTCATCAAGGAGGGCAACTACGACGAAGCCCTCTCCATCGCCCGCCACCAGGTCGAGAACGGCGCACAGGTGATCGACGTGAACCTCGACGAAGGGATGCTCGATTCCGAAAAGGTGATCGTCGAGTTCCTGAACCTCATCGCATCCGAGCCCGAAATCTCCAGGGTGCCGGTCATGATCGACTCCTCGAAATGGTCGGTCATCGAAAACGGGCTGCGCTGCGTGCAGGGCAAAGGCATAGTCAACTCCATCAGCCTCAAGGAGGGCGAAGATCTCTTCAGGGAGCGCGCCCGCAAGATCCAGCAGTATGGTGCCGCCACGGTCGTCATGGCTTTCGACGAACAGGGCCAGGCAGACAGCCTCCAGCGCCGCATCGAGATCTGCCGGCGCGCTTACGACATCCTGACCAAAGAGGTCGGGTTCCCGCCTGAGGACATCATCTTCGACCCGAACGTGCTGACTGTGGCCACGGGAATCGAGGAGCATAACAACTACGCGATCGACTTCATCGAAAGCGTCCGCTGGATCAAGCAGAACCTGCCCTATGCGAAGGTTTCAGGCGGAATCAGCAACGTCTCGTTCTCCTTCCGCGGCAACGAACCGGTGCGCGAAGCCATGCACACCTCCTTCCTCTACCACGCGATCAAGGCCGGGCTCGACATGGGCATCGTCAACGCCGCCCAGCTCGGCATCTACGAAGAGATCGAGCCGGAACTGCTCGCCCGTGTCGAAGATGTGCTCCTGAACCGGCGATCCGACGCTACCGAAAGGCTGGTCAGCTTCGCTGAAACCATCCGGGACGGCGGCGAAAAAAGCGAAGTCAAAGCTGCCGAATGGCGCAACCTGCCGGTCGAGGAGCGGCTGAAGCACGCGCTCGTCAAGGGGATCGTTGAATATATCGAAGAGGATACCGAGGAGGCCCGCCAGCTCTACACGAGCCCGCTTTCGGTCATCGAAGGACCGCTCATGGACGGCATGAACTTCATCGGAGACCTGTTCGCCGAAGGCAAGATGTTCCTGCCGCAGGTGGTCAAGAGCGCCCGGGTCATGAAGCGCTCGGTAGCCTGCCTCATTCCGCACATCGAGGCCGAAAAGGCCAGGAGCAACGACACCAGCTCCAAGGCGAAAGTGCTGCTCGCAACGGTCAAAGGGGACGTCCACGACATCGGCAAGAACATCGTCGCGGTCGTGCTCTCCTGCAACAACTTCGACGTCGTCGACATCGGCGTCCTGATGCCGTGCGAAAAGATCCTCGAAGCGGTCGTCAGTGAAAAGGCGGACATCCTGGGACTCTCCGGCCTGATCACCCCGTCCCTCGAGGAGATGGCCCATGTCGCCAGGGAGATGGAGCGGGCAGGCATGAAAATTCCGCTCCTCATCGGCGGTGCAACCACATCGAAGATGCACACGGCGGTCAAGCTCGCCCCCAACTACTCCGGCCCGGTCGTGCACGTGCTCGACGCGTCGCGTAGCGTGCCGGTGGTCAGCAGCCTGTTCAACCCTGCTCTCAGGGACGGCTACGTCGCCACGCTCAGGAATGAGCAGGAAGGAATGCGCAGGAGCCATGCCGAAAGAAACGCATCGAAAAAGTATGTTTCCCTTGCCGATGCGCGGGAGAACAGGCTCGATATCGACTGGAGCAGAGAGTCTCTTCCAAAACCGGTAAAAACAGGCGTCACGGTACTCGACGGTGTCACTGCCGGCGATCTTCGCCCATACATCGACTGGACCCCCTTCTTTCGGACCTGGGAGATGCACGGGCACTACCCGCAGATATTCGACGACAACACCGTGGGCGAAGAGGCGAAAAAGCTGTACGACGACGCCAACGCACTGCTCGACAGGATCACGAGTGAAAAACTGCTCGGCATCAGGGGCGTCGCAGGCATCTTCCCGGCAGGCAGCGTCGGCGACGACATCATGGTCTACGCCGACGAGAGCCGCTCGCTTATTCTAACCGTCCTGCACACCCTCCGCCAGCAGCAGGAAAAAGCAGCAGGAGAACCTAACCTGGCCCTGTCAGACTTCGTCGCCCCAAGGGAAAGCGGCCTGGAGGACTATGTCGGATGCTTCGCCGTGACTGCGGGCCTTGGCATCGAAAAGCTGCTGAAGGAGTTCAGCGAGCTCCACGACGATTACTACCGCATCATGGCCCAGGCCCTCGCCGACAGGCTTGCCGAAGCCTTCGCCGAAATGCTGCACGAAAAGGTACGCCGCGAACTCTGGGGCTATGCCCAGGATGAAAAACTGAGTTGCGAAGAGCTAATCGCCGAAAAGTACCGTGGCATCCGGCCTGCTCCCGGTTATCCGGCATGCCCTGACCACACCGAGAAGGCAACCATCTTCGACCTGCTCAACGCTGAAGCCGTCACAGGAATCACGCTGACCGAATCCTTCGCCATGAATCCGGCGGCATCGGTCAGCGGGCTTTACTTCGCCAATCCGGCCGCAAGGTATTTCGTGCTCGGAAGGATCGGACGCGACCAGGTTGAAGAGTACGCGAACCGCAAGCAGATGGGGATCGCGGAAACCGAAAAGTGGCTCGCACCCATACTGAATTACGATCCGGAATAATAAACGGACAATCCCTCCGGAAACTGAAAAAGCCCCGGAACGATCATCGATGAACGTTCCGGGGCTTTCGTATTTCCGTTATGGCAGTTTTGCTTCCATTGCATACATTGAACATTACCGGCAATAGCCCGCGACCACCATCCCAAACTCCCAAACTTTCGACACCCATGCAGAGAAGCCGCATCATACGCAACACCATCCTGCTACCCCTAATGCTCCTCCTTGGCTGCGGAACCGCTTCGATCCCCTCGGCCGCCAGGGCTGCAGAACAGGCGACTGCACCTGCGAAGCAGGAGACGGAAACCATCTACGCCCTGCATCACCTGATTATTCCCGGCATCCTGTTTTCCGAAACCGGATCGAGGTTCTTCAACGACCTCTACACAGGAAATTCCGCCGAATTCCTCCGTATCGTCGAAGAACCCCTGGGTAAAGCCTATTCCGCAGGGCTGAAAATCAAAGCCGAACACCGTCCGGATTTCGACCTTGTCCTGATCTCGTTCCCGGAACCCGTAACCGAACCCCTGAGTCGTCATGCGGCACTGATCAAAACTGGAGATACGTTCCGCTACATCACGCTTGAAGAGGGGAACGACATCGCCAAAAACGGCTATAAAACATTCCTGTGCGAGTGGGCTGCAGACAACACCCGCAAGAATTACGGCCCGAGGAAGTACGACACATTAAGCGACTTCAGGGCTGAGCTCATCACGTTCCTGAAACAGTAAGGCTTACCGTCAAGCCCGGCCGAGCGACTCCCTCAGGTTCGAGACGTATTGGTCGATTTTCTGGGCGAAGGCCATTTCGATCAGCGGCGAAAGCAGAAACTGGAGAAATCCCGGGAAGTCGACCGAAAGAGCGCCTTTGGTCTTCAGCAAGACTTTCGTGCCGGCTGAAGAGGGGCTGAGCCGCCAGCCGCCTTCGACCCTGGCGTTGCCGACCCCTTCAACAGGAACCCAATCCACCGTCCTGGTCGCATCATTGCTTCTATAGGTGCATGCATAGATCGTCTGCTGCAGCGTGTGGTCCCCGATACCGATTTTCTCCATGGTCCAATGGAACGTATTGCCGCCCATGTCCTCGAGCTTTTCCACGTCGGGGAAATGTGACGCGGATTCCGGCACGTCAGCCAGAAGCGCGAACACCTTGTCGGGCGATGCCGGGGTCTCGAACTCTTTCGAGACGGTAATGGTAACGGTAAATGACATGGAGGTAACGTTATGGGGTTGAACTGCAAATACGGCGCCCCGATGCGGCGCCGTACAGAATAAACACTCCTGTTACTTCGAAGCGGAGTCGACGTACCAGCTGGAAGCCCGGCTGTTGAGCACCTTGAGCAATCGGGCGTCGCGCTCGTAGATGTCCGCCCTGAACTGGACCCGGTCATCATCCACAAATGCCGTCTGGTAGAGAAAATAGGCCGGTACCCGGACGGAAAGATTCACTGTGCGCGTCTTGTCGGTATCGATAGCCGCCTCGATTTTTGCCCTGTTCCACTTGACAGGATCTTTCAATAAGAGTTCGGCAAGCTCAAGAGGTCTGTCGACCCGTACGCATCCGTGGCTGAATGTCCTCCGGCTTTTTTCGAACAGCTCCTTGGACGGGGTGTCGTGCATGTAGACCATGAACCGGTTCGGCATCATGAACTTGAGCCTGCCAAGGGAGCCTTCGTCGCCCGAATCCTGGACAATCCGGTAGGGAAATCCTCCCTTGAGATAACTGGACCATTTGATGGTATGGGGATCGACCACTTTGCCTTCGTTGTCTACGACAGCCAGCTGTCTCTTGCGAAGGTAAGAGATATCCTTCGCGATGCCGGGAATGGCCTCCTTGATCATGATGCCCGGCGGAATCACCCAGTGCGGATTCAGTATGAGGTACTGGATCTCGGCCCTGAAAACCGGAGTCTGCAGGTCGGACTTGCCGATAATGACCCTGGAGTGCCAGCGATTGACATTGTTCTGAACGTAATCGACCGTGAACGAAGGAAGGTTGACCATCACATAGTTCGGGCCCCGAGTGTTCAGGAACCATCGGTAACGCTCCAGATTGAGACGGATCTGGTCGATCCGATCGTTGACCGGCACATTCATGGCGCTGATGGTTTCATTGCCGATGATGCCGTCGGCATTGAGCCCGTGCCGTTTCTGGAAAGCCTTGACTGCCTCGAAAAGCACGGAAGTGTAGACATGCGCCGGATCGGCATGTGAAGCCGAAACGGCCTTTTTGGCAGCAGAAGAGTCGGCTGCTGTAGAGTCAGCCGGGGGCTTCGGCAAATCTGCCTCCGTGGCGATCGGGGCATCGGCAGCCAGATCGCCCGTTACGACAAGGCGCCGGCGAATGGCCGGAATCCGGCTGTCGAGTGAGCCGATCTTGAAGATCATCGGGCCGCCTGGAACATTGGACCACCCGCCGTCGGCAGCGATCTTCCGATATTGTGCAAGCCCTTTTCGCAGATGCATGTATTCCGGCGACGAAGGCCTGAGCGAGTTGACGAGTTCAGGGAAGCGGCTGCCCATGATCGCAGACATCAAAGTCCGGTCATAGTCCGCTCCTGGCTTTGAGACGGCAATGTTCCAGTCCGGCTCGATCGACTGCGGGTAGATCTTTCCGGAACGCATGTGCGAGAGCAGCGTAAAAACCGCATCGGTCATCAGGAGGTCGGCCCTTGCTTTCAGCGACGGCGATTCGGGCGGGTTTTCATAATATTTCCGGATTTCGTCAATATGGAAATCGGAGGGCATGAGACCGTCACCGGCGCTATCCTCGATAACATCGATAAGACGGGCGACCGCCTGACGATTGGTCCATGCATTACGATAGCCAAGGGTACGGTAAAACCGCTGCATGGCGCCGGTTATCGAAGCGCGGTCCGGACCTGCCGAAACGCTGGACCGACCGAGGCGAGCCAGGTAGCTCTGGAGATATTGCCTGACGGCAGGGTCTGGTGAAATCGAGTGATGCGATCTGCCGGCAGCTACGGACGGCGCCGAGGAGTCAGGATTCATAATGGGCAGAGCCGCAAACCAGAGCAATAAAATCGGGGTCATTGATTTAGATGAACATTATGCCGGATTATCCGTGCGACCGCCCCTGAACGAAGCGCCCGGATGAAGGACGCCTGATCTGGAGGCATAATCCCTTCCGTTATGATAAATAAAAAGGCAGGTGCCCTCCTTGATCAGGTTGATCACCTGCTGGTAACTCTCCATCGACAATGCCGGGCACCCCTGGCTTCTGCCAAGCCGGCCATGCTTGTTGATATAGTCCCGGGAAACGTAGTCCGCACCATGGATTACGATGCTCCTCCGCTCTGCCTTGTCGTTGATGCCGTGATCGAGTCCCTTCAGCACCAGTGAATAGCCGTTCTTTCCGGTGTAGGTATTTTCGGTAAGATAGAATCCGACACTGCTTTTGTTCGATCCGGGCTGGTTGGAAAATCGGGTCGCTACATTCTCCCCGCTGCCTTTTCCATGCGCAACAAGTGCCGAATGCAGGATTTTTCCGTTATCGACATCGATGATGTAGAGACGCTCGCTGACCGACGGTTTGTCGAAATCGATGAGGGTGACAATCCCTTCGCGCCGGATCAGGCCCTGGCGCTTGAGGTTGTAATAACCTCGCACGGCGAGATCGAGGGCTTTCGGATTGATTTCATTATTGAGTGCAGTCAACAACTGCGTCACCGGGGCGAGCCTGCTTTTCTGGGGAAAATCGGTGATAGTGACTGAGCGGCTGGTCAGCGGCATTACCATGAACAGCAGCAAAAATACAAGTATTACTCTTTTCATATGCATCTTCCTCATGGTGCGGATACGCAAATGGTACCCGTCATAGTAGTGATCGATTCTTTGTTTCCGGTGATAACACAACAAGCGGCCAAGACAGGCGGGGTGGCAACCTGGTGCAAGTCGGCCGAGCCGGGATATCCGGTGAGCCTCTTTCAGAAATCCTGTTAAGATAACCCTTTTTTTTCTTGAGGCAAAAGGGCGTTCACCTATCGTGCCTCAGCGATGAAGACCCGCGGCATGAAACTGTACCGGAGCAAAGGCTATGCGGAAGTTCATCCGGATCTGCTGGTGGTAGGGACGCCAGTCGACAAGAACGGTCGCCAGCGATTCCCAGAGTGACACCCAGGCGGCAATGGTCAACCCCTCGGCAAGCACACTCCGAACGAACGCACTTTCAGCAGCACGAAGCAGGGTCCCGGCAAACCATAGCGAAAAGAACAGAAGGGTGACGCCGAGCATGAAAAACACAAGCGACTTCCTCAACATCTTTTTCATCGAGGCAAGTGCGAGTTCGCGCTGATACATGAAAAATTTGTTGAGGCTTGTCCTTACCCGCTCCATCAGCTCTTCCGACGGCATAGTGTCGAGGGTGAACCGGATAACGAAATCGACACGCCCGATTTCACGGACGCATTCAGTCAGGTAGTAAGCCAGGTCCTCGTCGAGATCTTTTTTATGGTAGGGCGCTTTCTTGTCGAAGTCCTCGTAAAGCTCCTCGACCTTCGATGCGGACACATCGATGATGAGCCGTCCGTCGGCCGTGCGTTCATACCGGTCCAGAATATGCTTTTTCATCGGTAGCCTTTTTCATGAAACTGCCCCTGCGAATGCTTCAGCAAGGTCATGTACTACACTCTACCGGTGGGGGAAACCGGCTATTTCCCTGACGAGCCGATGAAGCGCCAGCGGGAATGCACCGTTACCGTGACCTCCTCTTCGGCGGGAGCGATCTCCGTAGCCTGAGCCATCGGCGCTGCTTTCAACATCATGAGATCCTGCGATGGTCTTGGAAAGGATTGCTGATCGGCTGTCAGGTCCATAAGGGCGCCAAGCTTTCCACCGGCGGCGTTTGCCATCACATCCCCGTCCATGCGGGCTTTCCTTACCGCAAGGTCGAGGGCCTCCCGACGCAAAGCCTCCTGCCTGGACGAGAAAAACTGTATCTCTTCGACATTGCCCACTCCGGCCTGCACGGCAGCATCGACCGCAGCCCCGATCAGGCGAAGGTCACGGACGGTCACCCTGACCACATGACGTGCGACATATCCCTTGAGCACGTTCTTTCCGGACGACTTGTCCCAGACCCATTCCGGGGAGACCATGTAGCCTGCCGAAGGAGAGTCATCGACGGGAATGCCGGCGGTTCGCAACGCATGCTGCAGCGCGCTCCAGGTCTCTGCGGTCTTTGCCGCCGCCTTTCGCGCATCCCTGTCCGACGACTGAACCACAGCCCTGAACACTGCCATATCGGGCCGAACCTTGACCGCTCCCGAAGCGGTTACCGAAATCCCCTGTTCCTCTGCGTGCAATAACGGCTGGAAAGCCGGAAAGCAGAGCATCAATGCGACGACGACTGTTTTTTTCATAGGTCTGATGTATGAGATGAAACGCGGAGGGAAGTTCAATAGTTAAACTTAATCAACACAAAGGAATCCGAAAAATTCGTACCGGCATTCGGGAAAGAAAGCATCATCGATCCTGTTCACTCATGCCGACGCCGGCGCTTTTCCGCTGGGTGCTGAACCTGCAGAGAAACGCAGCCGCGGTTCCATCGGCACGCTCGACAACCAGGCCGCCGTCCTGCCATGGCGCGTTTTCCGGTGCCCACCGGCTTGAGGCCGGGTCGCCCTGGTTCTGGTGGATGTTGTGCACTCCATGCACCCCGTTCCTGAACGGTTCACCATAGACGAAAAGCCGCCTGCTATGCCGGAGAAGGGCTTCGAGGTCTTTGAACGCTTCGTTTCCGGTGCCGTGTTTCCAGATGTCGTCACCCTGCAGTTCAGGGCTCCTGTAGTAATCGATCGCCCCGGCTCCCTCTTCGCCGCCCCCTATGCTGTGCCAACCGTCCCTGATCAGGGAAAGCAGCAGTTGTACCGTCTTGCCCAATTCGACAATCCGCCACTCGATCCCGTCCTTGTTTGCTTTGCTGTCGAGATCGATGGCACAGGGATACGGCCCGTAGGGCGTACTGACGATTACAGTACAATGGTAATAATGGCCGTCGGCGTTCCCGGCATCGCAACGATAAGAGTGCAGCATCCCGACAAGAACGCCGTAACCGTCGGCAAGGGGCATTGTGGTTCAATTGGTTTAGAGGAACAGGTACGCCCTGCTGAATGTTATACTCTGCGGAGCATCCACAGTAAATTTACTTCCCGCCGGTCCATTCAGCAAATCCGGGCTTGGTTCGATGACTCCACCAAGCGTATAATCAGGTAACAGGTTCCCCCTCGACCAAACATCACTGCGCTCATGTCATGTACAACGAGTATCATCGACGCCGAGGCCATAACCACCGTGAGGCTGCTGGCCGTCGACATGGTCGAAAAGGCCAACTCAGGCCATCCGGGATTGCCTCTTGGCGCAGCGCCGATGGCCTATGCGCTCTTCACGAAAATCATGCGCCACAACCCGGCGAACCCCTCGTGGCTTAACCGCGACCGATTCGTGCTTTCAGCAGGGCACGGCTCCGCGCTTCTCTATTCTCTGCTGCACCTTTGCGGCTACGACCTCGGGCTTGACGACCTGAAAGCGTTCCGCCAGTTCGGAAGCAGAACCCCCGGGCATCCTGAATACGGACATACCCCCGGCGTCGAGACCACCACCGGACCGCTCGGCCAGGGCATCGCCACGGCCGTCGGCATGGCTCTGGCCGAAAGGTTGCTGGCTTCGAGGCTCAACACGGACGATCTGACCCTCATCGACTACCGTACCTACGTCATCTGCAGCGACGGCGACCTGATGGAAGGGCTCAGCTCCGAAGCCTCTTCACTTGCCGGACACCTGAAGCTCGGAAAGCTCATCTGCCTGTACGACGACAACGGAATCTCGATCGAAGGCTCGACCAGGCTCGCCTTTACTGAAAATGTCCGTCTGCGCTACGAAGCCTACGGCTGGCATGTCGACGAGGTGGACGGCAACGACCTCCAGGCTATCGAGAAGAGCGTGCTCGACGCCAAAGCGGAAAGCGATCGGCCTTCGATGATCCTGGTGCACACAACCATCGGGTACGGAAGCCCCAACAAGGCCGGAACATCTGCCGCCCACGGGGAACCGCTCGGCGTAGCCGAAACCCGGTTGCTCAAGCAGCGCTTCGGATTCCCTGAAGATCAGTCGTTCGTGGTTCCGGAATCGGTGCGGGAATGCTTCAGTGACGCCGTCGCGAAAGGTGCGGCCATCGAAGCCGATTGGCAGCTGCGCTGGAAACGGTTCCGTGAACAAAGGCCGGAGCTGGCAGGAAACGTCGAATCCCTCCTGAACGGCAGCATACCTGAAGCGTGGCTTTCAGCGTTGACGCCGTTCGGGCCCGGCGAGCCTATTGCCACCAGACAGGCATCGAAAGCGGTGCTCAGCACCCTTGCCGGAAAAGTGCCGTTCCTTGCCGGCGGATCTGCGGATCTGGGGGTTTCCACAGGCACAGCCATCGCCGGGGCCGTCGATGTGGCCGGCGGAAGTTTCGAGGGCTTCAACCTCCATTTCGGGGTCAGGGAGCACGCCATGGCAGCTATGATGAACGGCATGGCTCTGTCGAAAATCATGGTGCCTTACGGCGGCACCTTCCTGATTTTTTCCGATTACATGAAACCAGCGATACGGATCGCATGCCTGATGCGGCAACACGTGATTTTCTTATTCACGCACGACAGCATCGGCCTTGGCGAGGATGGCCCGACCCATCAGCCGGTCGAACAGCTCGCCATGCTGAGGGCAATTCCCGGACTCGACGTCATTCGCCCCGCCGACGCCAACGAGACGCTTGCCGCCTGGCGACTCGCCCTGTCGCGCCGTAAACCGGTGGCGCTCGTTCTCACCCGCCAGGCGCTGCCGCGACTGCATACAGCACCACTGCAGGTTATGGAAGGCACGTCCAGGGGCGCCTATATCCTCTCCGACTGGCCGGCAGGAGCCAACGACCGACGGGTTATCCTGATCGCCACCGGTTCGGAGGTGCACCCGGCGCTGGAAGCGCAAAGGCTGCTCGAAAATGGGGGCATCGCCGCGAGGGTCGTCTCGATGCCCAGCATGGGGCTATTCGCAGAGCAGACGGAATCATACAGGGATGAGGTGCTCCCCGCGGCCGAAAGGAAACGGGTGGTCATCGAAGCTGCCTCCCCCTTCGGTTGGGAGGGCATCGCGGGAACGGAGGGCAGGATTATAGGGCTCGATCATTTCGGGGCTTCAGCTCCGGGCGCGACGGTCATGACCGCATTCGGGTTCACCGGGCAGCACATCGCCGAAGTCGCCAATGGGTTATTCGATACAACACACGATCTGTCGAATCCGACCGGAAGCTCATGAACAGCTGGATAACAGGAAACAAAGAGACCCTGGCCGACATGGCAGCGGGATTCATCACGGCAACAGCCTACCGGGCGGTAGCCGAACGGGGCCGGTTCACGCTGTTGCTTTCAGGAGGCAGCACTCCGAAAAAGTTATACGAGAAGCTCGCAAAAGGCCTCCATGAAGAGCTCTTCGAGAAGCTCGGCTACAACCTGCCGGCCCGTGTCCACCGTTCCGTGCTGGACCCTGAAGCAATCACCCTGCCATGGCCGGAGACATTCATGTTCCAGGGGGACGAACGATACGTGCCGGTGAACCACCCCGACAGCAATTACGGCATGGTGAGGGAAACGCTGATGCGCCATACCTGCATTCGACTGGACAACATCTTCAACATGCCGGTCGAGTCGGGAGAGCCCGAAGAGGATGCGCTCAGTTACGAAGAGCTGCTCAGGTCATTTTTCCGAAAAAGGGGCACTGAGGCCCGCGCCGGGTTTCCCGCCTTCGACCTCGTCCTGCTCGGGATCGGCGGCGACGGGCACACGGCCTCGCTTTTTCCGGAGGACAGAAAGGCCCTGGGTGAACTGGAAAAATGGGTCGTCGCAGTGGACGCCCCCGGGGCAAAACCTCCCGGCGCCCGACTGACGCTGACACTGCCGGTGATCAACCATGCCCGGACGGTATTGTTCCTGGTGCCCGCAGAGCGATCTGAATTGGCGTTTTCCATCCACGAGGGCAAGCGGCCCGACCTGCCGGCCGGCATGGTCCGGCCTGTCGACGGTGATTTATTCTGGTTCGTCGCGGAACCCTCACACGAGAGCCGTCACCCGTAGATTCGTACCGACGATTCCGGACCCCAGGAGTTCACTGGATATGATTCGGGTACCTGGCCGTCCAGAGCCTCCCTGATGCTGTCGATGATTGTCCATGCGCGTTCGACGCTGTCGCGACGGATGAAATTCATCTGGTCGCCGGCGATGGCGTCGAGCAGAAGGCGATGGTATGGCGTCAATCCCTTCTCGGCGAACGAGGTGCGGTAATCGAACTTCATGAACACCGGATCGGTGACCATCTCCTCGCCCGGCCGCTTGGTGCCGAACCTGATGGCAACAGTCTCGTCCGGCTGGATGCCGAGGATCACCTGGTTCGGCGTGCAGCTCGGCGCGGCGCTGTTCGCATAGAAGTTCTGGGGAGGGCATTTGAAGGTGATCACGATCTCGGTCACCGTTTTCGAGAGGTTTTTGCCTGCTTTCATGTAGAAGGGCACCCCTGACCAGCGCCAGTTGTCGAGATGGAACTTTACGGCTGCACAGGTTTCGACCTTCGAATCCGGGGCGACCCCTTTTTCGAGCCGATACCCTTCGTACTGGCCCAGCACCACCGAATCGTTCACCGATTCCCTGCTGAAAAGCCGCACCGAACGCAGGACTTTGGCCTTCTCGTCCCTGATCGCGTCGGGGCTGAGCTCCACAGGAGGCTCCATGGCGATTGCCGCCAGCAGCTGGAGACCATGGTTCTGGATGATGTCGCCGAGAAGTCCCGCCTCCTCGTAATAGGCGCCCCGTCCCCTTATGCCGAACTCTTCGGCGATGGTGATCTGGACCTGTTCGATGTATTGCCGGTTCCAGAGCGGTTCGAACATGCCGTTCGAGAAGCGGAACACCATGATGTTCTGCACCGGCTCCTTGCCGAGGTAATGGTCGATGCGGTAGATCTGGCGCTCTTCGAAAGCCTCCTCGAGGATCCGGTTCAGTTCGACGGCGCTCTTCAGGTCATGGCCGAACGGCTTTTCGACTACGATCTTGCGCCATCCGGGACAGGGCCGTTGACGCCCCCCCAGTCCGGCCCGGACGAGGTTGTGCACGATGCCGGGGGCAAGGCTCGGAGGGGTCGACAGATAGAAGAGAAGGTTGCTGCAGACCCCCTCTTCGCCCCGGGTGTTCATGATCTCGTTGTAGAGAGCATAATAGCCTTCGACCTTGTCGAGCTCAACATTGGCGTAGAACAGGCGGCTGCAGAATTCATCGAAACGGGCAGGATCGTCGATCGACTCCGGGGAGAGCGCCATGACCCGCTCCTTGACGATTCGGCGGAACTCCTCATGGCTCTGGCCGGCACGGCCCACGCCGATCACGCGATACGCGGGGGGCAGGTGACCCCACCGGGCGAGCTGGTAGACGGAGGGGAAAAGCTTCCTTGACGCCAGGTCGCCGCCCGCCCCGAAAATGATGATCGTGAAATTATCCAGCCGGCCGCTCATGACGACGCCTCCGTTCCGTCTGGATGCGCAAAACCGTGCCCGCCGAACTCGTTGCGAAGCGCGGCGACCAGCCTGTCGGAAAAATTGTCGGGTCGGCGGGAAGCGAACCGCCGTAACACCGACTCAGCGATAACGGGGGTCGATACGCCCAGCTCGAGCGCCGTTTCGACCGTCCATCGCCCTTCACCCGAATCGGAGATAGCCCCGCCGAGATAGGACAACCGGCCATCTTTTGCCAACGCCTTTTCCGCGAGCTCCATCAACCATCCCCTGATGACCGAACCGTTCGACCAGACGCGGGCGACGGTTTCATGGTGGATCCCGTATCCGCTCGATTCAAGCAGGTCGAAACCTTCGCCGATCGCCTGCATCATGCCGTACTCGATCCCGTTGTGCACCATCTTGACGAAATGGCCCGACCCGGAGGCGCCCATGTAGCCGCATCCGTTCCCGACGCACAGACCGCTGAGCAACGGTTCCACTAAATCGTAGGCATCACGGTTACCCCCGACCATCATGCATGCCCCGTGCCGGGCACCCTCAAGCCCTCCGCTGGTGCCGACATCGAGTAGATTGATGCCCTGCCGGCCAAGCTTTTCGGCGCGGGCAACGGTGTCGGTGTATCGTGAATTGCCCCCGTCGATCACGATGTCGCCCCTGTCCAGGAACGGTGTGAGTCCGTTGAGCACCGCATCGACGGCACCTCCGGCCGGCACCATCATCCAGACGATCCTCGGCGTTTCAAGTTCGCCGACCAGATGCTGCAGCGAACTCGCCGGTATCGCACCTTTTGCCGAAATGGCTGCGACCGCATCGTGGGAAAGGTCATGCACCACCACGCGGTGGCCGAGGTCAAGAAGATGCTCCACCATGTTGAACCCCATTTTACCGAGACCGACAAATCCTGCATTCATGGACAGTTCTCCATCATGGTTGAGATTGTTCAGCATACCACCCTTTTGCGACCAGCCTGCGCTTCAGGAGCACAAACTCCTCTTCGAGCAGAGGGATCAACGCGGCTGCCGCATTCAGGCCCGATGCTCCGATGACCTGCTCGATCATCAACGCCTGCCGGCTCAGCCTCTCGGCACCGATCGTTGCCGCCGAGCCTTTCACGGTATGCACGAGCAGGCGCAGCCTCTCGGCATCCCGGTTTTGCATGGCCTCCCTGATCCGGTTGAAGTAGTCCGGAGCATCAGAAATGAACTGCAGAAGAACCTCCCCTGCGATCTGCCGGTCCTGCTGAAGCCTGTCGAGCATCTCCTTTTCGGCAAACACATCCCCGTCGCCTGAACTCGCGGATTCATGGTGTTCAGGAGCAAACTCCTTATCGGCGGCAATTTCAGGCTGCCCCAGATATTTTTCGAGCATGTGGATGAAATCGTTCTTGCTGAGCGGTTTGGCGATGTAATCGTCCATACCGGCATCGATGCAGCGCTCACGATCCCCCACCATGGCATTGGCAGTCATGGCCACTATCGGCAGATCGCGATTCGCTTCGCCTGCCTGTCCGCACCTGATGATTCTGGTCGCTTCGAATCCGTCGATTTCAGGCATATGGCAATCCATGAACACCAGATCGAAACCCCCTCCTGAAATGAGAGCTATCGCCTCCCGGCCATCCCTGGCAACCTGAGGCTCATAGCCGGCTTTGCGAAGCATGGCGACCGCAACCTGCTGATTCACGGTGCTGTCTTCAACGACAAGGATCCTGGCCTCCAGACGTGACAGCGGCGATTCTGCCTGAACAGCGGCAGCTGCCGTCCGATCCACCTTCATCGACTTCATGCGTTGCGCGAATCCGGCGATCGCCTCGAAAAACACCTTGCGGCGGACAGGCTTATGCAGGAATATATCGACCTCTGTATCGAAAGGCAGGGTAGAGATTCCGCGCCTGCCATAGGCCTGCATCACGATGATCCGCATGTCCCGCGTGGTGACTTGAGACCTGAACCAGCGGCACAGCTCGATGGAGGACATACCTTCGAGGTTGTCGTCGATGATGGCGATATCCCAGGTTCTGCCGGCCTTTAAAGCCTGCTCGACCATGGCTACGGCCTGGGAGCCGTCATGCGCATCGGTGCAGCGGCAGGACCATGAGCGGAGCAGTTTTCCGAGCATGGCGCGCCGTTCCGCATGACTGTCGACGAGCAGGACCCTCAGCCCCGCACGTCCGGGGACTTTCCTTTGAACGACATCCGACCGGCCCTGCTGCAGCGAAAGCCTGACGCGAAAAGTGAAGGTCGAGCCCTCCCCCTCTTTGCTGGTGACGGTGATGTCGCCACCCATCCTGAGCGCCAGATGGTTCGATATGGAAAGTCCGAGACCGGTTCCCCCGTATTTCCTGATCGTCGATCCGTCGCCCTGGATGAAGGGGGCAAAAATCGAATCGATACGATCCTCGGGAATTCCGATCCCGGTATCGGCAACCGAGAAACGAAGGAATACTTTGTCCCCGGACTCCTCCTCCACTTCCACCCTTACCAGGATTTCACCGGAAGGTGTGAATTTGATGGCATTGGCGATCAGGTTGATCAGCACCTGCCTTATCCTCGATGGATCCCCCGTCACCAGCTCCGGCAACGCCGGATCAGGACAGAGCGTAAGCTCGAGTCCTTTTTCGTGCGCTTCGAGACCGAGCATTTCCGTAACGTCTTCGAGCAGGGAAATAATATTGAAATCGACGATTTCGAGTTCGAGCCTGTTTGCTTCGATTTTCGAAAAATCGAGAATGTCGTTGATCAGCCGAAGCAGGTTCCTGCCGCTGGAGATGATCGTCTCAAGGTATTTTCTCTGTTCAGGGCTGAGCGGTGTTTCGAGCAGCAGGTCCGACATGCCGATAACGCCGTTCATAGGCGTCCGGATCTCATGGCTCACATTGGCAAGGAACTCGCTTTTTGCTGCATTGGCCGCCTTGGCCTTCATGGTCAGAAGCTGGGCGTTACGAATCGATTCCTCGAGCTTTCGGTTCGTCTCGATAAGAGCATTACGGGCCTGCACGGCATCTTCGACAAGGTTCAGGAGCGCTTCGCGCTGAGCGGTGGCCCACTGTGCAGAGCCCTGGGCTGTCGCCGCTGACCCGTCTGAAGTAGCGTCCCCCTGGAAAAAAGAGCCCTCATCGGCATACCGGAGTGAAAAGAGCTGGTCGATCGCATGCGTGTCGTCAAGCGAAAAACTGTATCGAAGCGGCTTTCCAATCTCCGTACACAACCGGTTGACTTCGGACTTCAGCTCCACGACGCGCTGCTCACGGCCTACCATCAGGCTGTTGAACCGCTCGAGGTCCCTGATGGAATTGGCCACATCCAGCTCCATTCTTTTCCTGGCGGTAAAGTCGGCAGTGATTATGACCACCGATGCCACGACACCATCTTCGAAGCAGGGCGAAAACCGCGATTCAAGACACATCCAATGACCTTCTTTCGACAGGATGCAGCTTTCCATCCGTGAAGGGTTCCCGGTACTGAACACCGACTCGATAGTCGAATGGCATTGGTCATAAAACTCGGGAAGGAGCATGGCGCACAGATGCTTTCCCGTAAGATCTTCCGATGAATAACCGGGAAGATTCCGGTTCATGTATATGATCCTGTGAGCCGAGTCGACATAAATAACCGTATCGGGACTGCTGGCAAGAATGGCGCTGAACATGGCCTCCGTTGCCCTGAAATGATGGAGGGTCTCATCCAGCATGATACGGGAGTGCTCGAGCTCACGGCTTTTGTATTCGAGTTCCTTTTTCACCGCTGAATCGTCAGGATCCTTGCAGTACAATCCGGAAAGCGGTTCACCCGGAACCAGTCTGCTGCCGGGGGACTCATCTTCGATCAGGCTGCGCATCAGGAGCGCTGACTCGAGCTCAGCTACCCTTTGCAACAACTCTTCGTATGATGGCGATGATGATGACATGGTCAGGGAATATGGGTTGCAAACTGCTGAACGACACTCACAGGAAAGAGTGGACGTAATGCACTACTCGCACTTGAGGTTTCGGGCGAAACACCGAAAACCGACTGACTGAAACGGGTAATACCAGAAAAAAGAGGTACAGATTCCAGGGGACTCGAGCCGAATCGCCCCGTCGACGACAGAACTTTGAAAGCAGAACAAACAAACCAGCCGCATCGTTCACCCCCGGGCAAGCGTGGCTGCGGACATCTCCTGGTAGCGATCGATCAGGGCTCCGTTGATGGCGTCCCATGATTTGTTTTCTGCAAATGCGAGTCCCCGGGCCCTCATCGCGCGCAACTCCCCTCCATCCTGCATGAGACGCAGGCATGATACGTAGAACTGATCGATGTCGCCGGCCTTTGCCACAATACCGGCCTGAGACCTCCTGACCAGCTCCATGCATCCCCCGGTATCAGATACGACGGCCGGCAGACCGGAAGCGAGCGCTTCGAGAACGACGTTGCAGAATGCTTCTGTTGTGGATGGAAAGAGGAACACGTCTCCGCTCGCATAGGCTTCGGGAAGGGCCTTTCCAGTAAGATATCCTGTAAACACCGCTTCGGGCATCCGCCGCCTCATCAGCTCCTCCTCAGGACCCGACCCTATCATGACGAACAGGACCCGATCGCCGTATCCTTCGTCCATGAATCGCTTGTAAAGACTCATCACGACCTCGATGTCCTTGTAGAACACGAATCTGCCGGCGTAGATGAACACGGTCTTGCCTGATGCCTGCCACGTGTTGCGCAGCGCTTCGGAACGGTGTGAAGGATCGAACAACTCTTTGTCGACTCCTCTCGACCAGACCTCTACGTTACCGATACCGCGCGCTTCAAGCTTGCTCCTGACGCCTTCGTTCGGAGCGAGCACGATATCGCAGGCGTTGTAAAAACGGACGAGCATACTCCATACCGCCTCCTTGGCAAAACCGAGGTGATAGTAGCTGAGGTAGGAGGGGAAATCGGTGTGGAAAACCGATACGGCTGGAATCCCCCTTTTCCTTGCGTATTGCAGAAATTTTCTCCCCACGATATCGGGTGTCGATATGTGGATGAGGTCCGGCGAAAAAAAATCGAGCTCGCGTTCATTTCTGGCCAGGCAAAAACCAAGCCGGTAATCCGGGTAAAGCGGAATTGGAACGGACGGCACTTTATGGACCAGGACAGCACCGTCCTCCTGGTCAGAAATGTCCGGAGACCATACCGCGACCTTGTGGCCGCTCCGGATCAGGGACGCAACCAACTGATAGATCGACCGTACAGCCCCATCCTTATCCTTTACATAGGTCCCCGCATATAAGGCTATCTTCATATCGCAAATCGGCGAAATCTGATAATCATTTCGATGCCCTGTTACCGGGAGCGTTTACTGGACCGGAAACCCCCGGTCAATCATACCTTTCCCAACGACAGGCTATTGCACTGTCAAAGGTAATATTTCCCACGTAAAAAGCCGCACACAGATCACAAGGTCAAGGCCTCAGGGAAAGCCTTGCCATAAGCGGATTAACCAACTTTTTATAGTCGGCCCAGGCAAGTCTCAGAAGCTCGGTATGGGCTCCGGCATTGAAGGTGATCTCGTCAGCTTCGTCAAGTTCGTCGTCGGCGTAAACCTCCATACCGTAAAGATTGCCGAACGGAGGCATTGCGCCTATTTCGCATTCGGGAAAAAGGCCGCTGAACTCCTTCTCTTCGGCCAGTTCCACATCCCTGGTGCCGCTCAGCGCTCGCAGCAGCTCGAAATCGAGATGCCTGGAGGCAGGCAGTACCGCCATGGCCATTTTGCCGCCAATGGAAACCATCACCGTTTTGGCCATCGTCTTTCCTGGTACGTGGGCAGCGGCAGCGATCTCCTGCGCCGTGTAAGCCGGAGAGTGGCTGATGACGAAATACCTGACATGATGGCTGTCGAGAAAATCCCTTAACCTGCGGATAGGCATAGGTTCCTCCTTGCTTTTCACTGTTGAACTGTCGACTCTTCGTGTACGCACCGGCAATACCGTCCGGGCTGGAACATCGCACGAAATTATACGTCAGGGATCTTGATACCGAACTACAGCTTGCAATAAACGGCTCTGAGGCGAGGATTGATCGAACCGGATTCGAGAGGGATTCATCTTCATTTTACAAAAAAGGGGAAGCCGGAACAAGCCTCTGCTTCCGTTTCCACATAATGGCGACGATCCGGGAACAGAGGAACGATGCAATCCGGCTGACGAATCAGAAACTGAACCGCATCCCGATAAGGAGGTTATGGGTGGCGATATCCATGTCGACGGGCATTCCGTAAACCCGCAACCGGCGATCGAACGGATGGATGTAACGGTACCGGGCATCGACCGTGACGGCAGGCGAGAGCTGAAACCCGACTCCGGCGCCAAGCTGAAGGATCATGGCCTCGTCGTCACCATCCCTTCCGAGAGGCTCGACGTCGATCGCCGCATAGCTCAGTCCGGCGGAGAGGTACGGCCGCAGGACGAGTTCGTCGCGGGAATAGAACTCGAGGACCCCTTCCGTCATGAGCGTATACACAGAAAAATTGCTGCCCTGGTAGTCCAGCCCGCTTCTCTGGTACAATACCCTGCCCGTGAGCGTTCGCCATTCATCGTTCAGCGAAGCCTTCCCGCCCTTCGTCTCCGAAAGATCGTAATCGGCATCGCCAAGCCAGGGCCCATTGATTTTCACTCCTGAAGCATAAGGGCGGGCGATGCCCATCGAGCCTCCCTGCGGCGGTAAAGCCGCCATGGAGGATGTTGGCCGGAAAAGGAGCATGGCGAGGATGGGAAACAGTCGCTGCTTTTTCATTTTCCGCGCTCCATCCAGTTCTTGATTAAAGGAAACGACTCGCGGTATCCAGTGTCGACGATAGCCGGCACCGCAGACATGTCGACAAGGCTGAAACCTGACAGATCAGGACTGATCACCATATCGGCGTTCTGTATCTGCATCTGCGAAACGGAGCGCATCGCGCTGTAAAACGCATTGAGCAGCAGGGTGGCCATATGTTCCGGCCGCCGGAAGGTATGCCGGCCGAGCAGGTCGATACAGACAATCCTTTCGGCGCCCATGTCGGACAGTGGGGAAACCGGGACGTTCTCGGTCAGCACCCCGTCTACCAGCAGCATTCTATGGTGTTCCACAGGCCTGAAAATGCCGGGAATCGAAGAGCTGGCCATGACTGCCATGGCCACATCCCCCCTTCGCATCACCACTTTATGGCCGGTACAGATATCGGTAGCAACAATCGCCAGGGGGATCGGGGCATCTTCAATCCTGCATGAGCCGAGCAGGCGTTTGACGAGGTCGCCGAACTTCCTGATAGAGAGCAGGCCATATCCGGAGATCGTAAGCCCTGAAAGGTCGGACCAGTCGAGCTCCAGGGCCACCTTTTCGATCTCCTCCCAGCTTTTGCCGAAGGCGTGAAGCGCCGCGACGAACGAACCGATGCTTGTGCCGGCCACGCAATCCGCCCTGAACCCCAGCTCCTGCATCGCTTTCAGGACGCCGATATGGGCCGCCCCCAATACTACGCCGCCGCCGAAGGCCAAGCCGGTCATCGCTTCAGAACCGCTCATCGGGGCCGCTGACTCACTCTTTGGGGTATCCATGCTATGAAAACAGTCTGATGATTTGCCTGAGAAGGCGGAATTTGCCGGGACCGTATGGCGGGTATCGGAGATCAGGATCGGGAAAACCGGTGCGGTTGAGCACGCTCCTCGGGTTGGTAAAGGTCTCAAAACCAGCGATGCCGTGATAGGCGCCCATGCCGCTCAATCCCCTGCCGCCGAAAGGCAGTCCCGGGATAGCGGCCTGGAAAAGAAGGTCGTTGCAGCATATGCCTCCGCTGCGGGTTTGCGTTCTCACCTGCCTCAGCTCGTCGTGATCACGGGAAAAAAGGTAGACTGCGATCGGTTCAGGCTCCGACCGGACATGCTCCAAGGCGTTCGCCAGCGACCTGAACGGAAGAACCGGAAGCACGGGGCCGAAAATCTCCTCCTGCATAATCGGGGAACCGGGCCGCACGCCCCGGACGATCGTCGGAGCGATGTAGAGTTCGGATTCGTCCGATTCACCCCCCGTAAACAGTGTTCCATCAAGCATGAGATCCCTGATCCGCCGGAAATTCCGTGCGTCGACGATGCGGCTGTAATCGGGACTCGCTTTCGGATCGGTACCGTAGAAACGTTCCAGAGCCTCCCGCATCAACCCGAGCAGGCGCTCCTCGACGGCCTCGTGAACGAGAAGGTAATCCGGGGCGACACAGGTCTGGCCTGCGTTGAGGAATTTCGCCCAGGCGATTCTCCGGGCGGCAACGCGCAGATCGGCCGTCTCCGTTACGATGCAGGGACACTTCCCCCCGAGTTCGAGCGTCACCGGGGTAAGATGATGTGCCGCAGCCTCCATCACCTCCCGCCCCTTCTGACGGCTGCCGGTGAAAAAGATCCGGTCGAACCGGTGTCGCAGGAGTTCAGCTGATTGCTCCGCCGCGCCCTCGAATACCTTTACTGCATCCGGGTCGAGGTAGTCGTGAAGGGTGGACGCAAGCAGTCCCGATGTGGCCGGAGCCAGCTCCGAAGGTTTGACGACGGCGCAGTTGCCGCCGGCAAGCGCCCCGACAAGCGGAGCCAGGCAAAGCTGGAGAGGATAGTTCCACGCGCCGATGACAAGCACGACGCCGAGCGGATCCCGCTCGACAAACGCCCTGGCAGGCAGATAGTGCAGAGGCACCCCTACCCATCGGGGACGCATCCAGCGGTGGAGGTTTCTGACGACATGCCTGATTTCGCCGGCAAGATAGCTGGTCTCGGTCAGAAACATTTCAGCCGCCGGCTTACGGAAATCGTCATGCACAGCCCGGGCGATCGAATCCTCCTGCTCATGCAGAAAAGAGTCGAGCCCCCGGAGCTGTGACAACCTCCATTCAACAGGCCGGGTCCTTCCGCTGTCGAAACATCGCTTCAACCCGGCATGAGTCTCTGCATCGTACATATCGGTCATGGCAACAGTAAAACTGATATAAGCCTCTATTAAAATGTAGAATATTCGGCTTAAAGTACCGGGATTTTGCCGGTCATATGCTTCATCAGATGTACATTACCGAATATAGATCTGTAACAACATCATTTTTCCTCTACACCTAATGGAATGGATTCTTCGTCCTGAAGCCTGGATCGCCCTTGCGACGCTGACTTCGCTTGAGATCGTACTGGGCATCGACAACATCATCTTCATCACCATCATCGTCGGCCGCATGCCCGCCGGACAGCAGAAAGCCGGACGGGTTCTCGGCCTAAGCCTGGCCATGCTCACCCGTATCGCCCTCCTGCTGTCGATCACCTGGGTAATGGGGCTGACGGCTGACCTCTTCTCGATCTATGGACACGGTGTGTCGGGCCGGGACGTCATCCTCATCGGCGGAGGCCTTTTCCTGCTCGCCAAAAGCACCCATGAGATTCACCAGAGCCTTGAAGGAGGCGATATCGAAACTGGCGAAGGCTCGACGTCGGGATTTGTCGCGACCCTCATCCAGATCGCGCTCATCGACATCGTCTTTTCTCTCGACTCGGTCATCACGGCAGTCGGTCTCGCAAAGGATATTCCGGTCATGATCCTCTCCATCATGATCGCCGTGGTCATAATGATGGTCGCCTCGAAATCTATCGGGGAGTTCGTCGAGCGACACCCGACCATCAAGATGCTGGCCCTCAGCTTCCTGATCCTGGTTGGCGTAACGCTTCTTGCCGAAGGGGCCGGATTCGAATTCCCGAGAGGCTACATCTATTTCGCCATGGCCTTCTCTGTCTGCGTGGAGATGCTCAACCTCCGGCTGAGGAAAAAAGAGGTCGAACCGGTACACCTGTACAAGTCCATCGAAGAGACAGACGAAGCCTGACAACGTCGCCGGGAACCATTACAGTCGAACGGTGAGTTCTATCAGGTAAAGGATTTACATGAAACACCGGCACATTTCGTTAAGCCGCGTTGATTTGATGTAAATCCTCGATGGAGCGGACCGCTGATTCCGGCAGAAACCGTTCCCATAATGCCGACCTTCTTTCGACCGGAAAAAGGAGCACCAGACATGCAAGTACCTGAAAAGCTTGCCCCCTGTCAGCTGTTCAGCCAATGTGACCCCCAGGAGTTCGAATTCCAGACGACGGC
Organism: Chlorobaculum sp.; assembly: GCA_035560975.1. GTDB lineage: Bacteria > Bacteroidota > Chlorobiia > Chlorobiales > Chlorobiaceae > Chlorobaculum. The sequence continues at coordinate 3,939 of DATMYL010000004.1, read as the reverse complement.
AGACCTTGACGGCACGATCGAAATTGCGGGCCAGCAACGCGCCCTCGATGCCATCCGGCTCGGCATGGGCATCAGGCACGACGGCTTCAACCTCTTTGCCCTCGGTCCGGCCGGCACGGGCAAGCAGTCGGCCGTACTGCAGTTCCTGAGCTCCCTGGCCCCTGAAGCGCCACGGCCCGACGACTGGTGCTATGTCTACGACTTCGAAAAACCGAGGAACCCGAAGGCTCTTCGACTGCCTCCCGGCAGGGCGTGCGCGCTGAGCAGCGACATGGACCACCTCGTCGAAACCCTTTTCAGCGTCATGCCTACGGCTTTCAGCAGCGAAGAGTACCAGTCGAGGGAAAAAGAGATCCAGGAGTCGTTCCAGGAGCAGCAGGGCAAAGCCATCGAAGTACTCGAACGTGAGGCTCAGGAACATCAGATCGCACTCATCCGCACACCCGGAGGGTTCGCCTTCGCACCGACCCACAAGGGAAAGGTGATCGAATCCGACAACTACATGCGCTTGAAACCGGAGGAGAGGGCTTCGATCGAAAAGGAGATCGAGATACTCAGGGACAGACTCCAGTCGATCATGGCGCAGATTCCGAAATGGCACCGTGAATCCGTCGAAAAGATCAAGGAGCTGAATCGAGAAGTCTCCGGATTCGCCCTCAAGCCCCTCATGGGCGAGATCAGATCCAAATATCTGGTGCTTGTCGATGTGGTCCGATATCTCGACGCCATCGAAAACGACATCATCGAGAACTTCGATCAGTTCCTCGAGAAAGCACAGCCGGACCAGGAGCTGTTCATGATGCAAACATCACAGAAGCAGATGAGCCGGGGCCGCTTCTTCGTCCGATACCGGGTCAACGTGATGATCGACAACAGCAGCATGAACGGCGCACCGGTGATCCTCGAAGATAAACCCGCGTGTCAGAACCTTATCGGCGATATCGAACACTCGGCACAGATGGGCACGCTGGTCACCGATTTCACCCTGATCAAACCGGGCGCACTCCACCGCGCCAACGGCGGCTACCTCGTCCTCGATGCACGAAGGCTGCTCATGGAGCCGTTCGCATGGGAAGCGCTGAAAAAAGCGATTCGTACGCGGCAGGTGCGCATAGAATCGCTCGCGCAGCTCTACAGCCTGGTCAGCACGATCTCCCTCGAACCGGAACCGATCCCCCTCGATATCAAGGTTATCCTGCTCGGTGAGCGAATGCTCTATTATCTTCTCAGCACTTACGATCCCGATTTCAACGAGCTGTTCAAGGTTGCCGCCGATTTCGAGGACGAAATGGACAGGAACCATGAAACCCATCTCGCCTACGCGCGACTGATCGGATCGATGGCGGTGCGCGAAAAACTGCGCCATTTCGACCGGGATGCTGTAGCAAGGGTCATCGAACAGGGTTCCCGCCTGGCCGGCGACGCAACCAAGCTGACCACGAACCTGCAGGGCATCTGCGATCTCGTGCACGAGGCGGATTACCTCGCTTCGGGTGCCGGGCGGGATACCGTTACGGCCGACGACGTCCAGGCGGTGCTCGACTCGCAGTTGCACCGTGCCTCACGCATCCAGGAACGACTGCAGGAGGCCATGATGCGCGGCACCATCCTGATCGACACAGACTCGGAAAAGATCGGCCAGATCAACGGACTGGCCGTCTATTCGCTGGGCGACAGGAACTTCGGACGTCCGAGCCGGATTACGGCACGGGCCCGGCTCGGCAAAGGCGAGGTGATCGACATCGAACGGGAGGTCGAGATGGGCGGTCCCATTCATTCGAAAGGAGTGATGATCCTGTCGGGATTCCTCGGCGCACGCTATGCCGCCGACCAGCCACTCTCGCTTTCGGCCACACTGGTGTTCGAGCAGTCATACAGCGGTGTCGATGGAGACAGCGCATCTTCGGCTGAGCTGTACGCATTGCTCTCCGCTATTGCAGCAATCCCTGTCAGGCAGTGCTTCGCCGTGACCGGTTCAGTCAACCAGTACGGTGAAGTGCAGGCGATCGGCGGCGTCAATGAAAAAATCGAGGGATTTTTCGATCTTTGCAGTGAGCGGGGTCTGAACGGACACCACGGCGTGCTGATTCCGGCTTCGAACGTCACGCACCTGATGCTCAGGAGCGACATCGTCAAAGCTGTCGAATCAGGGCTCTTTTCGATCTACCCGGTCTCACATGTCGATCAGGGCATCGAAATCCTGACCGGCGTTCCGGCAGGCGAACCTGTTGCCGGAGGAGCATGGCCGCCCGGAACGGTAAACGCGATGGTCTTCGAGAGGCTCAAGGCCATGGCTGAAAAGCAGAAATCGTTCGCCTCCGACCACGAAAAAGATCAAACGAAAAGCTAACCGGTAAAAGGGAGCGAACCTGCAATGCACTCATCGATGAAAACCGGTATGATCCGCTCGATCGCGGTCGCACTGGACTGTTCGCCCCACAGCAGGGCTTCGCTCGTTGCGGCCGCAGAGTTGGCCTCAAGGCTTCGGGCTGAACTGATAGGGATCTTCGTCGAGGATATCAACCTGCTGCACATGGCCAGGCTGCCGTTCATCGAAGAGGTGAGGCGTTACAGCGCGAAGACCGGCAAACTCGATCCCGACCAGCTCGAACGACTGCTCAGGCTCCAGGCGCGCCAGGCCGGTGAGATGCTGCAGCAGACCGCCGAGGCCCTCACGATTCGCCATACGTTCCGGGTGCTTCGGGGCATGGTGCCTGAAGAGCTGATGTCGGCGGCCCCCGAAGCGGACATCCTCGTGCTCGGACGCAGCGGAAGGTCGCCGTCGTGCCGCAAGGGGCTCGGTTCGACGGCTCGGACCGCACTGAACGAAGGCAAGAAAACCGTGTTGCTGATGCGCCCTGGAGTCACGGCTGCTGAAGGGCCGCTGCTCGTGCTTTACGACGGATCTGAAGGTTCGATGCGCGCCCTTGGAGTCGCGCTGGAGATCGCGGGGCCGGAAAGCGTCCTTCATCTCATCGTAACCGACCCTGCACCGGATGCCGAAGAGCTCTGCCGGCAGGCGGTCGGCCCGATCGTTGAATCTTCCGGCATCCCCACGGAATACCACCATCTCCCGCTGACCGACGGCCATCAGCTCGCCCGATATATCCGGATGATCGATTCAGGACTCCTCGTGCTTGGCGATCGCCTGGACATGCCTGCCGAAACCCTCCGGGACCTGGTCGACGACATCGATTACCCCGTGCTGATCGTCAGGCAGGAGTAACAGAACCCGAAATAGCGCCCCGAGAAATCGTCGTGAACGGTTTGAGGATGACGCGCACGAATCAGAAAACCCGCCAACACTCAGGAGAGGCTGTCTCAAAAGAAAAATCAGGAACGCCAAAATCCTGGGAACGCCGAGCTCCGCTCGGCAATTCATAAGCGAGCTACAGATCAAGCAATGAAAGGGTAGAATTTTTGTCTGGTCGCGTTGATGCAGAGTCTTTTTGATTATCCATGATAATGCCAAGCTGGAGCTTGGCGCTCCCGGCAACGCAATGCGCCGGCATCATCTTGAATTATGAGACATCCTCCTACGCTTCAATGAAGACGTAGACAACATCAGAAGTGCGGGCGTATAATATAAGCATTTCCGCCCCCACAGGTCGGGAGCAATGTGGAAATCGTGTTTCAGAACCTATAAACAGAGGTACTCTTAAAAAGGGAGGTATTGGTAATCAGGTGACTTATGGGCCTCATTCTTCCTTGAACGGGAAAATATCATCACACATTCTTTGATTTGGCGGGTCGGTTTAGTAGCTAACAGATATGGCAACAATCAAATCCAGTGCCCGCATTATGAGCAACCAAAGCTTTGATATCAATCGCCTTAACGCATTCGCCGAGAAAATGGTGAAGGAGAAGAAGACTGCGGTCGGGTTCCCTTGTAACCAGAACGTCAAATTAGCCGATTTCTATCACTGGTATGCTGTTTCA
>DATMYL010000003.1:0-21520 GCA_035560975.1 Chlorobaculum sp. | reverse complement strand
CTGGTAAGCGCGAGCTACAGCACGAGCAGCAACCTGAAGGCGGGCAGCTACAGCCAGACGGTGAGCGATATCGCGGGCACGGACGCATCGAACTACACGTTCAGCGCGTTCACGACGGGCAGCGCGAACTACACGGTGGAAAAGGCTTCACTTACAGTCAGTGCAACGGGCGAAGACAAGGTATACGACGGATTAATTGTTGCTACCATAACGCTGTCGGACAACAGGGTATCTGGTGATGATCTGAACTTGAGCGGCGCAACATCAAGCTATGGGGACAAGAACGCGGGTACAGGCAAGACAGTGAATGTCATGGGGATAATGCTGGGTGGCACGGATGCCGCTAACTACACCTGGAACATGAACGCTACTACTGAGGCGAACATCATACCGGCGAATCTGACAGTGACGGCTAACGACGCGAGTAAGACCTATGACGGAATCCCCTACAGTGGAGGCAACGGTGTGCGCTACAGCGGGTTCGTCAATGGCGAAACCGAAAGTGTTCTCAGCGGAAGTGTCAGCTATGGAGGCACCAGTCAGGGAGCTGTCTCGATAGGTCGTTACATGATCACGCCTGGCGGGCTTGGCTCAGGCAATTATATCATCATGTATCTGGATGGAGAGCTTAACATAGATCGGGTAACATCTGTTTCGGCAGTCGACATCATCACGTCAACAGGTAATCAAAATATTGGTAGCGATACAGGCACTGTGAACTCTCCAGATGCTCCGTCGAGTCTCATTACCAGCGACACCAACGGGCTGGTGAATGTTTCAGCTTCGGACAACGGTGATTTTGCGGCGATGAGCACCGGAACAGCCGGAAGTATTTCCGGAACTGGCGGAGAGAGCAGCCTCAGCCTGATTGAGCAGAGCGGCATTAACGGGGATATAAGCCTGGCGTCATTGTCGTCTGATGGAGCAGCCGGCAACGGGGAGATGAATGGAGGGTATGCAGTGGATAGTCCGGCTGCCTATAATGCAAGTCGATTGTCGGTTCAAATGCTCTATGATCCGACAATAAACACCTCTGGCCTGATACAGGTGACTGTTCCGCGGGATATGCTTAGTCCGGGATCAATACTCAATTTCAATTTGCCTGACGTCGTCAAAAGCGAATTGTCCTTGTATGGCAGTGTAGAGTTCGTTACGCTGGAATCAGGAGCTCCGTTGCCTACATGGCTGAACTATGATTCCGGGAGAAAGGCATTCTCTGTCGTCAATGCACAGCCGGAATCGTTTCCTGTGAGAGCTAAAGTAAGACTTGGCGATAAGAGCTGGGTGATCGTTATTTCGATACGGGACATGTAGAATGTATGCTGATTATGATTCGTGTATAGTAAAACACTATAAAATTTCTTATTATTTCTGATTAAATTGATCCCCTTATGTAATGGCATAAATCAAAAATATGTAATGAGTCTTTCGTTGATCACTTCTTCCCTGATGTGTGCTCTTGCTTGCATGAGCGCAGTGAGGGCTGATGCGCATGATCAGATCAGGATAGCAGGTTCTCATACTCTGGAGCCTATCGCTCAGCATGTATCGCAGGAGTTCAGCAAGGAAACGACCTTACCTTCTCCAAGCTATAAAAGCGTAGGTTCAGAGACTGCCCTTGAAATGCTGGTAAAAGGGCGAAATATGAAGGATGCTGATATCGCGATGCTGTCGCATAATATCGACGCATCTGAACTCAGCCAGACCAAAGTAGGAGAGGTCAATGACATCATCCAGATTCCAGTAGGTCTTGATGGCATTGTTATCGCCAATTCCAGGCAGGGGGCAAAATTCAGTTTGACCTTGAAGGATCTCTTTTTAGCGCTTGCAGCTGAGGTTCCTGTCAAGGGAAAGCTCGAAAAGAATCCTTACGTGACCTGGAACCAGATCCGTCCCGATTTGCCTAAACAGAAGATTCTTGTTTACGGCCCACCAAGCACTTCGGGCACCAGACAAGTATTTGTCGAAAAGGTTATCACCAAGCAATCGGAAATCTGTCCTGAATACCTTGAATATGCCGGCAAATATGCAAAAATCAGACATGATGGCGCCTATGTCGTGTTATTCGACCAGGAGCAGGCTATGATCGATGAGCTCAGGCTTAACAGAGACGCCTTAGCTATTATTTCCTATGTCCTGTACATCCAGAACACTGATGTAGTAAGGTACTCCACTATTAACGGTATCGCCCCTACATACGATAATATCGTTTCAGGAAAGTATCCTGTTTCAAGGACGCTTTTTATGTGTGTTCAGGGCTCGCACATCGCACAGGTCAAGGGTATACGGGCGTATATCGAGCTTTTTCTGAGTGAAGATATGATCGGGGATAACGGCCAATTGAATGATCTCGGACTCATTCCCTTGTCGAGTACCGATCGCCTGAAAAATCGCATCGAATGGTTAAAAAAAACCAGTCAGTTATAGGCTGTGAATGAGGTTGGATGTAAGCCTTGATAGGTGATTTTATCGAGGAAGGATATACTTTTCCAGGAATCTTTTCGAAATTAAAGGGTCTATGATTTTCAGTTTCCGATAAAGTTCCATGACCTTTTCCTGATTATTCGCTGAGGTATAAAGTCGTCCGAGGTTGAAGAATGCATGAACATTTCCCGGATTGATGAGTAGAGCCTGGTTATATGCCTCGACAGCTTTGTCTGTTTGTCCGATCCTTGAATAAGCTTCTCCAAGATTGGCCCACACATCGGTATTGTCCGGTTTGATCCTGGTAGCTTTCTTAAAAGCCTCCACGGCTTCGATTTCCTTGCCCGACAGCCCATAAGCGACGCCCAGTTCGCTCCACGCTGCGGAAAAGTCAGGATTGATAGACACGGCTTTCCGAAAGACGACAATGGCATTGCGCATATCTCCTGTCCTGGAATTGGCTATGCCCAAACGGTACCATGCCTCGCTGTCTGCTGGCTGGGCTTTGATCCAGAGCTGACATTCCCGGAGCATGCATGGCCAATCTTTTTTCTGCTCCAGGACAATGATCTTTTTAAGCCATGTTTTTTGGTCCTCTTGAATTGTCGAATGGTTATTTTGCCGCATTGACTCTTCCAAAACCCACTCGATGGGCACGGCAAAATTGAGTTGTTGCCCTTCGGTAAGGTAAAAAGTGGGCAATCCGACCAGCAGGCCTTCTTCATCGAACAATCCACCACCGCTTGAGCCTGACGAAATCGGTGCCGTGTTCTGTATGTAGTGTCCGCCCTTCACTTCACGAAATCCTGAAACGATACCGTCTGAGAGGGTCAATTCAAGACCGCTCGGTGATCCTATCGCATAAACCCGGGCACCTACCTTGAGCTGGCTCGTATTTCCGATGAGGACTTTCGGGGCCTTCAGGTCAGGCACGGCCAGCAGGCAAATATCCCTTTCCGGATCGTAATGGCTGACTTTTGCGGCGAATGCCTTTCCGTTGAATATGACAGCGAGCCTTGCGGCTTTTTCAATGATATGATGATTTGTGGCAACCTCGCCGTTGGGCATCACGACGCCGCTGGTAAATTGCTGCCGGTTGTCCTTATCGTCCAGATTGTAGACGACAACTACGCTTTTCGAGGCCTGTTCGAAAACCTCGCTTGCAGATTTTGCATCAAGCCGAGGAGGTGAAGTAATGGTGGCAGTCAAAAGCAGGAAAACAAATCCCTGGGAGCGGCGTTCAAGCGAAAAGGCTTTCCACATCCTCCTGAACGGGCTGTACAAGAGGGAAACAATGGACGATGGGGGATGTGATTTCCTGGCTGACATAGCTTTCCCCAATGCAATGAGATACTCGTTATAACGTCAATTCCTGTCCATTATAAAATATAAGTGATTAAAGTATAATTACGTCAAAATCCTTTAGCCGATGGATTGACGTATAGGTGTCAGTAGATCAATGATGTACTGCGATGCAGTTTCAGGTGAGTGCACGACTGCACCGCCGGCAAGGAAGTTCAAAACAGCGATGGAATCTGTACGCTTCTGCCCGGGATTCGCCGATTATGAAAAATCCCCCGGTCCGAGGATCGCTTTGATTGTTTAGAGCAACAACCATGCTTGTCGGGGACTTTATTTTCAAACCGGTTGGCTTCTCGTGGTTTTATCCCGGGATTTTTCCAGACTACAGTTTGATTATGTCGATAAATCCTTGCCAGAAAGTCTGCCAGAGCGATAGCAGAATCTTCAACAGTGCCTGTCTGTTAACGAAAATGGTTTCTGCTGTCAGGAACAGGAAGACCAATGCTGCGACGGCGGCTATGGTTACGAAGGTTGGGGTGCGGAACAGCTTTCTGATCCATGGCCTGAGATTGATTTTATGGATGCTGAACGCGAGGTGCCGTCGGAGGCTCCATACAGCAAGGTCAAGGAACAGGAGCACCCAGCCGCATCGGTTGATCGTAATGCCGGCAACATGGAGCGAAGATACAGAGCCCATCAGGTAACCGCCGGCAATAAGCGTTACCGAAACCAGTACGATGAGTTGCAGCCAGTAATGGGACAGGACCCCGACCATGGTCTTTGGTGTCGAAAAGTCGAGCATGCTGAGGAGCACCCCGTTAAGTGCTTTCAGGTATCCGCTGATTTTACCGCCAATGCCCTTGCCACCGTCGAGTCGGTCGATCATCGATGAAAGGATGGCTGAGCTGCGGCCCAGGCGGCGAAGGTTCGGTTCCGGTTCGAATTCCCGGTGAAAATCGTATGCTGAGCAGAACTGTTTTTTCCATTCCGGCGATGACGGATCGTTTTTGTCGTCGGAAGGCTTGTTGGCGTTGCTGTAGAGCAGTTCGCGAATGCTCTGAAGCCTCCTGTACTGCTCGTCGTCTCTGGCGACCGAAAATCGGGTTTGCTCGAGCTCGCTCATCCACGCAGCTGTCGTTTCATCGATGATTGCATGTTGTGCTTTCAGGATCGATTCTGCTCTTTTCTCTTCATCGCTCCTGTCGGAGAGGAGAGCCGAGATGATGCGTTCAGCAGCATCGAGACGCCCCCACAGGATGTCGTTCCTTCGCCATTCACGGTCAAGAAATGCGCCGAACGCACTGAGCCCAATCCCTGCCAGTTTCGAGCTGTTTCTTGCTGATTCGTCCCACAGCGTGACGGCATCGGCCGGGCTGATGCGATAGACATCGACCCGTTTGCCTTCGCCATATTCACCGCCGGCAAGCAACGTAAGTTTTGTGGAGTCATAAAGGTCATATCCGTAATCGTAGACGTACCACATGCGTCCCGAGAGTTCCGGATACTTTCTTCCGAGCGTTTCCAACGCTTCGTAGATGCAATCGCCCAGTGCAACGGTTCCTTCACAGGCGTTATCCCGTTTGCCTGTCGTTTTATTTCTCCCGCACCACCCGTTTCTGATTATGACATTCAGGCGCAACATCAGGCATTCAATGCTTTTGCCGAAAGGGGACCTTTGCCCTGAAGCTTCGCTGTAACTGTCGAAACAGGACGCCAGCTCTTCGAATGATTCGGAAGCCGGTGGCAGCGTGCAGGATTGGCGTTTCTCTTCAAGCAGGGACTCGATTCGGGTTCTCAGTCGGGCCGCATTGGCCGCAAGAGGATTTTGCGAGGAGTCGGACAGAAGGAGCGCCCTCAACCGGTATAACTTCTTGATGGTGTCGACGATTTTATAATAGAGCGCCATGATGGAACTCTTGAAATCCATGTCACTGCTGAAGTCTACATCATCGACGAGGTCAATGAGCTCGAAAAAAAGCTTTTTTGTGGATTTGTACCTGAAGGCCTCTTCGATTCTTTTGCGGAAGAAATTGAGGCGCCGGATTCTGAAGTCGATGTCGAAATTGCGCAAAAAAATGTTTTCAGTTTCTATGCCTTTTTCGTCGCACTCTTGCTGAGTTGACGCAAAGTGATGAATTCTCCATGCCTTGACGATCTGACTGACTACATTTGCGATATCCGGGCGCCTTTCCGCGTCCATGGCCCTGACGATCATCTGTGACAACTGATCCGTCTGGTTGTTTACGCGGGTGAAGTGGTAGGAGGTATAGCCGCTTCCGAGCATCGCAATCATCTTGTCGAGATCCTTCGAATCATATTTCCTGCATTCATCTTCAGGCATCTGTTCAACAGAGGGGCTTGCGTTGCGCGCAGTCAGTTTTGCTGCTCTCGTATTTATCGAGATGCCCTCCCAGAAAATTCGAACCTCCTGATCAACAGCCTCTTCTGCTATCGTAGAGTCTGGCGTCGGGAGTGCGAAAAGACGATGTTTGGCTATCGAACGGTCGATAGCGGGAGACCTCTGGCCGGGATTGTCGCAAAAAGCGAGGAAATGCTTGCCGATGATCGTTTTGAGCGTGGCGACATTCTTTTTTTCAAGCTCTTCAAGGATGTCGTTAACCGTATCGATCCAGTCATTCCTCCGCCGGAGCGCCTCGAGCTCTTCACGGATGGTTTCGTATCCGGGCAGGGAAAAGGAGGCGAGTACCGTATTTTTCAAAAAGGATATTTCATTCGACTGTCCGATTCCATCCTGTATTTCAGGGACCGGATCGATGAACAGAAGTTTGCGATCGACAGGGCAGTAGGCCTCGCGTTCATGGATGGCGTGTATGGCATGGCCGAAAGGCCGGTTGTCGAGATATCCGCCATCGGCGAATTCACGTTTCAGGAGCGGAATGCCGGCATCGGATTTACTGTATGCACTGAAAAAGCGGTGTTCCCATTCTGCGAGGTTTGTTTCGAACACAGCATGGCTTTTCGGATCTCGTTTCTCCAGGTATTGCATGACATCCTCGAGAGTGACCGGTTCGAACGCGGTCGGGAACGACGAGGTGCAACGTGAGGCGAAGGCAAGCATGGGATCGTAATCGCCGGTAAAGTGGTCCTGCGTGCGGCTCGGGTATAATTCCCCGGATCGGAAGACAAACGGGAATACGTGCTTGTGCAGGCGCTCGAACGCCATTCCGTCGCTGAGCAGCACCGGCAACTGCAGCCCCCGGAGATCGGTCGCCGTGACGAACAGGTCCATGGCGGAGATATGGGAATTATCTGTGCGGGAAGGGGGAACCGCCGATTGCATCTCCTTGAAGGCGTCGAGCAGCTTGGCATACATCCGCTGGCTGTTGAAGAGCGAGCTCTTTGGCTCTTTCGGAGGGAATAGGTCAGGTTGTGATTTGCTGTCGTTGAGCAGTTTGTCTATATCGCCTTCGTTCAGCCATGTTTTTTCGAGAGCTTTCAGGTCATCCAGGCCCCTGACCAGTCCTTTTGCCAGGCAGACTCCGTTAATTCCTCCGGCGGACGTGCCCGAAATGATATCCACCACGAATCGTTTATCGAACACTCCGTCCTGTTTGGCCGAGAGGTATGCGGCGATATCACGGTATACTGATGCGGTTCCCGTCAGCGCTTCGGGCTTCTCGAGCGACAGAGAGGTCGATCGGACCATGCTAAGCAGCTCCTGGGCAATTCCGTTCATGTAGACGGCAAGAGAAACTCCGCCATACATGACCACGGCAAACCGGATTTCACTGGTGATCTTGTTCTGCGTTTCATTCACGTGGCAGCTCCTGTTTCAATGGTTGACATCAGGGTCCATGACAGAAGCGCAGCCTGAAAGAGACAGGAAGAGGCCTCAATCAGCGCTTCCGACCAGCCGCACCGGGGTGCTGCCGGCGATGTGTGGAGGATATCTTCCAATATAAGAAGCAGATATGTTTTTTTAATAAATGTGCTCTTTACCTTGGCTGCTTGTATCCGACAGAGTAACTTCGTCTGCTGGATCATTCCTGCGCGTCTCTGCACGGGTTTGGAGTGGCAGACTGTATGACAAAATCAACGTTTTTGAACGTCCATCGATATTCATGCGTTATAACATATGAGATACTGAAAAAAGAAAGGTATCGGGATATCGGGCGGTAATGAATCGAGTGAGATGAAGTTTCAGGCATCAATGAACAATCAGCAAGAGACGCTTTGTTTTTTGGATATATTTCTCTCGGGACGGCAAGTGATTCATGCTTTATAATTTTCAAACGGGCAATCCATGAAGCACGTAGTGATCGTCGGAGGGGGATTTGCAGGCATCAACGTCGCCAAGTCGCTTGGCAACAGGAAGGATGTCAGGGTAACCCTGATCGACAGGAATAACTACCATCTTTTCCAGCCGCTGTTGTATCAGGTGGCTATGGCTGCGCTGAACGGCGGAGAGATCTCCTATCCTCTCCGCAAGATGCTGTCGAAGTATCGGAACATCACCATATACAAGGGTTCAGTCGAAAACGTAGATCTTCAGAACAAAAAGGTTCAGACCGATTTCGGTGAGATTGCATATGACTACCTGGTGCTTGCATGTGGCGCCAAGCACCACTATTTCGGCCACAACGAGTGGGAAACATTCGCTCCAGGCCTGAAAACCATCGGTCAGGCATCGGAGATCCGTCGCAGGGTCATGGAGGCTTATGAGCGAGCAGAACGAACGCAGGATCACTCAGAACAGAAAAAGCTCCTGACGTTCGTGATCGTCGGCGGCGGCCCGACAGGTGTCGAACTTGCCGGCTCGATCGGCGAGATGAGCCGATACTACCTCTCGAAATACTACAAGCACATCGATCCGAAGCAGACCAGGATTTTCGTCGTCCATTCCGGCAAGCGGATTCTCAATACATTCTCTCCTGACCTGTCGAGCAAGGCAGCCCGTGCGCTCGAAAAGCTTGGTGTGCAGATCTGGACTTCGAGCCGGGTGAGCAATATCGACAGGCACGGAGTCCAGATCGGTAACGAGCGTATCGAGGCCGAGACGGTGCTGTGGGCGGCGGGCGTCAGGTCGTGCAGTATCGGCAGGACCATCGGTTTCGATACGGACAGCAATGGACGGATTCCTGTGACTGAAACGCTCTCTGTGAAAGGGCATCCCGAGGTGTTCTGCGGCGGCGACCAGGCCAGGTTCGATCAGCCCGGCGGCGAGCCGCTGGCAGGACTGGCATCCGTAGCGCTGCAGGAGGGTAAGGCAATCGGAAAGAACATTCTGCTCGATATAGCCGGCAAGCCGCAGAAGCCGTTTTCATATATGGATAAAGGGCAGATGGCGACTATAGGCAAGAACAACGCAATCGTCGAAAAAGGCCGTCTGAAGCTTTCGGGCACGCCGGCATGGTTTATCTGGCTACTCGTGCACATCTACTTCCTGAGCGGGTTCAAGCACCGATTCTTCGTACTGCTCCAGTGGGGCTGGTCATATTTCACGTTCGGCCATGCAGCCAGGATCGTCAACCGGGAGTGGAGGTTCTACCCTGAGGAGGCGGATAGCGTCGTCGATATCCCGAATGATTCGCAGCAGAAGCCAAAGGGAAGCGGCGATGACAATCTGTTCCAGATCGACGGAGAGACCTTCCATTCGTTCGGAAGGCGATAGGCCGGATTTATCTGTCTATTTCGGGTACACATCGGACTTCAGTCCAATATGCTCCCTTTGCACAAACAACTACAATCTGTGTTCTTTATCCTCGAAGATATTGGACTAAAGTCCGGATGATTTTTGAAATCAGCGATCCCCCGGACTGAAGTCCGGGGCAACTGAAGATCGAGAGGAACAGAATGTCCGTCGGGTTAAAACACTACAGAATATCGTAAACTGAGGTCCGGGGCAAGAGAAAAAGGGATAGTGGAATTGATCATTCGATTTTGCCGGATCATAGCAGCCAACATGCAATTGCCCCGACAGGTAGGGCGGACTGACATTCATGACATCTACATCCCTGTCCGGTTTTAAACCGTCCATATTCAGGAGGACTTCAGTGCTCCTGACATTCAAACGCGTTCTCTTTCTTCTGTTGCCCCAGGTTTAAACCGTCCATATTCAGGAGGGCTTCAGTGTTCCTGACATTCAAACGCGTTCTCTTTCTTCAGTTGCCCCGGGTTTTAACCCGGGGGAGAAGAGCCCCCAATAAAAAATATCTTCGGGCTTCAGCCCAAGATCCTGATCGTTCGTTTTTTCCGTTTTTACTGATCTACCTGCGAAATCAAAAATCCTGCAGACGCCCGCGGCGTTCCAATGCCGGAACAAATGAAGAGTTCCGTACCGCCATAAGCGGCAACAGGATTGCAGGACAGGTAAACAGGATGTCCGCTCAAGACGTACGTCTGAGTTGAACATCAGGTAGAGAAAGAGGTAATACGAGTGGATCTCCTACCGTTGGCAGGTTCAGGAAGGGTTGCCGTTTTCGTCGTTTTCCATGAGGAGTCGGTCGATCTCCTGCTGCAACTGTCTTTCCGGAACGTCAAGCACCCGGACGCCGGTTGCGAATCGCCTGTCGAAATAGCTCTCGTTCAGATTGTCGCGAGTGATGCCGCGGGAGAGGGATGAGTGGACGAAGATGTTGTTGCCGATGAAAATACCAACATGGTTGATCCGGTTATTCGCGTTCCTGAAAAACACGAGGTCGCCCGGTTTGAGCTCGCTGCGCTGTACCCTCGTTCCGATCGACGACATCTCTGTTGACGAACGGGGAAGCTGCATATCGAAGGTTTTGCTGAACATGAACCTGACAAATCCGGAGCAATCGAAACCGGAAGGGGTCTGGCCTCCGAAACGGTAACGGATGCCAAGGTACTGCTTGATGTCGGTGAAGAGGTTCTGGACGTTCTCGGCAGAATGCCTGACCGGAGCGAGCAGATCGGAAGAGGGATCGGTACGTGCGATTTCAGTTGACGGATCCGCAGCCCTGAGCGTGGATGTGCTGCAAAGGCTGGAAAAAAAGACGGCGCAAAAAACTACGAGGGTTTTCAAGCCTGGTGTGCCCGGTCGGGATTTTTGCTGTCGTAGCATAGGCGAACAAATCTTTCTGCTTTTGTGCAGCATTACTCCCGGTCATCTGACGGGATTAAAACTATCTTTTAACTAACGACACTTTTCCTGAAAATCCAAGCTTTCCTCACTTCTGATCCGATTTATTCTCCTTTTTGCGTAGCTTTTTTCGGATTTGCGGTTGATTTTCTTTCATGAATACGGCAACCTCCCTGCTTATCCTGCGAATGGCTGTCGCACCGAACGGGAACGGTTTCGCCACCACGATATCCGCGTATCCGTCGGCTATGTCGCGTGACTCGAACTGGGCCGGGTAGATCATGATCTTGCTGATACCGGCGAAGTATTTCTCGAGCTGGTTCGGAACAAGATCGAATGAGGGCTTGTAAGAGACCGATTCCTGCCGTGCGCTGACGAACATGATGATATCGTCCTCCCCGATGTGGCGTGCCTGCAGAGAGAGCTCTTCCCATTCGCGGAAGGCTTTGTACGATTCGAAACTGAACGCAGCGCCTGACTGGATTTTTTTCAGGGTGCTGACGATCGCTATCCTGCTTTTCTTTTCGCAATGGCAAACGACAGGGACACTCAATTCCTGCGACAGGTGAGCGACTTTGCCTACCCACTGCTCGAATCCCTTCTCCTTTTCTGCAAACGGAGGGCAGACGACGAGGATCCTGCGGTGCATGGCGAGCGGCCGGCTGAACTGGCAGATCAGGGTTGTCTTGCTGGTGCAACTGACGATGCTTTCGGTTGTATCGTTGATCATCCTGTCGATGAACCCCTTGTGGTGAGGCCAGCCGAAAATGATGATGTCCGACTGGGACTCCTTGGCCGCACGGCTCACGCCGCTGCAGATATTGTAGTCGATCGTCGCGACGACGTTGAGCCTCGTGTCGAACGAAGCCGCATAATTGACCATCGGCTCCAGCTCCTTGCGGGCTCTCTGCACGTTCAGTTCCGCTTCATCGTCGTTGGGTACGACGGTCAGCACCGTCAGCGGCTGAGCGGAGTGCTTCTCCCTGATCATGACCGCAAGTTCCAGGATTTTTTCCGATGTTTTGGCATCGGCGATCGGGAGAAGGATATGTTCCGTAGACAGATCCCGATCCTGGCCGTTTTCCGGAACATCGGAAATCCCTTCAAGCACAATTCTCTTTGCGGCTTTTTCAGTGACCATCGATGCCACGATACAGGTGACCAGAATGAGCAGGATAGTGCCGTTGAGGATGTTCAGGTCGAGGATCCGGGTCTGATAGCCAACCAGGATAACGGCGATGGTCGCCGCTGCATGCGAACTGCTGAGGCCGAAAATCAGCTGGCGCTGGGCAGCCGAATACCTGAAAACCAGCTGGGTCACCAGGGCGGCCACCCATTTTCCGGCAAGCGCGACAACCGTGAGCGTGATAGCGATGGTTATGGCCATGGGGCCGTTCATGAGCACCCGTATGTCGACCAGCATACCCACGCTGATAAGGAAAAACGGGATGAAGAGGGCGTTGCCGATGAACTCGATGCGGTTCATCAGCGCCGACGAGTTCGGGATAAGCTGATTGAGCGCGAGCCCGGCAGCGAAGGCCCCGACGATAGGTTCCACTCCGGCGACCTTGGCAAGAAACGCCGAAAAGAACACCGCAGCCAGTACGAAAATGTAATGGGCATGTTTTTCGCTTTCGAGCTTGGTGAAGAACCATCGGGCTATTACCGGCAGTACGAAAAAGATGATAGCCGAAAAGATTGTGAGAGATATGCCGAGGCGGATCCAGAAATCATTATCGATAGTGCCCTGGGTGAAGCCGATGATGAGCGCAAGGATGATCAGCACCGCCGTGTCGGTAAGGATGGTGCCGCCGACAGTTATGGCTACCGCCTGGTTTTTCGACACTCCCATGCGGCTCACGATCGGGTAGGCGACCAGTGTGTGGGTCGCGAACATGCTCGCCGTCAGGAAGCTCGCGCTGACGTTGTAATTCAGAAAATAGTGACAGACAGGAAATCCTATGGTTATGGGCAGTATGAAGGTGAATATGCCGAACAGGATGCTTTTGTAACGGTTTTTCCTGAACTCGTTCATGTCGAGTTCGAGTCCTGCGATGAACATGATATACAGGAGACCGATGGTCGAAAATAGCTCTACAGCCGAACTTTTTTCAAGCAGGTTCAGGCCATGCGGTCCAATGGCGACTCCAGAAAGGATGAGGCCTACCGTACCGGGTATATTTATCTTTCTCAGGAGAATGGGGGAGAGCAGTATGATAAACAGGACCAGCGAGAAGACCAGGACAGGGTTGGTCAACGGGAGGTGGAATTCCTGTAAAAGCTGATCGTAATACGGTCTCATGCGTTTTCAGCCTTTTTCAATATTGTTGACCGGCATTTGATGAGCAAGGCTTTCGGTCAGTGCAGCTGAGCGGCTGCAGATCGCCGAAAGCGTCGGTTAGTGCCGGAGTGCTGAGGCATGTGGAATTTAATCAAATTGTGCGAAATGCATCGACTCGACATATTCCAGACCATCGCGGTCAGGATCGCAGGCATGGATATTCAACATCCGAAAGCTGAAGCGGGCATTGGCAACGCTTCAAATGTTTCGATGCGTTGCGGCTGACGATGAATATCAACTTGTTTATATTAAAGGGGTTGACAGGCTGGAAATCAGTCGATGGGAGCAAGCATATATGAAGGATGATATGGGAAGGTCAGGTTCTGTGCGCGGCAGGAGACTCGGGGTCGTCATAACCGGCGGAACCGGCGGCCTCGGGCGGGCGATGGCCCGGGAATTCCTTCGTGCCGGCGACAAAGTCGTTATTTGCGGCCGTGATGTAGCGCGTCTGGAATCGGCGTTGAGAGCCCTCAGGGCCGATGTCCCGGATGGCGAGGTGTATGCAATGGCCTGCGACGTCTCCGATCCTGGGCAGGCATCAACCTTCACAGCGTTCGCCGCTTCGAAAATCGGCATCATCGACCGCTGGATCAACAACGCCGGGAGCGCAGGCAACCGTCGCCGTCCGCTTTGGGAGCTCGATCCATCCGACATCGACGAGACCTGCAGGACGAACCTTTCGGGCTCCATGATGCTCTGTGCCGAAGCACTCAAGGTCATGCGCGAACAGCCGGCCGGGAATTCCGTGCCGAGCTACCACATATTCAATATGGGGTTCTCATTGGCTGGCGTACGCTCATCGCCGACCTCCGTCCCGCATCGGGCCTCCAAGCGAGCCGTTGCCCTGACGAGCGCATTGATCCGCAACGAGTTGAAGGTTGCGCAAATACACTCCATAGGCATTCACGAGCTCAGCCCGGGCCTGGTCATGACCGGTCTGCTGCTCAGGGACGCATCTGCCCGACAACGGCGTTTTTTCAACGCTGTCGCAGAAACACCCGAGACAGTCGCTACAGTGCTTGTACCGCTCATCAGGCGAATCAGGGGATACGGAGGCACCTTGAGGTACATGCCGGTTATCATGATGCTCCTGAAGCATCTCGCTTCGAATTTCGGTTACCGTAAGGATCGTTTTTTCGACAGTGAAGGACGTCGCCGGCCTTCGCCAGGTGACAAGGTATCTTAGCAGGTACCCAGTCGAAGTTTCGACAGCTCCTGTTGATCACGGTTGACCCACATGACGGCGCTTTCCAGGTTCCTGAACAAACCGACGCAATAAGGAATCTTGGCATCTTCGCGGGCGAAAATGCCTGCGACTGATTTGTGGGAACAGTTATTCATCACAATGGCCGTTTTGTTATGCACCGGGTGTTTCGGGTAAAGATTCGTGATGATCGGAATGGCAGAAGTGATAGCCGACATGGAAAGGCTCAGGTCGTCGTGCTCCTTGAATATCCAGATGCGGTTCTTGTAATGGTAATCCGGCATCGAGGCCTCGTTGAGGAAAGACTCGAGGAGCATTGAAAAAGTGACGTAACCCGAAAAGGTAACTGCGATGTAACCCGCTTCATTGATAATACTGAACATATCGTACCTCTCTTACTATTGCTGAGTTATGGAGTGGGTGCCGAAGGTGTGAAGGCACCTTGCTCATATCACTTCAATTATCGTGCCGTTGATGTATTGTTTTTGCTAACTTTAAATAAAAAAGTACGTTAAAGTGTCTGGCTTCGTTTGCGTATGAGTAAAAAAGTTGCAGGAATGAGACAAACGATTCTCATTCTGAGACATCAGCAGAAGAATGTGATTTATTTTTACGCATAGCGCTTGCATTCTCGACCAGTCATTCAGAAATTATCTTTGGTGTTTTTCCCTGAATAGAACGTGTCACCGGATTCGGGAACCTATTCACAGTGATGTCCTGTTGATGGTGTATCAGCTCTTATCAGTACTTACCGACATACCTTACCAACTATTACAAGGAGACCGCGATGAAAGGACAACAGCAACTCATTGACAAGCTCAACTCACTGCTCTCTGATGAACTGACAGCTATCAATCAGTACATGGTGCACTCGGAAATGTGCGACAACTGGGGTTATGAAAAGCTGCATAAGGTCGAGGAGAAAAGGGCAATCGACGAAATGAAGCATGCCGAGAAGCTGATTGCGCGGATTCTGTTTCTCGAAGGCATTCCGGTCGTCAGCAAGCTCAACAAGGTCACCATCGGCGCCGCAGTCGAAGCCCAGCACAGGAACGACCATGCTGCGGAGAGTGACGCAATCGCATCCTATAACGACGGCATCAAACTGGCCAGGGATCTTGGTGACAACGGCACCAGGGAACTGCTCGAATCTATTCTCAAGGACGAGGAAGCTCATATCGACTGGATAGAAGCCCAGCTTGACCAGATCAGCCAGATGGGTATCCAGAACTATCTGGTCGAGCAGATCGGCTGAGCGGGTTTTAACTTTCCATATTCAGGAGTCCCGACTGGTCGGGACGACGGACATTCAAGTCTTACATTTTCTTTTTGTTGCCCCGGGTTTCAACCTTCCATATTCAGGAGGGTTTTAACCCGACGGACATTCAAGTCTTACATTCTCCTCAGTTGCCCCGGGTTTCAACCCGGGGACAGGCTCAGAAAAGATTGAAACGAAAAAACCGCCTCTATGAGCGGTTTTTTCGTTTCCTGTATCAAAGGATCTCAATAGATCACCGCTGTTGCCCTTGCGGCTTGTGCGAGGAAGCGATCCATCCATTCGGGTCCCGAAAGCTTCTCGGCAAGAGCCACTGTGATGTGCTTGGGCTCGATGCCCATGTCGTGGTTGCGTCCGAGCCCCTGCACACACGATGGGCAGTTGGTCAGTATTGCAGCCGAGCCGGCGCCTTCCATCGACTCCTTCAGGGCTTCACGCTTTCGATGCAGCATCGAATCGGTGATATCCGGCCTCGAAAGAGCCAGTGTGCCCGCTTCAGAACAGCAGTGCGGTACAGCGGTTACCGCGCCGAATCCTCCCACGTCGCGCAACAGGTCGCACGCCTTGCCGCCGAGCGAGTCGTGGCAAGGGGCATGGTAAAGGCTCTTTTTCGCTCCTCCGTCAACGCGTAACCCTTTTTCGTAAGCATAGCGCGACACATCAACGATTCTTTCGCCGAATATCTTCGATGTCTCAATGACTTCGAGCCCTTCCATACAGGTGCCGCATGAAATCACGCAAGCGTCGAAATCGAGGTAGGAGAACATCTCCCTGACCTGGCTGAACATCACCGTGTTGCGGAGCAGGATCGAACTGTACTGCTCCTCCTTGGCGTTCACATGCGCCGGGAACCCGCAGCACAGGAACGGAGGCGGCAGGATTACCCGTGTGCCGGTTTCGAGCAGGATGTGGATCGAAGCCATCGAAATGGTCGAATGGAGGCGTTCCGACCCGCAACCGGGGAAATAGAACACAGTCGAGGTCGCTTCCGCCTCCGACGGCTCGAAAACAAGCACCTCGTCGCTGTCGCAGTTCGGCAGCACGTCACGCAGTGTTTTTTCCGGCACCTGCGGCACGGCCGAACGCAGAAGGCGCAGCGGGGCGAACGCCTGGGCCTCTTCCGATGCCTGGATGGGAGCAGTCAGCTTCGTGCCTGCTCGCTGGATGGCTCCGCCCATTCTCAACACCGTGTTGCGGAACACCTTGTTATAGAACGGCGAACGGTTCGCCAGGTAATCCAGGGTCAGGTTCGTGATGGCAGGAGAGTCCTTGATGCCCCGCGCAGCGAGGATCTCCCTTTCCAGTATAGAGATTTCTCCGGTATCGATGTCCACCGGGCATGGCTTCAGGCACTTGTGGCAGATGGTGCAATGGTCCGATACCTCCTCCAGCCACTGAAGAAGCTCGAAATCGGTCGAACGCTCCCGCTGCGCGTCGTAAAGGAGCGCCTCGATGAGAGAACCGATAGCAAGGTTCTTGTTGCGCGGATGGTAGAACATTCCGCGAGCGGGGTAGTACACGCAGCAGTCCGGCTTGCACTTGCCGCACCTGATACAAAAGTCGACCTTCTTTGATAACGCTTCAAGCTTGCCACGCTTCAGGATGTGAGCCTCCAGCTCCAGCAGGTTGAACGACGGCGTGAAGATGTGGTTCAGCGCATCGTAATCCTCGAGCTTGCCGGGGTTCATGATGCCGTCCGGATCCACTTCGCTGCGGTAAACCGACAACTCCTTTATCCGCTCCTTGTCCATGTATTTCAGCTTCGTCACACCGATGCCGTGCTCGCCGGACACCACACCTCCGAGAGAGATTACCTTTTCCATCACGATGTCGATCACGTGGTCTGCGCGTTCAAGCATGGGGCGATCGTTCGAAAGCACCGGCACGTTCACATGCACGTTGCCGTCGCCGGCATGCATGTGCGTCGCCAGTACGATCCTGCGGTCGCGCACATACTGGAAGCCTTTCTCTATGGTTTCGAGCGTTTTCGGATACCCGCGGAACAACTCGTTCAGCTCAGTGCGGAACTCCTGCAAAAGCGTCAGCGACCGAAGCATCAGCGTATCCGCCGCCTCCAGGCGCTTGCGGATAAGGTCGCACAACCCCAACCCTGCAGGAATCTTTGCCTCGAAAGGAGCAAGGCTCTCCTTCTGGCTGTTGGCGTGCAAGACCGATGCGACGAGGTCTATGTAAAGTCCCTGCGAATAGCGTTCCTCCTCGATGTTCAGTTCGTCGATGAAACGGGCAAAAACGGCAAGCTGTTCGATCGGTATGACGATGTCTTCGTTCAGCTTGAACGCGTTCGTGCGACGGGCGATCGCCCCGAGCTTCTTGCGGTCCGCCCAGAACAGAACGGACTCCGCCTTGTCGCGGGCCACGAACATCAGGGTGTTTGGATGCTTGTCGAGCAACGCCCGCACCCGTTCGACCCCGGCCTCGACCTCCTCAGCCGAATGCCCTGCGATGTCGATCAGCAGCACCGCTTTGGGTGTCTGTGGCCTGGTGGCCTTCACCTTGTAATCGATCGCACGAATGTACTCGTCGTCGAAATGCTCGAGCGCCAGCAGCGTTTCGTGATCGACGTTCTGGTAGGGGAACGCCTTGGACAGCTCAAGGATAACCCGGCTGGCTTCATCCATGTCAGGACCGAAAAACTCCAGGCAGAGCGTGCGCGTCTCTTCGTATTTCGGGTAGAGCACGAACACCGCCGAAGTGATTACGCCGTCGGTGCCCTCTTTCTGCAAGCCAGGTACGCCGCCGAGCGCCTTGTTAGTGATATCCTTCCACAATCCCTGTTTCCGGATCTCGGTGCCGCGCAGGGCGATCCTCTTCAACGGAGCGCCGTGCTGGTCAAGCACTTCGTAGGTTACCACATCTTCCGGAAGGATTTTGCGCAACTGGTGGTCGGTGCGTCGCACAGTCCACATCTTTCCCCCCGGCATGGCGATACGCCACTCCAGCAGGTTGTCGATGCAGGTGCCCCAGCGAACGGCCATCTTGCCGCCTGCATTCTCTGCGATGTTTCCGCCGATCGTGCACGCCCACTCGCTCGTGGGATCGGTCGCGAACACCAAGCCGTGCTCGTCGGCATGGTGCATGGCCGCTTCGGTGATGACTCCAGCCTCGACCTCGATGACATTAGCCGAAATCGAGTGGCCGTCCTTCAGGTGGAGCTTGCGCTGACTGATGCCGCGCACATGGTTAAGCTTCTCGGTATTGATGATCACGCAATCCGACCTCAGCGGCACAGCGCCGCCCGTAAGTCCGGTACCCGCACCGCGCGGGATCACCCGCAGCCCCATTCTGGCGATCGCACCGATCAGCGGAGCGACCTGCGCCTCATCATCGGGAGTCACCACGGCCACAGGCAGATACAGGCGCCAGTCGGTAGCATCCGTCGCATGCGCCACAATGGAGAACGGGTCGAACAGCACGTTCTTGGCGCCGACGATCGGAGCAAGCTCCTTCTTCACCCTGCGCCGGTACTCCGGGATCAGCTCGATCTCGGCCCGGAACTTTTCCAGCTTCGTCCGCAGGATCTCCACGATCGCCATAACCCTGGGCTCACCGTTGGCCGACGCGGAGATGGTTTCGAGATCCTTGTGTGCATGCTCGAAGACCCGCGTCCTGCGCGGCACGGAATCGATAAGCTCCTGAAACAGGTAAGGGTTGCGCCCGTGAATGAGGATGTCGCCGAGGATCTGCATGAGCAGGCGCGCCGAGCGACCAGTCACGCGGATGTCGCGCAACTCCTCGAGTTTGCTTACAGCACCTTCGCCAAGAATAAACGAGATAGCCTGGCGGTCACCTGCAGAAGTATAATTATATGGTATCTCTCTCCGCGCGGCGGGAACAGCACGCACGGCATCAAAATCTTTATTGACAGTCATAGGTTCAGGTTCAGTACTGACGATTCATGTTAGGTTTCCATCTTACGGCGGGCGGCAGAATTAACAAGCCATCAGGCATGCATAATGCAGTCAGACGCCGGAAAAACCAAATAACAAGCGTTCTTTGCCGGGGTTCATAAAGGAGACCGGAACACTCTGTTACATAATATAACGAAACTCCCCGTAACTCATTAAGGGGCCTCTATTAACCTGCAACTTCAGCCATCAGGTGGAGGACAATGCCGGGGAAACAGTACTGCAGAGGTCCGCTTTTCGCTGTTTATCCGCCATTCACCCGAATCACCATCATTGCTCTCAGAGGTGCCGGACGGGGCGTCGTTAACAGTCTTAACCAGCCTCACGCAATGAACATTCCCCGATTAAGCATGCATGGGCGAATGCGGGAGGTTTTTTCGAAGAGGGGATGGAAAATGCCACGTTAATCCCTGTTGAGTACGGGCTGGTCTGTTGAATTATCTCATTTTCCGGTTGAATACATATAAGATTTTTACATCAGGCACTCGGAAATGAGATTTTTTTCGTGGTAGTCAGGCATGAGTTCTCTTGGCCAAAAATGCGGATAACTCCAATAAATGCTGAGGCTTGTTGGTGGGGGACCCATTTTGTAAATTACAGCCATAGTTTTTTTCTGTTTCATGAT
Source organism: Chlorobaculum sp. (assembly GCA_035560975.1). Classification (GTDB taxonomy): domain Bacteria; phylum Bacteroidota; class Chlorobiia; order Chlorobiales; family Chlorobiaceae; genus Chlorobaculum. The sequence continues at coordinate 1,359 of DATMYL010000003.1, read as the reverse complement.
TTGCCTTATTTCACTGAAGAAACAGAAGCGATCTGAGCGTCCCTTTGACATTCAAAAGCCACAACCCCTATTAATCATGGCATTTGAGAGTCTTACAGATGAATTTATCGAGAATTTGATCAGTTGCCGAAAACAGATCATGAATCCTAAGGCACGAGAAGTGATCAAACCGGGACATAAGCAGATCAACTATATTGTTCATGCTTTAGATGAGTCAGGTCATGAATTCGAGCTTTTTACCCGCAATAACACAGAGCCGGGAATGGAGGATGATTTTTCCTGTGGATTGTTATGGAGCGCTCCAAATGGAGAAACACTCATCCTTTGCAGGTATAACGGTCCAAGTCACAATCACCGGAATCAGATCGATAAGCAATCATTAGGTCTTGTCTGTCATATTCATCGAGCAACTGAGCGTTATATTAAGGCAAACAAGAAGCCAGATGGATTTGCTTACCAGGCAGAAAAATATGTGACATTGAAAGAGGCTGTTCACTGTTTGATAAACGATTGCTGTATTGAAGGATTTGCGTCGGGTGAAGTAAATATGAACCAGTTTGACTTGTTTAAGTGATGACGATTGATGTCAACATATTGCAGAAAACGCTTTGCCATGCGATGTGCAGTCAAGTCAGGGTAAGGGAAAAGAGCCCGGAGCTTCTGGCTGTCGATACCCCGTTTTCTTTTCCTGACGGTGATCCATATCAGCTCTACATAAAATTGCTGCCGGGGGGAGTTTTACGGCTTACCGATATGGGGCATACGCTGATGCATCTGAGCTATGAACATGATATAGACAAGTTTCGAGAAGGCACCAGAGGCACAGTTTTTGAACAGATCAAGGCAGAAACGTCTGTAGAAGAGCAGAATGGCGCCTTTTTCATAGATTCGACACCGGAAACCCTTGCCGTTGATATTTTTCATTTGGGACAGGCGATCACCAAAATCAACGACCTCACCTTTTTAAAGAGGTCACGGGCTGAATCCACATTCTATGACGATCTCAAGGAGTCCCTTTTCAGGGTTGTTCCTCCAGAAAAGATCATCAGGGATTATCTCTACGAGGGAATTGAGAATGCGTCGGATTACCCGATTGACTACAAAATCGAAGGGAAGGATGCTCCAGTTTATCTCTTCGGTATTCCAAATAAGGATAAGGCGAAGATCGTAACAATCATCCTTGAGAGATTGTTGCGATCGCAGGCCGTATTTGACAGCTTGCTGGTTTTTTCCGATCAGGGGACCTTACCAAGGTCTGATCTCGCCCGCCTTACGAATGTCGGCGGAGAGATGATCGCCTCTCTCGATGCGGAATCTGATCTTCGTCGCAAACTTGAGCGAAAGGTCCGTATGAACTAA
>DATMYL010000002.1:0-3548 GCA_035560975.1 Chlorobaculum sp. | reverse complement strand
GCGGTCATTTGGCGGTTTTATGGCAGGAAGGATCGGCCGGGCGTGCTTTTTCCTTCGGTCGATGCGCTGCGTCTGGCCGGATTTGCCGCAAATCCACTGGTTTCGAAGCTTCCGGCCGGGATCCGTTGGACGGCCCTGGTTGCCGGCGTGCTTGCCCTGACCGGGCCAAGGGCGCCTTTTCCCCCAACCTCACGCGATACTTCCGGCATCGACATGATGCTTGCCCTCGATGTTTCAGAGTCGATGAAGCAGGCGGATTTCGGCGGAAAAACCCGTTTCTCGGCTGCGCGTGAGGCCGCAATAAAGTTCATCGACAACCGGCCTTCAGACCGCATCGGCCTGATTGTCTTCAGCGGTGGGAGTTTCACCCGCTGTCCGTTGACGCTCGATCACGAGGTACTCAGGCGTTTGACGGAAACGGTCACCCCCGGTTTTTTCGAGGAACCCGGCACGGCCATCGGCACTGTGGTTCTTACTGCAATCAACCGCCTCAGGGCGTCGCAATCGAAGGAGAAGGTGCTCGTGCTGCTCACCGACGGAGAGAACAACGCCGGCGAGGTCAGCCCCGTGACTGCCGCCCGGCTCGCAGCTCATGACGGTATAAGGATTTATACGGTGTTTACCGGCAAGGAAGGCCAGTTGTTTGACGCCGGCGTAACTCCGGCATTGAGCCTGAAGGGTCGCCAGGAGCTTGCCGAAGTTGCACGGATCAGCGGTGGGCGTCAGTTCAGCGCTGGAGACCTCCTCGGCCTGATGAAGACCTTCCGGGATATCGATCGTCTCGAAAAAACGCGTCTCCAGAGCCGCACGCCAAGTCGTGCTGTGGAGCTCTATCCGTGGATGCTCATGACTGCGGTGTTTCTTCTTGTCGTCGAACAGGCGCTTTCGGCCACACGTTTCATCAGGATTCCATAACCATGTGCTTCGCAAGGCCCGACTATCTCATATTTCTCTGGCTCATCGTCCCGGTGATCGCGCTTTCGGCCTATGGCGTCCGGCGGAAACTGAACGCGCGGAAGATGGTCGACGGTGTCGGTGCTTCGAGCATCCTGCCCCGTCTCGATCTGCCCAAGCTCGTCGCGCGGCGCGCAATGCTGTGCGCGGGCATCGGCCTGCTGATTCTGGCCATCGCGGGACCTGAGCTCTGCAGCGGCCAGAAGCCGTTGCGGCGCAGGGGTGTCGATGTCGTTTTCATGCTCGACGTATCGAACAGCATGCTTGCCAGGGATGTCTCGCCGGACCGTCTTTCGAGGGCCAAACTGGAGCTGCTGCAGATCAGCCGAAGCATCGGTGAAGGAAGAAGAGCGCTGATGCTGTTTGCCGGGGCTCCCGTTGTGCAGTGTCCCCTGACAGACGACCAGGAGGATTTTGAAATCCTGCTCGACATGGCTTCACCTGACCTGATCGGGCCGCAGGGCACCGATTACCGCCGGGCGTTCGAGACTGCACTTCGTCTGTCCGGCTCCTCAAGAGGTTCTTCGGGCAGTGAAACGGTTCTTGTGATTGCAAGCGACGGGGAAGACCATGGCCAGGATTTCGGTGATGTTGCAGGCGCTCTCCGGAGCCAGGGCGTTCATCTTCATGCGATCGGGGTGGGTACCGGCGAACCTGTGCCCATTCCCATGCCTGGCGGCCCGAAGCGGGACAAGCGCGGCGAGATCGTCCTGACGCGCTTCAGGCCCGATGAGTTCGGTGCGATTGTCCGGGAGTCCGGCGGCAAGTTCTACCATAGCCAGCCAGATGCCCTGATCCACGACAGCGTGTCGTCGGATATAGCCTCCGAGGCTGCTTTGGCGGGATGGATCATGGTGCCGGGCCAACGGCGGCCCGTACACAGGGAGTGCGTCCTTGCCGCCATTCTGCTTTGCTTTGCCGGAACGTCGATGACCGATGTCCGCCGTTCGGCCGGCCGGGCTGCCGGACGCTGATGCCCTGCCGGAAGCACGGTTCTGGCATCTTGTCGAAAAGATTGTTAAATTCACGCAGGCAGGGGCGGAGCGGTACTCTCCTCTTTTTTTATCAGCAGCAAAACGGAGCGATATGGAGCAGCAAGAGTCAGGACAGAGGATCCTTGATCCCATCGAACGCGCAAAACTCGGCTTGAAGGTCTTCAATCTGCCGTATAGCCAGGCCGAAGAGCTCATCGACGATTATGTGAGCGGCAAAAATTACGATCAGGCCAGCATCGAATATTTCAAGGACCAGGTGGCGACCCAGGTCCACATCCGCGAGAAGGGTGCGGAATTCCTGGTCACCGGGGGGGAAATCATCAAGCTCGTCGTGAACTCATTTATCAAGAATCTGCCAAGGGCCTGACGATTCCGGACGATACCCGGTTGGCTCACCTTCGTGCAGTTTACCATCCAGGACTCCCGCGAATGACGATCAGACGTTCCGGAAGTTTTTCAGCGCATCCCGGTTCCGGGGTGTGACGTTTTTGCTTTTTTCAAGGTTATCATAACATGCGGCGCCATAGAGCCTTGAAAAACGAGGCGGTCAGCTGACGATTTGAAAACAGAACCGAAAAAACAGCAAGAACTGAAAGAACCATGCATTTCGATCCGAACAAATTCACCGTTAAGGCCCAGGAGGCTCTCCAGGCGGCCTCCATGATGGCTGGAAGCAGGCAGAACCAGCAGATCGAACCCGAGCATCTGCTCAGCGTCATGCTCGGCGACAGCGACAACATCGCCTGCCAGATCGCAAGAAAACTCGAAGCGCCCATCGATGCGCTGCTTTCGGTGCTCGACAGGGAGCTCGACCGGATTCCGAAGGTGACGGGCGCATCTGCCACCGGCCAGTACATCGCCACGGACCTCGGCAAGGTGTTCGATACGGCCCTCAAGGAGGCCGAGCAGCTCAAGGACGAATATATCAGCTCGGAGCATCTCTTCATCGCCATGAGCGAGGCAGGCGTCAAGGTCTCGAAGCTTCTGAAGGATGCCGGCATCGACAGGAACGCCATACTCAAGGTGCTGGCCTCTTTCAGGGGGTCGCAACGCGTGACCAGCAAGAATGCCGAAGAGACATACAACTCGCTGAAGAAATATTCGAGGAACCTGAACGACCTGGTTCGCAAGGGCAAGCTCGACCCGGTCATAGGCAGGGACGACGAGATCCGCCGTGTGCTCCAGATTCTGAGCCGTCGCACAAAGAACAACCCGGTGCTGATCGGCGAGCCCGGCGTGGGCAAGACGGCCATTGTCGAAGGCATCGCCCAGCGCATCGTCGGCGGTGACGTGCCGGAGAACCTCAAAACAAAAGAGGTGGCGGCGCTCGACATCGCCGCGCTCGTCGCCGGCACCAAGTTCAGGGGCGAGTTCGAGGAGCGGCTGAAGGCTGTCATCAAGGAGGTTCAATCCGCAGAAGGAGACGTGATCCTCTTCATCGACGAGTTGCACCTGCTGGTCGGCGCGGGAGCGGCCGAAGGCTCCATGGATGCGGCCAACATCCTGAAACCGGCCCTGGCCAGGGGGGAGCTTCGCTGCATCGGCGCGACCACCCTCGACGAATACCGCAAGCACATCGAAAAGGACGCAGCCCTGGAA
>DATMYL010000001.1:0-6204 GCA_035560975.1 Chlorobaculum sp. | reverse complement strand
GTCGCGCTGAAGAACCCGAACGCGTCCAGCGAAATCGTGCCGCTCGCCGTAAGCAATTCGCCCTTATCTGCATCGAAATCGATAGCTACAGACTGTCCCGAACCAACTGAAAGGGAATATGATCCGGCAGAAAAATCGAGCAATGAACCGTCTTCAGCCGAAGCCTTGTTGATTTCAACTGTCGCATCGGCAGCAGAGAGGGTAACCCCGTCCACACCGGTAATGGAAGCGGATTCTGCACCCGCTTTTACGGAGCTCCACTTCCGTTTCTTGTTGGTCTGATCCTGAGCCATCAGGACGGCGAATCTGGTTCCGGCAAGAACCAGGCCCAATTGCTGGGCACTGCCGCCATTCAGGCCGACAAAGGCATCGATTCCCGCTCCGCCGAAAGAAAGGATATCCATCGCCAGGCTGGATGTAGTACCACCTGCAGTCTGTACGGACAGGTTGCCTGTCTTCTTTTCGAAGGCCATTGAACCACTGAGGCTCAGGAAATCGTCAACAGCGACATCGAAAGTACCGGCAACCTTGACAAATGGCCCCGCAAAATCGAGAGTGACCGATTTGTCGACACCCGTAGCGACAAGTAGCGATGTCTTGCTGAAATCGATAACGGTTCCGTCACTGGCGCTCATGTTAACCGACACCGAGAGATTGGTGCCTGACAGCGTGACGTCCGGAATACCGACAGCGCTCACAGACTGGGCAGCGCCTTTCAAGGCTGTCCAGTGTCGGGCACTGCCCTGATCATGCATGACGGCAAGGGCAAAATCGACATTGCCGAGAGCCAACCCCATCCTGTCGGCGCTATCGCCGTCAGCTCCGGCAAAAACGCTCAGACCCGAAGCGCCGAGAGTCAGCACATCGGTATGGACTGTCACCCCTGAAGAATCTTTCAGGTCAGAGGTGCCCCTGTGAAATGCAAGGTCTCCACTGACATTGAAGAAATCACCTACTTTTAATACCGCATCGCTGACCCGTACCTCCTGGATACCGGCGGAGCTGACCAATTCGTCACTGAACGTGAACGTGCTGCTGCCGATTGAAAGCACCTTGTTGGCCGCAGTCAGGCTGGTTGCCGAGTCTTTCCACAGAATGGAACTGCTGGTCGCCGTGAGGGAGATGTCGCTTCCCAGATTTGCAGAAAATCCACCGGACGCCTGGAGCGCAGTACCTGCTGCCTTGCTGGTAATCAGGCCGATCGTAGCATTGGTGACGCCGATGTTCATGTCAACCGTTCCGAACAGGGCGTTCACGTCGGTTCCGATCGCAGTCAGGCTCGTGCCATCCGCTGAGAACATGAAATCGCCGACGACGGATACCGTATCAGCCAGCGAGAAATCAAGGTCGGTAGCGGCCAAATCGAAATATTCGCCCCTGCTTCCATTATCGTTGAACGTAACGATCGTCCCCGTAGCGTCAGATATGGCGACTGGAGCGGAGGAGAGATTTGCGACCGTCGTGTTCGATGAACCAAGGCCCTGGCTGATATCGAAACTGATCGTTCCGGAACTGATTGAAAGGGGGCCGAGATTGACAAAGGAGGCATCGCCGGAGCTGCCGATGGAGCCTTTCGTCAGCAGCCAGCTTCGCGAATCGCTGTCACTGACCGGAGTGAACAGGGCAAGGCCGAAATCAACATCGGAGACCTTGAGACCGGCACCATCCGTAGTGCTTCCGAACAGAAGATCCAGATCGCGCCCTCCAACCGTGAGGCTGGTCGCCGAGACGCTGGAGGAGCCTGCGCTCGAAACATCTTTCAGGGCAAGAGAAACCGGAGTCACTTGCTCTGAAAAAGTGAATGAACCGCCAAGTTTGAATGAATCGCCAAGCTCGACGTTGCCGGAAAGTGTTACCGAGGTGGGTGCATCGCCGACCAGATACCCAACGTTGAGCAGCATACCAAGGTTGTCGTTATAAGCTGAACCAAGGGTATCAGTTACAAACGAAAAATCATTGCCGGAAAGAATCTCCTTTGTTACCAGCTGGATTTTATCGGAGGTCTGGACCAGCTCGAAATAGTAGTCGGAATCGAAGCCGTACAACCCGGTCAGATTGGTGAATCTGCCGGTGGCTGAACCGCCAAAAGTGATAATGTCAAACGTATCGCCCACCGTTGGCTTGTAGTCGTGCAGCAGGGAAACCTGGAGTTTGCCGCCAAAATTGGCGTTCCCGGTAATATCAAGCCAGTCATAATCAGTACCGGCTATGCTTTTCCCCTCGAGTTCGATGAGAAGGGTTCCGTCAGCCGTCTGGGTGAAAGAGGAAACTTGTTGATGGCCAGGCGAATTGCCGGGCGCAACAACGCCATCGTTCACCAGGTCACCGGTCAGCGCACCGCTACCTGTAAGCCGCTCACCCTGAGCCACGTACAGATCCGCCTGCAGGCCGGCATTCCATGGATGAAGATTGCTTCCCTGAAGTGCTATTTCAGGCGATGCAGCATCGAAAAGGTCTGAGGAGGTAACAGAGAGAAGTTCAACTCCCTGGTAGACATCTGCCCCTGAAAAAGAGAGGGCTATGGTCAAACCCGACGAGGCGGATGAAGCTGTCAGCAGGGAATCATGATCGGCTGCCGCAGTAACTTCCTCGCTTCCACCATCCAGATCAAAGTTAGCGTACAGTTCGTAATCCCCGGAGGCCGAGCAGGTCCGTGCGCCGGAATTCGAAGGGAATACAACCTGCGTATCGAGATCTTCAGCATCTACACGAACCGAAAACGAAGCATCCGGAATCGTGCTGAAAAAAGAATCGCTTACAACATCCAGTCCAAATTCCAGGTCGAGTGACAGAGTGGCGTTATAGTCTGCCTGATCCAGGGTATGCAGTTCCAGGCCAGTACCATCATCCAGTTTGCTGAAGTCAATACCAGTCCTGCCTTCACGATCGATCTGCAGCGTGAGGCTGAAACGAAGCTCCTGTTTAGCTGCGTCATACCCGCCAAGAATCTTGCCCAGCGCCACCAGATTGCCTTCCTCCCAATCCTTGGAAAAGGCTCCGAGCAGCCCACCAACACTCTCGGCCGCTCCATTCTCACCGAAAGACGAACCATAATCAGCAACTGGTTGCTGCAGCAGGTTGGCCAGGTCCTCACTTTTTCCGAAAAGCTCCTGAAATGTGTTCCCGTTTTCAAGGAATGGAATCCCGGAAATGAAACCGTCGGAAGAGAGCGTTTCACCGATCAAAGACGACAGATGCCGCCATCCGTCTTCAAGCGCATCCCACTCATTTTCCGTGAAGCTGTATTCTGATGAAAAATCAGCGAGCAACGTGCCCTGAGTTCCCGGATCCGCGTTCCGAACTGACAGATCAGCCGTTTCGAAAGGATGCAGTAATGCTTCAGGCGTTATGCCGTCTGCAACACCTGCAATAACAACAGTACATGCTGAATCGGCGACATCGGAAGTCGTACCCTGCTGCGAAAAAACGCTGTCGAATGGTGCGTGTTCCAGCACATACACCGATTGATCCTGGCTGGAGATCTGGGATTCGGCCAAAGGAAGCAACCCGGGAAGTACATCACCAGATAACAGGATCCTCGGCTCAAGCTGCTCGAGATGAAAGAGATTTTTCATATAAATAACATATGCACCTCTTTTACAACATATATCCACCATCAGATAGGACAATCCTGGCAAATGTTTGTCGAGGAAGTGCTATCCGATGACGGTATATATCTGTTGATGTACCCGAAAGCAACGTATAAGGCTGCTTTCAGTATGAACATGGAATAAATCTGTATTCATAACTTCAGAGCTTCTCATGATGTTTAAAAACTCAAACCGAGCATATACACACGAGTTCTCGCTTATATGAATTTACAGTACACTAATAATGCATCTGAACATCCGAAATGTCGGAAAGACGCTGCATGGCGGAAACCATGCAGCTATCAATCAGAAAACAAACAGCAACAAAAAACGATCTAAAGAATTATGCGCCCAGCTGCGGCTCATCAGCCACCATTTCCTGTGGCTGCTCTTTCTCTATTTCTGTGTTTTTCCCACGCAACTGAACCAGGCGTTCCAGCTGGGTAATGGATGTGAGGTGGCTGTAAATCAAAGGAAGGAAATTTTTCTTGCGTAATTCCAGATACGTTGCATCGCTCAAATGGCTCAAGCGCTCATCATTGACGGCATATGCACCGGTGATGTTCTGCACCGCATTGTCCTTCTGGACACGCATGTTAAGCGGCGCCAGCAGGTTATGCTCTTTCAGCACCTCGCAAAACTGTCGTGTAAACTGCTCCATCTGCTGAAGCTGGGCAAGGTAGGTCTTGACCTTTTCCAAAACCTCTTCCGGGTTACCCTTCTTGTCAAAAAGGCTCTGTCCCTCTTTCTCTGAAAAGAAATCACTCTCCTCATCGATGCAGACAGTATACTGGCCCTCCTCGGAGGTTCTGGCCAACGCAAACGGATAACGCCTCAGGATAGCAGGAACATAAGCTGCTTCCCACTTCCCGTCGGCGTTCACGAACAGGTTCTCGTTCTGGTTGAGTCCCAGCAGGACGACAGGCATGAATGCATCTTTGCCTGCATCCTCGATGAATACGATAGGGTAGGTTGATGCAGCCCTGTAAAACTCGTTTGCCATGATGCCTGCTACGTGTACTTCAGCAGCAAATGCAAAAGAGTTGTTCGACTTCAGCTTCAGTTTTGAATGAAGCTCTGACTGCAACGGCACAATTTTCTTGTACATGGGGGTGGGGGAACTGGTTAATAAAGAGTTTTACTGCCACTATACGCTAACTCAACAAAATCGATTATCTACACCGCAACATTTTCACCAAAATACTGCGGCACATCAGTAATAGTATTATACCAGAAAATACGCTTTTACACAATGTATTAAAGCTGAAAAATCCCTGACCACAGGACCGAAAACGCGCCTGATAGGAACGCTATATATTTCTCATTCAATAATATACAAGCGAACTATAATTCAGCGGAATAGTCAGGAAGGATAGATTGAGCAACCCCTCAAGTGAAGATGTCAATGTCGGCCGATTTTGTGCGGGAATATATGCTCAATCAAAACCGGATTTAGCAGTCGTAGCAGAAGTTTCCGAATCACGCGGACTGAGTATTCAAGCACTCCTGCGATAAGCAGCAGCAACAAATTGTAAAGAACGCTGTGAGGCTTCGCCAGATCGGCCGGCTGCCGTTACGGCTTCTTATGCTTTGAGCTCTCTGTCCAGGATTCACCTGCTCCGTTATTCCGGGTGTCTCACGCATTTTTTCACTTATCCAATAAATTCAACGACACTCCCTTCGTCTGCCGTAGTGACCCAGGCAATCCGGCTTCGATTAAAATATGACCTCCCAAGGTGACGATCTACTTCCTTCAGAAATGGGCAGCTCATTTTTTTAAAGGGATTAAGATCAAAATGATGACACCCGGAAACTGAATTCTTCGAGAGATCGACGCGCGTCAAGTGAAGTTGTCTTTCAGATCGCTTGCTTGCCGGGAACAAAAGCAGGCAATGTTATGTTCCGGAAAATCCCGACTGGTGGTTCTGTTTCAAACATCTCAGCTACTCCCGGGCAGACATGTTCCAGTCACCAGTATCCGTAATCTCCTCCATATGATCCTCAAATCAACTATCCGCGGGTCAGGCGGATAATCCAACTATTGGAGGCACGCATGAAGCAGCTACAAGACGCAAACATCGACGAATTCAAAGAGCGCTTCCAGGGTGAAGTACTACTTCCTGGTGTCGCTGGTTACGAAGAAGTTCGACAGATCTGGAACGCCATGATCGACCGAAGGCCTGCATTGATCGGGCGCTGCACCACACCGGAAGATGTCGCCAACGCCGTCAGGTTCTCCCGCAAGCACAATATGCTCGTTTCAGTTCGGGGGGGCGGCCACAACATTGCAGGCAATTCCGTCTGCGACGACGGAATCATGATCGACCTGTCGCTCATGAAAAGCATCCAAGTGGATCCGAAAGTCCGCCGGGCGACCGTCGAGCCGGGATGCACACTCGCTGACTTCGACGCGGCAGCGCAGACGCACGGCCTCGCTACTCCGCTCGGCATCAACTCGACTACAGGCGTGGCAGGCCTGACTCTCGGCGGCGGCTTCGGCTGGTTGAGCCGGAAATATGGCTTGAGCGTCGACAACCTGCTCTCTGCGGATGTAGTCACTGCGGACGGCAATCAGTTACACGCCAGCATAACGGAGAACAGTGACCTCTTCTGG